>JAJQAB010000074.1 GCA_021203985.1 Ruminococcus sp. | reverse complement strand
CTTGGTCGACTTCGATAAATTATTACATGTTGTTTACTAAAATTGATTTCCGTGTCTCTGTGCGGTGTTGCCTTGACTTTTTGACAAAGTGTTGGTATAATAGAGGTATATTGGGTTTCGCTGACTGCTTTACGGGTCTGGTATAATCGTTTCTTTTTGGGGCATACTGTGCATAAATGCCATCGAAAAGGAGCGAATCGGATATGGAAGAGGAACAGAAAAAAGAGGCTTCGTGTGCTTCGTCTGAGACATAGGAACAATTGGATCAGGCGCAGCTGATCGAAAAAAACCGGCATTGTCCGCACGGCGAATGCAAAATACCTGATCCACTGTTTAAATATCATTGGTCAGGTGGAGGGGCATATGATTTTTCCGGACGATACCAAAACGACAAAGTATGAGCACGTGATTCCGGCGCTGATTGCCATCGAACAGGATAGAGACGTGGAAGGACTGCTCATTTTGCTCAATACCATGGGCGGCGATGTGGAAGCAGGTCTTGCGATTGCCGAAATGATCGCCGGTATGCGCACACCAACGGTTTCGCTGGTGCTCGGCGGCGGCCATTCGATTGGCGTGCCGCTTGCGGTGAGCGCTGACGTGTCGATGATTGTACCGTCTGCGTCCATGACGATGCACCCGGTTCGGACAAATGGCCTGGTGCTCGACGTGCCGCAAACTGCAATTTATTTTGCAAAAATCCAGGAGCGCGTCAATCGCTTTATTACGCGAAACAGCCGGATTGCTTCGGAGACGCTCGAGCAGATGATCATGAATACGCAGGAGCTTGCGACTGATATCGGCACGGTGATTTCTGAGGAAGAGGCGGTTGTGTGTGATCTGATCGACCAGATCGGGACGCCGCATGATGCGGTGGAAGCACTTTATCATGCCATTGAAACGACTGCGCCGCGCTATCTGGATGTTCCGGCGTCTGTAAGCGGCGCATAAGAAGTGCGGCGCTGCCGGATTTTCGCGCAGCCGTCTGGTGTTTTTTATTGTATAGAAAGGCGGAATGAATTGGCACAAAAATCTACCAAAACGAAAAAAAAGCCGGCAGGGAAAGCCGCTTCATCGCGCACGCCGAAGGAGGAGGCACTCGAAAAGCTCAACCGGCGGCAGGACAGCAACATGAAATTTCAGTCGGTACTGCTTTTCACCGCGGCGATTTTGTTTTTTCTCATCGCGTTTATTCAAGGCAGTGCAGGATGGTATCTGATGCACCGCTTTGTGCGCGGTGTGTTCGGCTTTTCGATTTTGATCGTCCCTGTGATTTTGCTGGTGTCCGCCTATTATACCGAGCGGCGCAGCGGCATGTCGCTTGCAAGGCGGCTGATCTTTGGCTTTGGACTGACTGTGCTGGTCAGCAGTTTTATTCAAATTATCTTCGTTGGCGACATCGAAAAAAAGACGTTTTTTCGCGCCATCAGCTACTTATATGAAAACGCAGCGGAAAACGCGTTTCAATGCGGTGGCGTCATCAGCGCCATTTTGGCATATCCGCTGATCCGGATTCTGGGCGCAACCGGCGCGCGGATTATCATTGTGCTGCTGCTGTTCGTGGCACTGATGTGGATGCTTGATTTAAGCGTGCGACAGCTGTTTGGCATGCTGCTTTCGCCGTTTCGGAAACTGCGCGAGCTTTGGAATCGCGAGCCGGATTGGGCGGATGAGGAAAACGACAGGGACTTTCGGGACTTGCCGGAATCGCCGCAGGAGGACGCGAAGGAAAAAAGAACGCTGCGGCTGCCACAGCTCTTGGAACGGGCATTGCAGAGCCTGCGCGAGGAGACAGCGCAGGAGGATTTGGAGCAGCTAGAACCGGAGGAAACAGTTGCGGACGAAATGCCGTCACAAGAACAGCTGCTTTCACCGGAGCTGGACGCGTTCATCAACCAATACAACATGCCGCCGTCAGATGATGGATACGATATGGACGTGGATATTCCGCTGTTTCCGGAGGACGTGCCGCCAGTACAGTTGCAGCCTGTGAAAGCACAGGAGGCAGAACCTGCCGCATCGCCGGCAGAAGTGTGCACGCCGCAGGCTTCACTGCCGATTCAGACGTATCAGATCCCACCGCTCGACTTCTTGCAAAGCGGTGTCAGCCGTGCGAAGGATCCTGCAGCGGAACAGGAAATGAAGGAAAACGCTGGGATTCTGGTCGACACACTCAGCAGCTTTGGCGTTACAGTACGGATCACGGGAATTTCACGTGGACCATCGGTTACGCGCTATGAAATACAGCCGGCGGCTGGAATCAAGGTTTCGAAAATCACCGGGCTTGCGGATGATATCACGCTTTCCCTCGCGGCACAGGGCGTCCGGATTGAAGCGCCCGTTCCGGGAAAACCGGTGATTGGTATCGAAGTACCGAACGGCCACAAGGATACGGTTTCGCTTCGTGAAATTCTGGAGAGCGACAGCTTCCGCAATTCGAAGAGCAAGCTGATGTTTGCAGTCGGGCGTGACATCGCCGGAAACGCAGTGGTCGGTGACATCGCGAAGCTGCCGCATATGATTATTGCTGGAGCGACCGGATCGGGGAAATCGGTCTGCACAAACTCCATCATTATGAGCATTCTCTATCATGCTGCGCCCGATGAGGTGAAGCTGATTCTGATCGACCCGAAAATCGTGGAATTTACTGTGTATGAGGGCATCCCACATCTGCTGATTCCGGTAGTGACCGATCCGAAACAGGCAGCGGGCGCGCTGAATTGGGCAGTACAGGAAATGCAGCGGCGCTATAATTTGTTTGCTGAAAACAGCGTCAGAGATCTGGACGATTTCAATCTTCTCGCGGCGCAGCCGGACAGCGAATTAGAGCGCATGCCGCAGATTGTCGTCATTATTGACGAGCTTGCGGACTTGATGATGACGACCTCGAAGGAAGTGGAGGACGCCATTTGCCGGTTGGCACAAAAGGCGCGTGCGGCAGGGATGCATTTGATTATCGCAACGCAGCGTCCGACAACGGATATCATTACGGGTCTGATCAAAGCGAATATTCCAAGCCGCATTGCGCTTTCGGTGATGTCACAGGTGGACTCGCGAACGATTCTCGACAGCGGCGGTGCGGAAAAACTCCTCGGGCACGGCGATATGCTGTACCTGCCGAACGGGAAGCTCAAGCCGATTCGTGTGCAGGGGTGTTTGATTTCCACGAAGGAAATTGAAAAAACCGTTTCCTATATCAAGGAACAGATGCAGAGCAGCTACAATGACGAGATCATGGAACAGGTAGAGCAGAGCATCCCAGTCACGAAGGCGGAGCAAAAGGAAATGAAGGCGGCGCAGTCTGCGGAAAGCTGTGCGCCAGAACCGGGAAGCGACGAAGAAGTGCTGGAACGCGCGATCGAATTTGTTGTGGAAGCGGGACACGCATCGACCTCCTCGCTGCAGCGGCGATTGAAGCTCGGTTATGCGCGCGCGGCTCGTATGATGGACGAGCTGGAGGAAATGGGCGTGATTGGACCGTATGAGGGCGCAAAGCCACGAAAGGTACTGATGACAAAGGAACAGTTCGCGGAGCGTAAGCTGCGGCGGCTGCAATAAAAAAGGGGTGCTTTGGATGAAAATGAATCACATAATCGCGGTACTCATGGCGCTTTCGCTGACTTTGTTTTCCGGGTGCGCTTTTGATGATGCGGAGGCTTATTTAACCGATGCGTTCCACCAGGCGTTCGGCGGCGAGGAAACGGCGGAGGGAAGCTGTACGGTCTATTTTCTCGATGTTGGGCAAGGAGACAGCGAGCTGATCGTAACGAGTACCGCGGCAGTTTTGATCGATGCCGGGGAACAGAGCGCCGGCGGCGATGTGTTGGCGGATCTGCAAAGCTATGGCGTGACACAGCTCGACTGGGTAATTGCCACACATCCGCACGCCGATCACATTGGCGGACTTCCGGAAATTCTGGAATATGCGGCGGAGCATGACGATTTGTCGATCGAAAACGTGATGATTCCGTCACTGCCGAACAGCCAGGTTCCGACTACGCAGACGTATGAGAAGTTCCTTGACGGCGTAGAGGCGAATGGCCTGGAACTGACGGAAGCGGAATCGATAACAATTGATCTGGGAAGCGCGGAGCTGGAAATTATTCCGTCACCGGGCGATGATTACAGCTCGCTGAATGACTATTCGATCTGCGTGTATCTGACCTGCGGAGAGACGGGATTTTTCTTTACGGGCGATGCGTCTGAACCGGAGGAGGCGGATCTGCTGGAATCTGGGGCGCTGCCTCATGTGCAGGCGGATGTCTTAAAGGTGGGACACCACGGCAGCAAGGAGTCCTCGACAAAGGAATTTCTGGATGCGATCGAGCCACAATACGCCGTGATTTCCTGCGGCGCGGATAATTCGTATGGCCATCCGACCAGCGAAGCGCTTGCACGGCTCACGGTCTACTGCGGCGAGCAAATTTGGCGGACAGACGAGGACGGCACAGTGGAAATCACATCGGATGGAACGGAGATTTCAGTGCAGACGACAGCGTCTGCATGATGCCAAAAGTGTTGGAGGGATGGATATGCTGATTTTGGATCGAATCGAGATGCCGTATGCTGTGCTGGAAACGGACAGCGGCAGCGAGAAGGTTTTGCGTTCGCAGCTTCCGCCAGAAGCGAAAGAGGGTGATGTGCTAAGGCAGACGCCGGATGGCTATGTTGTGGATGCGGGGAAAACAAGGCAGCGGCGGGAAATGCTTCTGCACCGTACCCGGAAATTGAAAAAACATTGAACAGAAAGACCGAATGGCTTTCTTGTTTTGCAGCAAAACATGCTGCGGAAAGGTATTATGGATACGGATCACTTATGTATCGGCGGCGGCCCGGCAGGAATGTTTGCTGCGCTGACTGCCGCCGACAGCGGTCAACGCTGTGTAATTTTGGAACAAAACAAAGGTCTGGGAAAAAAACTGCGGATCACCGGAAAAGGGCGATGTAATCTGACAAACGCCTGTGACCGCGAAGCGCTGATGGCGAATATTCCCGGTAACGCGAAGTTTTTGTACAGTGCATTTTCGCGCTGTATGCCGCAGGACGTGATGGACTATTTTGAGTGCCTGGGCGTACCGCTGAAAATAGAACGGGGCAATCGGGTGTTTCCGGTGAGCGACCGTGCAGAGGATGTGGTGCAGGCATTGCAGCGCGCCATTCGAAAGGCAGGCGTTGCGGTGGTGCACGCCAAGGCACAGGCACTGCTGCTCGAAAACGGCAGGTGTGCCGGCGTGAGAACTGTGGACGGCAGAGAATTTCGGGCAGGGAACACACTGCTGGCAACCGGCGGCATATCCTATCCGCGTACCGGTTCTACCGGCGATGGCTATCGGCTGGCGCAGTCCGCAGGACATACGATCCTTCCACCAAAGCCCTCTCTCGTGCCGTTGGTGATTCAGGAAACGTGGTGTCAGAAGGCGATGGGATTATCGCTTCAAAACGTGACGCTGCGGCTGTATCACGGCAAGACTTGCGTGTTTGAGGAACTCGGCGAGATGCTCTTTACGCATTTCGGCGTATCAGGGTCATTGGTGCTCCGTGCGAGCGCAGTGATGCGGCAGGACGAGTCGCGTGCATATCGGCTGGAAATCGACTTAAAGCCAGGTCTAACGCCAGAACAGCTCGATCGCCGTGTACAGCGCGATTTGTCGGAAAATACGAACCGAGATCTGGGAAATATTCTCCGCGCGCTTCTGCCGGCAAAGCTGATTCTGCCGCTATTGCGCATCTGTGAGATTCCGCCGGAAACCAAGGCGAATAGCCTGACGCGTGAGCAGCGGCTTTGTCTCTGCCGTACTGTGAAGGCGCTGCCGCTGCACATCCGCGACTTTCGCCCGATTGAGGAAGCGATTATCACGCGGGGTGGCGTCTCGGTTCGCGAGGTCGATGCCAAAACGATGGCATCGAAGCTCTGCCCGGATCTTTATTTTGCCGGAGAAATTCTGGATGTCGATGGGTTTACGGGCGGATTTAATCTGCAAATTGCCTTTGCAACTGCACGCAGCGCCGGAGAGGGTATGAAATCGTCTCTCTCGTGCGACAAGTTCTAAGGCGACACCGCACAAAGACCGCCTACGGCTTTGCACGCCATCTGTGGCGACCGAAGGGAGTGCCTTTGCGGTACATCTTTTCCTTCATCTTATTAAGTTCCTCCTTGCAATACATCAAGTATTGCTTCATCGTCACTTAATAATCTAAAGAAAAAATCTGCTGGCGCATTTGACATACAATCTCTGTGCGGTATTGCCTTGAAAATTATACATACATAAAGGAGTTACCTTATGAAAACGATCAATATCACCATTGATGGCCCTGCCGGTGCAGGGAAAAGCAGCATTGCCAGAGAAGTCGCATCGGAGCTCGGCTTTGTCTATGTAGACACCGGGGCATTTTACCGCGCGATTGCATTGTTTGCGTTGGATTATCCCACCAAGCGCGATTTTTTACGTAAGCTAGAAAGCGAGTGCCACCTCGAAATGAAGTACTTCGGCGGCATGCAGTGCATCTTTTTGAATGGAGAAAATGTCACGGACAAGATCCGGACACAGGAAATTTCCATGAAGGCATCGGAAGTCTCGGCGCTGCCGGAAGTGCGGGAATTTTTGCTGGAAATGCAAAAGGAAATCGCACACGCGTATAATGTGATTATGGATGGCAGAGATATTGGAACTGCGGTGCTGCCGGATGCTGATTTGAAAATCTATCTGACCGCCTCCGCAGAGGAACGCGCCAGCCGCCGCTATCTCGAACTCGAGGATAAGCCGGACATGCCGAGCTATGAGCAGATTTTAGAGGAAATCAAACAGCGCGATGATAACGATATGCACCGTGCGATTTCGCCGCTGAAGCGCACAAATGATGCCGTGCTGATCGACAGTACAAAAATGGGCTTTCACGAAGTGTGCGAGGAAATTATGGATTTGATTGAAACGAAATTTGATCTAGACTGAGATCACGCTGTTTTGCGGCGCTGCTCTATGTATCGAACAAAGGGAGGTTGCTTTTTTGGGCTATTACATCGTAGCGTTTTTTTATCGGATTGCATACTGGATTGTGTGCTTTCTCTTTCTCTTTTATTATCGGATTTCGTTCGAGGGAAGGGAAAATGTGCCAAAGGGAACGGCAGTGATCTTCGCATCGAATCACCGCAGCTACCTCGATCCTGTTTTGGTTGCAATGGCTGCACCGCATCCGTTTAATTATATCGCGAAGGAAGAACTATTTCAGAATCCGGTGTTCGGAACGTTTATTCGGTTTATGGGGGCGTTCCCCACGGCAGATGCGAAAAATCCGGCGTATGATATGCTGACAGAAGCCACGCACCGCCTGGAAAAGCGGCGTCACCTGACCATTTTCCCGGAGGGAACGCGCCATACGGATGGAAAAGTCGGCAGGGGAAAAAGCGGCGTCTGTGTACTCGCGGCACGCAGCGGCAAGCCGGTCGTTCCAGTTGGACTTGTGTTTGATTCGAATAACCTGCACTTTCGCAGCCGCATCTGCGTACGCGTGGGGAAGCCGGTCTACGCGGCGGACTATGGACTAGATGAAACGGCAACGCCGCACGAAATGCACGCGATGCGCAAGGCGATTATGGATGCAATCCGCAGCATGGTCGAGGAAAATCCGCCATTTCCGATCCAGCATGATGAACCGAAAAAACGCACATCGATTGAAATCGCACAGCAGCGCCGCCGGCAGATGCAGCGCAATCAGGCGGCATCGCAGACGACAACCGATGAGACCCGAACGGAGGAATAGCTTATGGCAGAAATTCGCGTTGCAGAGTCTGCAGGATTTTGCTTTGGTGTCGATCGTGCGGTAAAGCTTTGTTATCAGGCGCTCGAGGAGTATTCGGCTGTTGCAACGCTTGGCCCGATTATCCACAATCAAAACGTTGTCGATGACCTGACGAGAAAAGGTGCACGGATTGTACAGGAAATTACGCAGCTGCATCCAGGCGAATGTGCTGTAATCCGGTCGCACAGCGTCAGCGCATCAGTGTATCAGCAGCTCGAAAGCGCCGGGAATCCATATGTGGATGCCACCTGTCCGTTTGTTGCGAAAATTCACCGGATCGTGGAACAGCACACTGCTGTCGGTGATTTCGTGCTGATCGCCGGTGATCAAAAACATCCGGAGGTAGCCGCAATTGTTGGACATTGTAAGGACAATTGCTTTGTTTTCGAAGATGAGAAGGCGCTAAACATTTTTTTTCAAGAAAATTTGTGGAAGTCATACAAAAAGCTTGCAATTGTTGCGCAAACAACGTATAATATATTAATATGGGAAAAGTGTTTAGAGGTTATTCCAAAGGACAACCCGAATATCATGGTTTACGATACGATTTGTTACGCCACACAGGTGCGGCAATCTGATGCGGACAAGCTTTCTCGTCAATCCGATTTGATGATCGTTGTGGGCGGCAGGCATAGTTCGAATACGATGAAGTTGTTTCACATTTGTCGTCAAAACTGTCGATCTTATCACATTGAGAATGCGGATGAGCTATACACTTTAGACCTGCGTAATGCCGAGAAAATCGGGATTACTGCCGGCGCATCCACACCGGCACATATCATTAAGGAGGTTCAACGAACTATGACTGAACTTATGGAAAACAACAATTCGGAAGAAGACATCAACTTCGAAGAAGCATTGGATCAATCCTTCAAAAAAATAAATACAGGAGAAAGAGTCAAGGGTACGATCTGTTCTTTGAATCAAACTGAGGCGATTGTAGATGTTGGGACAAAGCACACCGGCTATGTGCCACTGAGCGAACTGACCGATGATCCGGAAAAAAAACCTTCTGATGTAGTTGCAATTGGCGATGAAGTTGACCTGGTCGTGACGAAGATCAACGACCAGGAGGGCATCGTTACTCTTTCGAAGAAAAAGGTAGACGAGATCAAGGGCTTAGAAGAAATCATGAAGGCCAAGGAAGAAAATTCGGTACTCGAGGGCACGGTGAGTGCTGTTATAAAGGGCGGTGTGATTATTCACTATGCCGGCGTGCGCGTATTTATTCCGGCTTCGCAGAGCGGCCTGCCGAGAGGCGCTGAGATGGACGCAATTCTTAAGACAAAGCAGCGCTTTGTGATCCTCGAAGTGAACGAGCATCGCAGAAGAGCTGTCGGCTCGATTAAGGCAGTGATCAAGGCAGAGAAGGATGCAGTAAGAGAAGCATTCTGGGCTTCCGCGGAAATCGGCAAGGTATACAAGGGCAAAGTAAAGTCCATGACGAGCTATGGCGCTTTTGTTGATCTGGGCGGTATTGACGGTATGGTACACATTTCAGAGCTGTCCTGGAAGCGAATCAAGCATCCGAGCGAAGTCGTAAACGTTGGCGACTATGTTGAGGTTTACATTAAGGATCTCGACCAGGAGAACAACCGGATTTCTCTGGGCTACAAGAAGCCGGAGGATAATCCGTGGGAGAAGTTCAAGTCGACCTATGCAATCGGAGACGTTCTTACGGTTACAATCGTTTCGATTACACCGTTTGGCGCGTTCGCGCAGATTATGGATGGCATAGACGGTCTGATCCACATTTCACAGCTGGCGGATCGGCGCGTTGAAAATGTCAAGGACGTGGTTTCTGTTGGCGATCAGGTTGACGTCAAGATCATCGACATTGACATTGAAAATAAGCGGATCTCGATCTCGATGCGTGCGTTGGCGGAGGACAATGGCCGCGCTGACGAAGATGACGAGGACTAAAGCCACATTGCGATAATGCGATAATGAGGTACAATTCGTTTCAGGAATGGCATTGTGCCGCTTTATGTAAATGAAAAGAAAAAACTGTCGGGCTGCGACTTATGCCGCCCGACAGTTTTTGTTTGTGTGTGAAAATTTTTCGGCGCGATTTAGCCCGTAAACACACGCTTTAGGAATTGCTCTCGACAATTTCTTCTAATGTGGTTTCATATCCAGCGGATGTTTTTGCGTAGTAAATCAGAACCGTATAGGCATCAAAAATGGTGATTTCGCCATCGAGGTCTACGTCCGCCGCATCAAAGTTTGCATCCTCCGGCAGCGACCCGGTCGCGGCAAGTGTTGCGTAGTAGACGAGGATGTTATACGCGTCGATGATGTCGATTTTCCCGTTGTTGTCGACATCGCCCAGCGTATAGGGCGCCCAGAGCAGCTGCACCTCACGTTCTAAGAGCGCAGATCCATCGCTGATCACGGCCGCTTTTTCGGAAGAGACAACCGCTTCTTTGGTGTCCTCTGAAAAGGTGACGTTGTACTGATAGCGCGTGACGCCGGAGATCGCTTCTTCTGTGTGCCAATCGGCGATCAAAAGATCCGACTCTGTATAAACGGCATCGCCGCTGGAATCGGGCACGGTGATCGTGATCGCATACGCCGAGCTGTAGACGCCTGTCAGGAAATCGGCGGTATAGGTCTTGTCAAATTGAGAGGCATCCTGCGGAAGCTCGGAATAGTCCATCAAAAAGACGTATTCGGTTGCGGTCGTTCCCGATTTGGGCGCAAGGTCAGTTTCGTAATAGACGACCGGTGCTTCGGAGGACTGCCGCGAGATGACAACATGTATGGGGTGATCATGGACGATGACAGAGATTTCACCCGTAATCTGACTATCCGGCAGCAGCTTTGTTGAGGTGCTGCCGCTGTTGCTGTTGACTTCGAAATACAGTGCATCACTTTTTTTCATGACAACAGTTGGAATCGAGCTGCTGTCCGCGGAGACGGTCCATGGAGAAGCGACTGTCATCGTGCAGAGAATGCCGGCGCAGCAAAGTGCCGGAATTGTCTTTTTCATAGGAATCGTCCTTTCTGAACACGGTAAAAACGCCGCTTTTTTGATTGTGCGGCATCCTCGAAAAGGTGTTCTTTTTCTGTGTGATTTTCGATAGTGCTATTATACCATAGGTTTTGACTCTTGTCAAGCTCGCAAAGCGGATTGTCACGGAAATCAATTTTAGTAGACAACATGTAATAATTTATCGAAGTCGACCAAGC
>JAJQAB010000080.1 GCA_021203985.1 Ruminococcus sp. | reverse complement strand
TTAGTCGACTTCGATAAATTATTACATGTTGTTTACTAAAATTGATTTCCGTGGCACTTTGAAAAAAATGCTTGACTAGTGTCATGTGCTCAGGTATAATAGAAAGAGATATTTCTCGAAAACGATGGTTCGAAATAGCCGCTCTAACTCTGCTCGGGGCGGCTATTTTTCGAGTGGCGATGCGCTTGGCATTGCCACGGAAGGAGTCGGAATGAAAACAATAACAGTACATGCTAGTCGGACGTATCCGATCTGGATTGGCGCAGGGCAGCTGGCGCAATGTGGTCAGCTGCTGCGTCAGCAGCGGACGCCGCAGACGGCTGCGATTGTGACGGATGATAATGTGGACGCGCTGTACGGCGCAACGGTGCAGGTGTCCCTGGAGCAAAGCGGTTTTCATGTGGTGAAGTTTGTCTTTCCACACGGAGAAAAATCAAAGTGCAGCGCAACGCTCAATCAGGTTTACGATTTTCTGTGCGAAAACGCGGTGACGCGTACGGACTGCCTGATTGCGCTCGGCGGCGGTGTGGTTGGCGATCTGACCGGATTTGCGGCTGCAACGTATCTGCGCGGTCTGGACTATGTGCAGATTCCCACTACGCTCTTGGCACAGGTGGATTCCTCGGTCGGTGGAAAGACTGCGATCGATCTGCCGGGCGGGAAAAATCTTGTGGGTGCATTTCTGCAGCCGACTGCTGTGATCTGCGATCCGGATACCCTGCAAACGCTGCCGCGGAAGTTCCTGGCGGATGGTATGGGAGAGGTCATTAAGTATGGCATGATCCGCGATGAAGCGCTGTTCGAACTGCTGGAACAATACACGTTGGACACGATTCACGATGTAATTGCGGATGTGATTTCCACCTGTATCGATATCAAACGCAATGTGGTCGAACACGATGAGTTTGATACGGGCGAGCGGATGATCTTGAATTTTGGTCATACGTTGGGACATGCTGTTGAAAGCTATTATCACTATGAAACCTATACCCACGGGAGCGCGGTTGCGGCAGGTATGTGCATGATGGCGAAAAAAACGTGCAGCGATGCGCTGTATGAGCGCCTGTGCCGGTGCGTAACTGCATATGACCTGCCAACGCAAGTGCCGGCATCGCTTGCAGAGCTTGTGCCGCTTTGTGGAAAGGATAAAAAACGTGCAAGCGCAGATTTGCGGTTCGTGGTCTGCGAAATGATCGGGAACGCATCGATCCGCTCGATGCCGTTTGCGGAATTTGTCGCATGGATGGCGCAGTGACATCGTCTTGGGCGAATCTACTGACCGGTACGGCTCTTGTGTGCAAAAGGATGAGAATCAATTAGGAGGTATTGCCATGTCATCACTCTGGAATCATAATATTTCTATTTCTATTTTTGGAGAATCACACGGCCCGGCGATTGGGGTCGTGATTGACAACCTGCCGCCGGGTGAATATATCGACCTGGAAAAACTGCGCCAGTTCATGGCACGCCGTGCACCGAAAAAGGATGGGACAACGACGCCGCGCGGCGAACAGGATCTGCTGCAGGTGATGTCTGGACTTTTAAACAACCGCACGACCGGCGTACCGCTTTGTGCGTTTATTCAGAATACGGATACATGTTCGAAGAATTACCTGGATCTGTCGAGACTGCCGCGCCCGGGTCACGCGGACTATACCGGTGCGATGCGCTATCGTGGCTTTAACGATGTGCGCGGCGGCGGACATTTTTCCGGACGCCTGACAGCGCCGTTCTGCTTTGCTGGTGCAGTTTGCGGTCAGATTCTCGAACGGCGTGGGATCTATACCGGTGCGCATATCGCATCGATTCACGGCATTGCAGACGATGTGTTTAGCCGCACCCATGTGACCAAGGAGGATTTGTTGTCTGTTCGGGAAAAGCAATTCCCGATCATCAATGATGCACAGGGCGCGCGCATGCAGGAGGACATCCGCAACGCGCGAAAGGGCGGTGAGTCCCTGGGCGGTTTAATTGAATGCGCGGCGGTGAATGTACCTGCCGGCATCGGATCGCCGATTTTTGACGGGCTGGAGAATACAATTGCACAGCTGATCTTTGGGATTCCTGCGGTAAAGGGCGTGGAATTCGGCGCAGGCTTCCAGGTCGCGGAGATGGTCGGCAGTCAGAATAACGATCCGTTTTATGTGGATGAAAACGGGCATATTAAAACCAAAACCAATAACCACGGCGGAATCCTTGGTGGCATTTCCTCCGGGATGCCAATCACGCTCAATGTCGCCATCAAGCCGACTGCGTCAATTGCAAAGCCGCAGGAGACGGTGGATTTCCGTGCAAAGACAAACGAGACGCTGCAAATTCAAGGGCGGCACGATCCGTGTATTGTTCCGCGCGCTGTGCCCTGTGTGGAAGCGGCGGTGAACCTGGCGCTGCTGTCGCATATGATGGATTATCCGAATTTTTAAGGCGACACCGTACAGCGTGTGTGCGGCAGAACGTGAGGTGAAAAACGGTGCGGGAAGAAAATCTGATGAAAATGGCGAAGCTGGCAACGCCGCCGATTACCAATCCGCATACAGCGAATATTTTGATTTGTTATTTGCTCTATCGGATCGATGAACCGGTGCGCGTGTCGCATTTGTATGATATCGCAGTGGGGAATGACATTATTAACTATTTTGCCTATCAGGATTCGATCGACTATCTCACACGCCATGAATCTGTCTGTGTGGAAAAGCCGTTTGGCACGGACGAGGAGGCGTATGTTTTAACGCAGCAGGGCGTGCGTACGGCGAAGGAACTGCGCAACTATGTGGGGAAGGCGTATCGGGACAAGCTCGTTTCGGCGGCGCTGCATTATTTCGCACGGATCAAACGCGAAAACGAAGTGAAGATTGACTATATTTCGCTGAAAAAAGGCTATTACGTCCATGTGCGTTGCCTAGATCTCGCGGACGATTTGCTCGATCTGAAGCTGTATGCGCCGGATTATACGCAGGCAACGTACCTCGGGAAGCAAATTATGCTGAATCCGGCAGGGTTTTATGGAAAGATTTTAGACGCCGCCTTCTCCAACGAAGAGGAAAAATTCGACTTGAGCGATAATTGACGTGGGTTCTTGCGCGGCGCTGTCTGTAAAATATTCTAGAAATCCAGGAAAAAAGCGTTGCATCCTTTTGGGATTTGTGGTATAATATAGAAGGTCTTTGAGGCAGTGCTGCGAAAGGCGATGTGTATTGCACTGAAAAGACCGTCCTTTTCAATTTCCCATAGGATCGGGATAATTTGTACTTTTTGTGTCGAAAAAAGGGAGATAGTTTTTCCTTTTTCGCGTATAGTTTAAATGTTATGGAGGTATTCGAATGACAGAGAAGAAGTTGTATCAGCAGTGGTTGGAGAAAGCCACGGAAGATGTGGATTTACAGAAGGAACTGCAGGAAATCGCAGGAGATGACGCTGCGATCAGCGATCATTTTTATCGGGACTTAGAATTTGGAACCGGCGGACTGCGCGGCGTAATCGGCGCTGGCACGTACCGCATGAATATTTACACGGTTCGCCGTGCAACGCAGGGGTTGGCAAATTATGTGAACGCCGCCTTTTCGAATCCGAGAGTTGCGATTTCTTACGACAGCCGGATCAAATCGGATGTATTTACAAAAGCGGCGGCAGAGGTGCTGGCGGCAAACGGCATTCACGTTTATATTTATACCGAACTGATGCCGACACCGATGCTGTCATATGCAGTTCGCGCACAGCATTGCAGCGCAGGTATTATGGTGACGGCGAGTCACAATCCGGCAAAATATAACGGCTATAAGGTATACGGCAGCGATGGCTGTCAGATGACAATCGATGCGGCAAACGCTGTGCTGGAACAGATCAATGCACTGGATATGTTTGACGATGTCAAGCATGTGGATTTTGCAGAAGCTGTTTCCGCAGGTACGGTGACCTACACGCCGCAGTCGGTAATTGACGCTTATTATGCAGACGTGTGCAAGCAGAGCCTGAATCCGGATCTCTGCGCAAAGAGCGGACTGAAGATTGTTTATACGCCGCTCAACGGCACGGGCAACAAGCCGGTTCGCCATATTCTGTCAGCAATCGGCATTCAGGACGTGATGGTTGTACCGGAACAGGAAAATCCGGACGGGAACTTCACGACCTGCCCGTATCCGAACCCGGAAATCCGTGAAGCGCTGGAATGCGGCTTGAAGCTCTGCCGTGAGGTAAAGCCTGATCTGCTCCTGGCAACTGACCCAGACGCGGACCGCGTAGGAATCGCAGTGCCGGACGGCGATGATTATGCGCTGTTCACCGGAAACGAAGTGGGCGCAATGCTGCTCGATTATATCTGCCAGCAGCGCATCGAAAAGGGCACGATGCCGGAAAATCCGATTGTCGTAAAGACGATCGTGACAACGGATATTGTGAATGCCATTGCGAAAAATTATGGCGTCGAAGTGATCGATGTTCTGACCGGCTTTAAGTTCATTGGCGAACAGATCGGCTTTTTGGAGGAGAAGGGCGAAGAGTCCCGCTATATCTTTGGCTTTGAAGAAAGCTATGGCTATCTAGCGGGCACTTATGTCCGCGATAAGGATGCGGTTGTTGCGTCCATGCTGATTTGCGAAATGGCGGCGTATTATCGCACCAAGGGCATTTCGATGATCGAAGCGCGCAGACAGATGTACTCGAAGTACGGCGTCTATGTCCACAGCCAGCACAGCTTTACTTTTGAGGGCGAAAGTGGCATGATTCAGATGCAGGAAATTATGACGAAGCTGCGCGGCGCGCATCCAACAGAAATCGGCGGCTTGTCTGTGCTGCAGTTTGACGATTATCAGACCAGCGTTTCGAAGAATTGTGAAACCGGTGTGGAGACTGCAATCACGCTGCCAAAGTCGAATGTACTGGCGTTCTCGCTGGAGGACGGCGCAAAGGTTGTAATTCGTCCCTCTGGCACAGAGCCGAAGATCAAGGCGTATTATACTACGAAGGCGGAAACGAATGCCGAAGCGGAATCCAAGAAGGATGCATTGGATACGGCATTTAGCGCGATGATTTTGGGATAAGACGGAACTTTCTGAAAAAATTTTAAAAAACATAATCGCTCTGACCCATGTCGATGAACAGGGCGATTTTTGATGGAAAAGGGTGGAGAACGGATGGAAAATCGCGTTGCCACTCCGAAGCGGTCGGAGCAAGTTTTGATTCTCGCTTATTATGTGCTGATGATGGTGGCGCTTGGCGCGAGCGATGGCTTGCGCGGTGTGTTTTTGCCGCTGTTTGAGGATACGTTTACCTTAACGAAAACGCAGTCCTCGATGATCATTATGTGCAGCTATGTGGGGAATCTGGTGTTTCTGCTGATCGGCGGTTACTTTTTGGACCGTATGTCCAAAAAGCGGTTTCTCTGTATGGTGATGCTGCTCTGGATGGCGGCGCTTTTGTGCTATATCACCACGGAAAGCTATCCGATTCTGCTGGTCGCGATGGTGTTCAGCTTGGGCGCATCGACCATGCTTTCCACATCGTTGAATGTGATTACGCCGCTTCTCTTTGCCGCACCAGCGTTCTATATCAATCTCTTCAATTTCACAAACGGCGTGGGGATTTTTGCCGCACAGAACATCGGCGGAAAGGTTGCCGATCGCATGCAGTCCTGGCATGTCATTAACCTGGTGCTGCTTTTGCTGGGCGCTTTGGGACTTTGCTTTCTGCATCGCATGCCGCTTCCGAAACAAAATGCGCCGCAGCCAAAGGAACAGGGCAGCACCTGGGCGGCATACAAAAGTATCTTGAAACATCCGGCGTGCAAGTATCTCATCTGCATTTGCGGCTTTTACTACGTGGCGGAGCACGGGCTGCAAAATTGGATGGTGAGCTATGGCGGCGAATGCTTAGGTCTGACGCGGGAACGGGCGGCGCTTGCGCTCTCCATTTTCTTTGGCGGGATCATGATCGGGCGACTCCTTTTTGCACCGCTGGTGCAGAAGCTGACACCGGGTCGGAGTATTACGATTTTCGCCGGAATTGGCGCGGCGCTTTACCTAACAGGGATTCTGCTCGGGCGTTCCGGAATTGTGCTGCTGATGCTGTCGGGTCTAGCGTTTTCGATTCTGTGGCCAACGATTGTGCTGATCATCGGCACGTATTATCCTGCCGCAAGCAATGGCGTTGCTGTGGGATTGATTACCGCGGTGGCGACCTTGTTTGATATTGCCTTTAACGCCGGCTTTGGCACACTGGTGGATCACTTCGGCTTTGCGAGAAGCATTCGAATTCTGCCGCTGTGTGCGGTGTTGTTCTTTTTGTGCTATGTCGTGATGTGGAGGAGGACGAAGCCTTATGCAGAATAAATCGAAAAAAATCGTGCGCATGCCAAAGGGATTTGGGGTTTTTGGGATTCTTTTGACCATGTCTTTCGGCACGGTGCTTGTGGTGATGCTGCTTTCTGGCCGGAAGCTGTCGAGCTTCATACTGCCCGGGATCTTTTTTCTCTGTGGGCTGCTTTTTCTGTCGGTCGGGTTTGTTTGGCACATTACCTATGACAAAAAGTAGATTGTTGTGCGCAGTTGCTTCGGCGTGCGCCGTACCTTTTCCTATGCCGATCTTTCCGCCTATTCCGGCGAACAAAAGGACAAGGCTCTTTATTTTCACAAGCGCTTTTTCCGGCGAAAAATCCGTGTAGATAGACTTGCACTCGGCGGAAATGAATTTGTGCAATTTACCAGAAAGCAATATCTCATTCTAAACGATGGACGCGCGCTTCCGGTGCATTCAGATCTTTTTCGCGGAAAGCTGGAAAATCCTGGCGAATTTCTCTTTGTCTTTCTCATGCTGCTTGTAGTCAGCGTGGTGCTCCCGGTGATGGCAGTGTACTTATGGACACCGTCTTATACGCAGGAGCAATTGCAGTGGGAAGAACTTACGGTGACCGAGGCGTGCTGGTCGGAAGAGACATTGCAATTGTATGCGGCGGACGGCGCATGCTATGAGATTTCGGACATGGAAAAAAATATCGCAAACTTGCAAGTACTGCTGCAGCGGCTTCCGATGAAACAGACGCTCTTGACCGGCGAGACGACAGCGGACGATGTGCCGGTGTTTGCGGTAGATGTGCTTTTGGAAACGGACGATTCAGTGGCGGTTTATGCACTGACGGATATGGAAAGCGGCGTTACGTACCTGACTTTGGATCAGATGAATGCTTATCATCTGCGCCAGAACGTTCAATATTTTTGTTTGAGTTTTCTTCCGATGGCAGCGGTGGTGCTTTTTTCGCTTGTCTTTCTCTATGTGGTAAACCACGCGGCACAGCTGCCGAAATGGGTGGTGCGTCTTTTTGTGAAGGATGGGTATATCCGAGATTAGTTATATAAAAAATCCGTCAAGGCGATGATCCCTGACGGATTTTTTGTCGTTATCGTGAAACCGTTTCGCAGCACTGCGCAAATGCGGTCTGTTTTTTTAGCGCGGCGCAGGCTTTTTCAGCGTCCGCCTTTGTGGAAAACAGTCCAAACACCGCTGCACCACTGCCGGTCATGACGCTGCAAAGCGCGCCGTATTCTTGCATAATAGCGCGAATCTGTGTGATTTCATCGAGTGCGATGACAGTTTCAAATTGGTTGCCGCAAAGCGGAGCGATTTCCAACAGCGGCTTTTGCTGCAAAAGCGCCAGACGCAGCGCCTGTACCGGCGGATGTGTCGGATGCTCCAGCGCATCGATTTTCGCGTAAGCTTCTGCCGTAGAAACGCCCTGCGTACCCTTTGCAAGGACCAGATGCTTTGCGGAAAACGGCGGAAGCGGCTCTAATACCTCTCCGACTCCAGAGGCATACGCAGTTCCGCCACACAGAAAGAATGGTACATCCGCACCCAGCTTCGCGGCAATCCGAAAGAGCCGTTCCTGCGACAAAGGCTGACGCGTTAGTTTTTGCAATGCGGTCAAAACCGCTGCGCCGTCCGTGCTGCCGCCGCCCATACCTGCCTGCGTTGGAATGTGCTTTTCCAGCGTGATCTGGATGCCGCAGGAAAGTCCCGCCGCCTCACAAAACCACTGCGCCGCCTCCCAGGCGATGTTGCGCGGATCGCATGGCACGGTAGGATCGGTGCACTGCAGGGTGATTCCAGGCACTTCGGTGAGACTTACGGTGACGCAATCGGAAATCGAGATCGTTTGAAATACTGTTTCGAGCAAATGATAGCCGTCCTCGCGCACGCCGACAATGTCCAGACCTAAATTAATTTTTGCCGGTGCCATTCGAATTTCTGTTTTCATGCTGTTGTCCCTTTGTGCCGCTTGACGAAGCGTTCGATGCAGCGCAGCGCTTCCTGCAGGTGCTTGAGCGAATAGGCATAGGAGACGCGGACAAATCCTTCGCCGCTTTCGCCAAAGGCGTTGCCTGGCACGACAGCGACCTTTTCTTCCTGCAGCAGCGTTTCGCAGAACACTTCACTCGTCATGTCGGTGCTGCGGATGCATGGGAAGATATAAAACGCGCCCTCCGGATCGAAGCAGTTCAGACCGATGCGGTTAAAGCCATCTACAAGCATACGGCGGCGCATGTTGTATTCGTCCACCATCTTCTGCACCTCGTGGTCGCATTCGCGTAGGGCGACAATTGCCGCATGCTGGCTAAGCGTTGGGGCGCTCATGATGGCGTATTGGTGAATTTTCAACATTTGCTCCGCCAAGGGCTTCGGCGCGCAGATGTAGCCCAGTCTCCAGCCGGTCATCGCAAATGCCTTCGAAAAGCCGCTCACATAGATCGTACGCTCCCACATGCCATCGATCGAAGCAATCGACACGTGTTTTCTGCCGTAAGTAAGCTCAGAATAAATCTCGTCCGTTAACACCAGGATGTTCGTATCGCGCAGTACCTCGGCGATTGCTTCGAGATCCTCCCGGGTCATAATGCCGCCAGTGGGGTTGTTGGGATATGGCAGAATCAGCATCTTCGTCCGGTCGGTGATGTGCTCGCGAAGCTCCTGCGCAGTCAGCTTAAAGCGGTTTTCTAATTTGGTTGAAATCGGTATGGCAACGCCGTGCATCAGCTCTACAATCGGCTTATAGCACACAAAGGACGGCTCGACAATGAGCACCTCATCACCGGGATTGACAACCGCGCGAATCGCAAGGTCAATTGCTTCCGATCCGCCGACCGTTACGAGAATCTCATCGTCCGGCTGGTAGCTGATCTGATATTTCCGTTTGGTATACCGGCTGATTTCCTGGCGCAGCTCCGCCATACCGGAATTTGCCGTGTAGATCATGCGCTTGCGTTCCAGGCTGTCGATCGCCGCCCGGCGCACTGTCCACGGCGTCTGGAAATCCGGCTCGCCAACACCAAGGCTGATTACGCCTTCTGTTGTAGCGGCAAGGTCGAAAAACTTTCGGATGCCGGATGGCTTCATCTGCTTGACTTGATCTGAAAGAAGCGTGTCATATTGTAGCACAAGCTTTCTCCCCTTTCCTCTTCTTCCTTATGGGCAATAAAAGCCCCGTTCGTCTGCTTCCTCGCCCTCAATGACGATGCTCTTTTCCTTGTATTTTTTCAGTACAAAATAAGTTGCCGTAGAAAGCACGCCTGCAAGCGGTGCGAGACGCTGTGAGACGAATATCGAAACTTCCTTGACGTTCTTGCCCTTGACGGTAACAGAGAGATCGTAGGCGCCAGCCATCAGCGCAATGCCCTCTACCTCATCGTATTGCATGATCGTGTGTGCGATTTCTTCGTAGCCACAGTCGCGTTGCGGTGTAACGCGAAGTTCAATGATCGCGGTTACCATGTCATCGTTAGCAAGCTCTTCATTCACAATGGCGGCATAGCCTTTGATCACGCCTTCCGCTTCGAGCTTCTGGATTTCCGCGTCGGTTTCCGCTTCGGTCGTGCCGAGCATAACAGCAAGCTCTGCGTTGGAGAGCCGCGCGTTCTTCTGCAATAAGGCGATTAACTGTTCTCTCATAATAGATCCTTCCTTTCTAATCAGAAACGACAGTGCCTGAATCAGATGCCGCCGTTTATTTCAACCGGATGCATCCGGTTATTCCAGCGTAAAAAATTGGGGGACGCGCTTGACAAAATAGCATGCATGGGTAAAGCCAGCCGCCTTTGCAAGCACAGCGCCTTTGGCAATACCCTTTCCGAGATCCGCGGCACAGTGCGCGTCCGAACCGAATGTCAGGATTTCGCCGCCCATGCTGCGGTATAACGTCAGAAGCTCAAGTGTCGGAAACGGCTTTTGATACGCCTGCCGCAGCCCAGAGGTATTTAACTCAATGCCGCAGCCGTTTTCGATCAGTGCGCGGAAACACGCGCGGATCTGCTCTGTATAGGGCGAGAGGTCGACTGGAATTTTGGCTTCTCCATCGATATAGCGCAGGGGATACGTGAGGTGCCCGAGCACATCGAATTTCCCCCAGCGGCAGATCTCGTACAGCTGAGAAAAATACACCTCCAGAAGCGCCGGAATCGATTCCGTGCGGTAGTCCAGACAGAAGAAGTCCGGGCGATCCAAAAGCTCGTGCAGCGATGCGACGATAAAATCGAGCCGCTTGTCACCGGCAGCGGACGCGGAAAGTCCGAAATCGGCATTCGGCTGTCCCATCTCCATGCCGCAGAGCAGCGTCAACCCCTGCACCTTTGCCGCCGCTTTTTTCGCAGTCGTCGCCTGCATGGATGCTTCAAGTATGGCGGCGTTGTCGAACACTTCCCATTTGTTGCGCGGCAGAGTGTCATAGTGCGCCTGCGAAAAGAAACGGTTCATCTCGACATGCTCCGTTACCGCGAGGACGGAAAGCCCAAGGGACGCGGCACGCGCACAGAGCTGTGCCACCGTTCCAGTGCCGTCCGGCGAAATTTGTGTATGTGTGTGACAGTCTATCCAAAGCACAAAGCATCTCTCCTTTTTGCCGTTGATTCTTTTATTATAACACATTTTGCAGCGCATTTCCACTGTTTTCCGAAATTTTTTTGGCTTTGGTGGGAGCGATGGGTGAAAATTTTTTGCACTGATACACAGATCTTTGTCGAAATAGTGTTATGCTACAATAGAACTGATACAAAAAGAAGAAGAAAAACGCGCTCTCAT
>JAJQAB010000104.1 GCA_021203985.1 Ruminococcus sp. | reverse complement strand
CTTGGTCGACTTCGATAAATTATTACATGTTGTCTACTAAAATTGATTTCCGTGGAAAATTTCAAAAACCCCTTGACTTTTCCCGCACATTTTGCTATAATAGACATGTTATCCTTGCTCATGCCGCGCGTATGGGCGAAATCCAGAAGGAGGTGTAACGAGTATGGCAAAGAAACAGGAATCCTACGAACTGATGACGGTTTACAGTCTGAAGAACGGGGAGGATGCAGCGAAGGAGCTGGTAGAAAAGTTCCGCGAAAAGATTGTATCGACTGCCACACTGGATGAAGTAAACGAGTGGGGGAAGCGTAAGCTGGCTTATCCGATCAACGATGAGCCGGACGGCTATTACACTCTGTATACGTTCACATCGACCCCGGACGTTCCGGCGGAGATCGAGCGTGTGCTGAACATCACAGACGGTGTGCTGCGTTCTTTAGTGACCGTGAAGTAAGGGCAGTTATGTCAGAGGGAGAGATGCTCCTTCTAGAGAAAGAAAGGAACCGATATGCTGAATAAAGTGATTTTGATGGGTCGTTTGTGTGCCGATCCGGATTTCCGGCAGACACAAAACGGTACGTCCGTTTGCCGAATTCGGGTGGCTGTAGATCGCCGTTTTACCAATCGGCAGACCGGTGAACGAGAGGCTGATTTTATTAGCGTTTCCTGCTGGCGGCAGTTGGCGGAATTTGTGAATCGTTATTTTCGGAAGGGCAGCATGGTCATCGTAGAAGGCAGTCTGCGCAATAATGACTACACCGACCAGAACGGCGTGAAGCATTATGGCATGGAAGTTGCGGCGGACAACGTTTCTTTTGGCGAGACAAAACGCGCGTCACAGGAAAGCGGCTATCAGGGTGCTTATCAGCAGCCGTCATATAACCAGTCGGCTCCTGCACCATCGCAGCCCGCACCTTCGCCTGCACCTGTACCGGCGCAAAACAGCACACCGGGTTCGCTGCAGCTGGGTGATCTCGGCGACTTCGAAGAAATTCTGAGCGATGGAGAAGTTCCGTTCTAATGACGAAAACGCCTAGGCTTCGAAAATACCGCATTGCAGATAGGAGGATCTACCAGTATGGAGAGAGAAAGATCTCAGCGTAAAAAAAGACCGCGCAGAAAGATTTGTATGTTCTGTGTTGATCGCATTGAGCGCATCGATTATAAGGACGTTGCAAGACTGAGAAAGTGCATGACAGAGTGCGCAAAGATTCTGCCGCGCAGAGTAACCGGCACATGTGCATTCCATCAGCGTGAGCTGACGACTGCCATTAAGCGTGCAAGACACATTGCATTGCTGCCATATGTCAGTGATTAAGACAGCTTTTTGCTGTAGAGGAAAGCGTTTCGGAAAGATCCGGAGCGCTTTTTGTTTGCCCGCACAACCTGCCGCCGCCCTGCATACCATAAAGCGAGAGAAGGATGTGAAGCGGCAGATGGATTGGATTTTCTGGCTCGTGACGTTCTGCGCAATCGCCGCGGCAACGCTCTTTGTGTGGAGTCTTTGTCGGCGTATGCTGTCACGGGAACTGCCGGATCGGCTCGTTTCTGTGGCAATTCTAGAGGACGCGCAAGCGCTCGAAACGCGTCTCGATGCCCTGGCAGTGCAGGCGGCGTGGACGGACAGCGCGCTTGTTGCGGCAATCTGGCTCGTGGACGCAATACCCGATGGCAGCCTGGAAGCGGCGTGCGGCGCGTTTTGCCGAACGCATCCGACCTTTCGGTATTGCCGCCTGACGGAGATCGGGCGGATTTTTGCGCCTGGGCAGTGATAAACGGGCGAAATTTTCGCTTTGTGGAATTTTTCTGCGGCGCATGTCGAAAAAATGATTGCAATTTGTCGGGAAACCATGTATAATAGAAAGGCAAGAGAAATTTTGTCGCGGCGGTCGATCACGTGCGTTCGATTGCGCCGATGCATGTATGCACGAAAGGAGATAGATGTCGTTTGGAGGAAAAAGCGTCTTTGCATATTGAAGGCACGGTAGAACATGTGCTGTTTTGCAACACTGAGAATGGCTATACCGTTCTGGAGCTGGATGCTGGCGGAACGCTGATCACGGTGGTCGGTGAGTTGGGTAATGCCGAAGAGGGCGAGTGTCTCTCCCTAGAGGGCGAATATCAGAACCATCCGCACTTCGGTACGCAGTTTCGCGCACAGTACTGGGAACGCAAGCTACCTGCGGATGCGCTGAATATCCAGCGCTATCTCTCCTCCGGCGCAATCAAGGGTATTGGTCCTTCACTGGCGCGAAAAATCGTCAGCCAGTTTGGTGACCGCACCCTCGAGATCATAGAAAAAGAACCGACACGCCTGCTGGAAATTCGCGGCATTTCGCCGAAAAAATGCGAGTCGATCGCCGCAGAGGTCAAGCAGATCTTCTCCCTGCGCGTACTGATGCAGTTCCTTGCACAATATGAAATTCGCTCGAAATTCGCCATGCGTGCCTATCAGCGGTGGGAAACTGGCGCAATGGATCTGATCGCCGCGAATCCCTATCTGCTTTGCACGCCGGGCGTGGATCTGGAATTTGAAAAGGCCGATGCGGTGGCGAGCGGTATGCACTTTGCACACGATGCGCCGCAGCGCGTACAAGCCGGTATGCTCCATGTGCTGCAGTACAACGCCAGCTCCGGCTACACCTGCCTGCCCCTCGACCACCTGCAGCCCAAGACGTGCAGCTACCTGAAAATCGATGCGGCGTGCTTTGAACAGGCGTTTCGCATGGCGCTGGAGGAGCAGACGATTTGCGTTTATGAAAAGCGCGGCAGAGAGTTTGTTTACTTGCAGGATTATTATATTGCCGAGCGCTATATCGCCGACCGGATCGGCGTGATTCGGGACTTCAGCGCACCGGAGGATCGCACCGATCTGACCGCGATGATTCACGCGCAGGAAGTCGAACAGGGCATGGAATACGCCGAACTGCAGCGCCAGGCGATCGTCACGGTGCTTTCACGCGGGATGGTCATTCTCACCGGCGGTCCGGGTACGGGAAAAACGACAACGCTTAACGCAATTATCGCCCTGTATGAAAAGCAAGGCTATCGCGTGATGATTGGCGCACCGACCGGACGCGCTGCAAGCCGTATCTCCGACCTCACCGGCTATGATGCCAGTACCATTCACCGGATGCTGGCGGTCGAATATAATATGTCGGGGAACATGCGCTTCCAGCACAACGAACACAATCCACTCGACTGCGATGTGATGGTCGTGGACGAAATGTCAATGGTGGACGTGCTGTTGTTCGAGCATCTGCTGCGTGCGTTGCGCCTGGGCTGTAAGCTCGTCCTCGTGGGGGACTGTGACCAGCTGCCCTCGGTCGGCACAGGGAATTTGCTGCGTGATCTGATCGACAGCGGACAAGTTCCGGTGGTGGCGCTGAAGGAAATTTTTCGGCAGGCGCAGCAAAGCAGCATCGTCACGAATGCGCATAAAATTATTCAGGGACAGTACCCGGATCTGACGCAAAAGACGAGCGACTGCTTCTTCTTTCAGCGTCTCCAGGAGGACGCGGCGCGTGAACTGATGCTGGAGCTTGTGAAAACGCGTCTGCCGAAGGCGTATGGCTATGCACCGCTGGAGGATATACAGGTCATCACACCGTCCCGAAAGGGTACGATGGGCGTGATTGAACTGAACCGGGCGCTGCAGGAATCGCTGAATCCGCCGTCTAAAGAGCGCGCGGAGTTCAAGTCGGTGCTGTACACCTTCCGCGAAGGCGACAAGGTGATGCAGATCAAGAACAACTATGACATCATCTGGCACAAGGACGGTGAAGCCGGCACGGGGATTTTTAACGGGGATATCGGCTTGATCCGCACGGTCAACCGTCAGTCGCAGGAGGTTGTTGCCTCGTTTGAGGGCAGAACTGCAACCTATGCATTTGACCAGCTCGATCAGCTGGAGCTTGCCTACGCGATCAGCGTGCATAAGAGCCAGGGCAGCGAGTTCCAGGCGGTGGTTCTGCCGCTTCTGGGAGGCTTTCCTAAGCTCTATTACCGCAATCTATTGTACACGGCAGTAACGCGTGCACGCAGACTGCTGATTTTGATTGGCTCACAAAAAGTTATTTATCAGATGGTGGACAACAACCGCCGCATGAATCGATATACCTGCCTGCGGGACATGCTGATGGAACAGCAAGCGTCCAGCATGGCGGATCAGACAGCGTTTCCGGAGGAAACCGGACGTGAAATCACTGCGGAACAGACGCATCAGGAGGAATTGCCATGAGTAAAACAGATATTGGAATCGACCTGGGTACGGCAAATACGGTGATCACTTTGGGCAAAAAAGGTGTCGTACTCAGTGAACCGTCTGCGATCGCGTATCACACGCAGACAAAAGAAGTACTCGCGGTCGGGACGCGTGCGTATCAGATGATCGGAAAGACGCCGGACTACATCCAGGTCGTGCGTCCGCTTTCGGGTGGCGTAATTTCAGACGACCGGATGACACAGTACATGATTCGGGAGTTTATTTTAAAGGTAACCACCCACCACCTGACAAAGCCACGGATTATTATCTGCGTACCATCGTTTATCACGGATGTGGAAAAGCGCGCGGTCGTGGAAGCGGCAATGAGCGCGGGTTCGCACAAGGCGTATCTGATTGACGAGCCAATCGCGGCACTCATCGGTGCTGGCGTGAATATTGGCAAGGCGCGCGGCAATATGGTTGTCGATATCGGCGGTGGCACAACCGATGTGGCAATCGTCTCGATGAACGGCATTGTCACATCGCACTCGGTTCGCGCGGCAGGGAATACACTCGACCAGGCGATCATCCGCTATATGCAGACGAAGTACAAGCTCCTGATCGGCGAGCGCACCGCGGAACGGGTGAAGATTGAGATGACGAATTTGTACGATCCGCGCGCAGACGTGACGATGTGGGTCAAGGGCAGAAATCTTGTCAGCGGTCTGCCGGAAATGCAGGAGATCAGTGAGCTGGAGATTTTCGAGGCGGTCGAGGACGCTGTTTCGGATATTATCGAAGCGATTAAGCTCGCATTAGAGGAGACACCGCCGGAGCTTGTCAGCGATATTTATGAAAACGGTGTGCTGATGGCAGGCGGCGGCGCGATGCTCGGCGGTCTGCGGAAGCTGGTCGAGCGCACGCTGCAAGTCAAGTGCGTTGTCGCAAAGGACGCGATCCACTGTGTGGCAAAGGGCACGGCGATTGCTTTCCGCAAGATGTATACGCTGCTCGATGGCTTTGAGAATATCGCGCTGTATCAGTTTAAGTGAGACGTGGAAATACAATGTAGACCCCTCTGCCGCCCGTAGGCGTGACAGAGGGGTCTTTTCGATCACTTTTACCAAAAAATTAATTTCCGTGAAGTGAGACAGTGCCGCAAGTGCCAAGCCGCCGCACCTCCTCAAAGATAACCGCACGTTTTCAGCACGAACAGCCACGCCGTCAGGGTGAAGGCGCTGAGAAGTGTCGTTGTCATCACCGCACAGGACGTAATCACGCCTTCGTGCCGCATGTTACGCGCCATGACAAAGCAGCTTCCGGTGGTAGCGCTTCCGAGCATGACGAGAATGGCGATCAGCTTTTCACTGCGAAATCCGAGCCAGATTGCGATTGGCAGGAAGATCGCACAGAACAGCACCAGCTTAATTCCGGCAATGCCCAGTGTCACTCTGCCCTTCCCCTTTGCGCTGCCTAGCCGGAACGATGCGCCGAGCGCGATCAAAGAGAGTGGCGTTGCCATGTTGCCGAGATAGGAGATCGACTTCGACAGGATCACCGGCTGCGGAATCTGCAAAATCGACCACAAAAGCCCCACGAGAATGCCGAGGATAATGGGATTTGTGATGACATCCCGAGCTGTGCGCAGCGCAAGCGCCTTTTTGCTCTCAGTTTCCGCCTGTTTCGGCGCAGTCAGCGACAGCGTAATCACCGCCGCAACATTATACAGCGGCACTGTCCCGACAATCATAAGCGCTGCCATCGTTGCTTCGCCGTAGATGTTGTTCACGAATGCGATCCCCAAGATTGCCGCGCTGCTGCGATAGGACGCCTGCACAATTTCACCGCGTTCGACCTTGTTATTGTGAAACAAGGAAAACACAAGCGCGATTGCGATGCTGACCAGCGTTGCGAAAAAGCAGAACAAAACAAACTTGCTGTCCCACACTGTGCGAAAGTCCGCAGTAGAAAGATCCATAAAGAGAAGCGCCGGTAAGAGTGCTTTGAATACGAATTGGTTGATTTTTGTGGTGGTGTGATCGTCTAACAGCTTGATTTTCTGTATGTACCATCCGAATACCATCATGAGAAAAACCGGAATCGTGGCATTTAGACTGAAGATCAGGTTTTCTAGGATTGTTTGCATCAATAAAGCCCCCTCTGTATCTGTGTTTGGCAGTAGGCGATAAAAAAGGCTATATTACGTCGTTTCTTACGTAATATAGCCTTTTTCCTTTGGTCGAGGTGACAGGATTCGAACCTGCGGCCCCTACGTCCCGAACGTAGTGCTCTACCAAACTGAGCCACACCTCGATGTAACTTTTAAAGTATAGCACTTTTCACACGAAACGTCAAGCGATTTTTCTGAAAAGAAAGAATCTTAAGTTTTTACCGCGCGATTCTTTGGATTTCTCGACAGATATCCGAAAAAAACGCAGTATTTTCTTTTGAAAAAAAGAAAAATGAAACGAAAACGAAACGAAAAGGATAGCTGCACATTGCAAAAAACGGCACTTCCTTTGACAGAAATGCCGCTTTTATGTGAAGTTTTTGATTAAAACAGTCCCTTTCCGGACGGAACTGCATAGAGATTCGTTTCCCACGCAGGGATATAGAGCTGATGCCGGACGTAGAGGTCATAGCCTGGGTTTAGCTGCTGAATTAACAGCGGCAGTGCAAAAATGTCCTCGTTGCGGTGATACAGCGATACCATGAGCTTCGGGGAGAAATGGGCGATCGTCTGCGCCGCGCCCCAGAGTGCCTCGCGTTCACAGCCCTCCACATCCATCTTTATGATCGTTGCCGGCCGTCCCTGCAGGATGCTATCAACGCTGCGCGCCTCGATCTGCTGCCCGACCGCCGACACCGCCGATTGCCGCCCTGCCTTCGTGACAAACGGCACAGTCGTGTCCTTGCACCACGCTACGGCGTGATATGCGTTGACATAGTGCATGCCGTCCAGGTACTTGCAGAGCTTCTTAAAGTTCTTGCGATCCGGTTCTACGGCGTAGATGCGGATGTATTTCCCACGGGTGTACTGCAGCACCTCCGCAATCGTGTCGCCGTTGTACGCCCCTAGATCAACGTAGACTTCGTTGGGCGTCAGGTGAATAATCTTCCGGTAGATGTCAGATTTTGGCGTGACAATGTCCAGCAGATACTGGATCTTTCCGCTGATTTTAAAGTTAAGGATATTGGCATAAACGCGCCGCGACTCCTCGTCCGCCAACAGCTGATAGACAGTCTCCAGCTCCTGCGCATGCGCCACGCAGTAGTCGTAGGTGAACAGCCCCCCACCTGCCACAGGCACATCCGGAACCAGCAGCGTATGCTTCTGGCTGATTTCGATAATCTTATCCACAAGCGACTGATACCCCGCGGCAAACGCCAGTACAATCACAAAATCCTCGACCTCCGCTTCGATTTCAGAGAGCTTTCGCACCTTATATCCGGCGAAGGAATGTCCGCGCACAAAGTCGTCACTGGCGAAGATTCCCGCCAGCGGAACCGACTTTTCTTGAAATACGCGCATGATTTTTTCTGCACCGTCCCCCATGCCATAGATGAAAATCGGTCGCGTTTCCGCCTGCAGCTTTTCCCACGAAGACTGCTTTTCCGTAATAAATGAAAGCATTTGCAGAACCTCCTTTTCGTTCTTTCACCGCAAAACAGTGCCGTTTTGATACGGCGATTCCTGCGGAAATCAATTTTGAAATTTGCTTCGATGGAGACCCCTCCACCACCGCTGCGCGGCGGTCCCCCTCAGCACAAGGCATGCCGTAGGCGTGACTGAGGGTTCTCCTTGATCTGCTTGATCGAAAATTTGATTTCCGTGGGTAATTCTGTGCGGTGTTGCCTTACGGCTACATCGAATCCTCATCCGGCGGCGACCCAGGAAAGCCGCCCACCATATCCCTGCCGCGGATGCCGAAGCGATCGCGCTGCTCGTTGATGCATGCGGTGATTAGTTCAGACACATGACGGGGATTTTTCACGGCGTGGACTTCCTTTTCCGGCGTGTCCACGTCCTTGCTGTATAACACGATACTGCCGCAGCCAAACAACTGCTGGAGCAGCGGAAGCTTGAGCTTTTTGTCGTTAATTCGATAGATTTCCAGTTCGTCCTTCACCACGGTGAGAAACCCGACACGCGTGATGAACCGATCCTCTGTCAGATAATAACGTGTAAAGGACAGCGACAGCCTGAATAGGGTCCTCTTTTTATCTGTCCAGATGTATTCCAATCCGTCCTTTGTCTTTGGCATTGCCCTGCCCTCCTTTTTGCGATCCGGTGATCACGCTGCGCGGTTATAACGTAATTTCCGCCTTACCATCATGCATGGTAATCATCTTGTCCGTACCTGCGACAGAAACGGTAAAGGTCTTGACGGTTTCGCCTGCATCAATGCAGATTTTGTTGCCGCACCGTGCCGCCCGAAGCGTCAGAACTTCCTTCGCCTGGGTGTCGTATACCGTTGCGCTGGCTTTCTTGCCGTCCTCGAGATTGCAGATCAAGAAGTCTGCGCCGTCAAGGTAATCATACTCGAACTGATCCTCGAACGCGCCGAAGGTTATGATCGAGTTCGGCTTTGCGAGCACTGGCATTTCCAGGAACGTGCAGGTAACCGCGTGATATTTGCCGCCCTCGAGTGTCTTTCCGGTGATGATATCGTACCACTTGCCCTCGGGCAGATAGAAGTTCGCAACGCCGTCCTCGCGGAATACAGGCGCGCAGAGGAGATTGTCGCCGAGCAGATACTGTTGATCGAGATAGCGGCAGGCGATATCGTCCGCATAATCCACCACCATCGGGCGCATCATTGGCACGCCGGTGATAGAAGTCTGGACAGCTTGTGCGAAGAGGTACGGCATCAGCCGCCCCTTCAGCTTTGTGAAGAATCGCAGCACATCGCAGGACTCCTCGTCAAAGTTTCACGGCACGCGGTAGGAAGTCGATCCGTGGAGACGGCTGTGTGCGGACATCAGGCCAAACGCAAACCAGCGCTTGTATACATCCGGCGAAGCGGTTGCTTTAAATCCGCCGATATCGTGGCTGAAGAAGCCGAAACCAGACTAGCAGAGCGACAGACCGCCGCGCAATGTCTTTGCCATCGAGGTGTATTTCGCCGAGCAGTCGCCGCCCCAGTGCACGGGGAATTTCTGACCGCCGACCGTAGCGCTTCTCGCGAACAGGCAAGCCTGTCCCTTGCCGTAATACGATTCGAGCACGCCGAAAACTGTCTTGTTATATAAACTAAGTGTAGTAGTTGTGCATATGGATAGGGTCAGAGCCATCGTAATAAACCGCCTTTGTCGGGATGCGTTCGCCGAAGTCGGTCTTGATCGCGGTGACACCCATTTCGCAGAGCTTGCGGACGCCAGAAGCAAACCACGCCGCCGCTTCCGGGTTTGTGAAGTCGACAATCGCCATGCCCGGCTGCCAGAGATCGGTCTTGAAGATGCTGCCGTCCGGATTTTTGATAAAATACCCCTTTTCCGCGCCGATATCGAACAAAGCGGACTGCTGGGAAATATACGGGTTAATCCAGCAGCAAATGCCAAGACCGCGCGCCTTGAGACGATGGATCATTGCCGGCGGATCGGGGAACTGGTCGAGATCCCATTCGAAATCCGTCCAGTGATAGCCCTTCATCCAGAAGCAGTCGAAGTGGAACATCTGCAGCAGAATGTCACGCTCTGCCATGCCATCGATAAACGAGGTGACCGTTTCTTCGTCATAGGTTGTCGTAAACGAAGTGGAAAGCCACAGCCCAAAGGTCTTTGCCGGCGGCAGTGCCGGTTTGCCGGTCAGGTCGGTGTAATTTTTCAGCACATTTCTTAAATCCGCGCTGCCAAGGAAGAAATATTCGAGCGATTCGCCCGGCACAGTGAACGAAACTTTGTTGATCGTATCCGAAGTCACTTCGAAGGAAACCTTGTCCGCGGTGTTGACGAAGATGCCGTAGCCGTTCGAGGTGATATAGAACGGGATGCACTTATAGTTCTGATCAGAGCACGTGCCGCCGTCCGAATTCCAGGTCTCCACGGTCTGCCCGTTTTTGACAAATGGCGTGAACTTTTCGCCGAAGCCGTAGACGCATTCGCCCACATCGAGCGTTAGCTGTTCGCAGAGATAGGTGTTGTGCGTATCCTGTGGGTAGTTGAAGAAGTCATCGTCCGTCTACAATTGCAGCCGTACGTCACGATGGAACTTGTTTTCCTGGATATAGGACGTAGAGCGCCAGCCGCCGCCGGTGATGTGTACGCTATTGCGGCTGAAGGAAACGTCCCAGCCGTTCGTACCCTTTTTAATGGTCAGCGTAGTGCTGCCTGCCTGCATAGTGATTGTCTCGTCATTCTCGTGGATTTCCGGACGATAGCTGTCATCGAGATTCAGTTCAAATTTCGGCTGATTTTTCAGGCTCCCCTTGTGGCGGCAGATCTGCACGCGAATCACATCCGGCGCTACCGCCGTGTATACCAGATCAAATGAAACACCGCCCAATGTCATTGCACGGTTCCAGATTTTGCTGGAAGTTGCAAAAACGCGAATCGAATTTTCTGTTGTCGTAACCTCATATGCCTGTTCTGTATAGGAAACGTCATAACCCCGTTGGTTCAGCCAAAGGCCGTCAGAAAATTTCATGGAAGTACCTCCGTATTTTCGGACAAACTATATTTGCCGCTTGTATTCCATGTGACATTTCCAGTGCACCGGAAGTTTGCCCGTGCCCGTACATCTACATATATCGTTATTGTACCACATCTGTAACCAAAATGTCAATCTCTTTCCTCAAAATAGTACGGAAATCAATAATTACAAAGTGCTTACAAGGAAGGAAAAAAGTGATATAATA
>JAJQAB010000021.1 GCA_021203985.1 Ruminococcus sp. | reverse complement strand
TTCGGTCGCAGCAGATGGCGCGCAAAGCCGCAGGCGGTCTTTGCGCGGGGTTGCCTATTATTACTTCTTCTTCCGTGTTGCAGTGAACGCGCCAACGCCAAGCGCCGCTGCTGCTACTGCACCCAGTACAACTGCCGCAATGCCAAAGTCCCCGGTTTTCAAGGTGGTTGCATTGTTTGTGGTAGAGCCGCTGGAATTATTCGAACTGCTGCTGTCGCCCGAACTACTAGACGAGCTGCCGCCAGAATTGCTGGACGTGCCGCCGGAGTTTGTGGAGTTACTGTTCGATGTCGAATTCGAACCGGTCGCGTCGTCTGATTCGCCATCATCGCCGGAGCTGCTTGTGTTGCCATCAGAACCGGTGGAGTTGCTGTTCGAAGAAGAAGAACTATTGCTGTTGGACGAACTGCTGTTCGAATCGCTGGAGCTGTCGGAGCTGTTGCTGTCACTGCTATCGCTGCTGGAACTGTCCTCGGAGCTGTCGCTCGATGACTCTTCTTCCGTCTCCGCCATACCGCCGCCGGCACTGATGCCGCTTACGGTGAAGTTTACGACAAGCTTGTCGCCAACCGCCAGACCGCCATCGACAGTCGTATCAATATCAGACGTAGCCTGTGCCGCTGCCCATGTATTCAGGATGTTTACATGAAACGTACTGCCATCATCGTTCAGGAAGAGCGAGTGTTCGGACGGACCATTGTACTGGATTGTATCTACTGCTTCCGTACCAACGCGAACAATTTCAATCGAATCGATCGTGATATTCGCCGTGCCTTCTGTCAGCGGATCGCCGCCCTCTTCTACAAACGCGTACGCATTAATATCAGTCGTCAGCATCAAAAAATCGATCGTTTCCGAGCCAGGATCTGGAATGACAACCGAGGTGCTGTAGCTGCGTCCGCAGTGATGGTTGCCGTTTTGGTTTCCCATTCGCCAGCTGACCACTGTGCAACGCCACCAATCGATGCACACAAATATGCCGTATACGGCGGTTCATCCGTTGCGCTCGCCTGCATTCCCATCGCGGCCACAGAAACCGAAGCCACTGCCACAGTGACAAAGCACGCCGCAATTTTTTTCATCATCTTCATAGGGATCTCCTCCTTAAAAACCTAATGCATACCGTCCGCACGGTATGCCGTATCACTATGATCCATGATCTTATTATAGCATAAAACAAAACCGTTGTCTATGTGCAATTTACCAAAAAGCCTATTCGTTTTCCGCCCAATCTGACGAATTTCGAACAATGCTATGCCGTTTCCTCGCACGCACCGCTTAAGATCTCCAGCACTTCGCGCATCAAGTCGAGTGATTTCTCGCGGTCGATCCGCACGCCGAGATACGGCTTTCCGACACTCGCGAACGTCACCCTGCCGCGGTAGCGCTGCGACAGTGCCGCGATCATCTCTGCGGTCGGCTGTTCGAGATAAAACAAAATCGTATCGCCGCGCTGGCTGATTTCCGTGATGCCGAGCTGTGCCGCCATGCTGCGCTGTCTCGACACTGTGATCAATCCCATGACCTCCTGCGGCGGTTCGCCATAGCGGTCGATCAGTTCATCGAGCAGATCCATTTCGTCCTCTTCGGTCTGCACCGCCACGATTTTCCGGTACATATCCAGCCGCTGATTCAGGCTTTCGATATACGTCTCCGGAATATGCGCGTCAATGCAGATATCCACCGCACATTCCGCCGTCTGCCGGATCGGTTCGCCCTTTGCCTGTACGACCGCTTCGTTCAAAAGCCGCAGGTACATGTCATAGCCCACCGACTCCATATGCCCGTGCTGTTTGCTGCCGAGCAAGCTGCCTGCGCCGCGAATTTCGAGGTCGCGCAGGGCGATCTGAAAGCCGCTGCCAAACCGTGTGAACTCGCGCATTGCCGCAAGCCGGCGTGTTGACTCCTCACGCAGTGCCTTATCCCGGGGAAACGTAAAATAGGTGTAGGCGCGGCGGTTCGATCTGCCGACTCTGCCCCGAAGCTGGTACATTTGGCTCAGCCCGAAGCAGTCGGCGTTTTCCACAATCAGCGTGTTGACATTCGGCACATCCATGCCCGTTTCGATAATTGTCGTGCAGACAAGAACGTCCGCCTCGTGCTCCACGAGTTTTCGCCAGATCTCGGACATCTCGGTTTCGTTCATCCTACCGTGCACCACGAGAATCCGCGCATTCGGCAGCTGTTTTTGCAGGCGCGCCGCTGTATAGGTGATCGTTTCCACACGGTTGTGGATATAATAGACCTGACCGTCCCGTTTCAGCTCGCGCGAAATCGCCTGGATGATCACCGATTCGCTGTACTCCATCACATACGTCTGCACCGGATAGCGATTCTCCGGCGGCTGTGAAAGTACGGACATATCGCGGATTCCACTCATCGCCATGTTCAGCGTTCGCGGAATCGGCGTTGCAGAAAGTGTGAGCAGATCCACGCCGGCGAACAGCTTCTTGAACTTTTCCTTATGTGCCACGCCGAAGCGCTGTTCCTCGTCAATGATCGCAAGTCCCAGCGAACGGAATTTGACATCGTCCTGTACAATGCGGTGCGTGCCGATCAGCAGATCGGTTTTTCCGGCGGCGACATCCTTCAGGATCTCTTTCTGGCGCTTCTGCGGCACAAAACGCGACAGCATTTCCACATTCACCGGAAAGTGCTCGAACCGCCGCAGCGCCGTCTGGTAATGCTGCATCGCCAGCACCGTTGTCGGCACTAAGATGGCACACTGCTTGCCACTCAGAACGCATTTCATCGCAGCGCACAGAGCAACCTCGGTTTTTCCAAAGCCCACATCGCCGCACAGCAGCCGATCCATCGGGCGGGGGCACTCCATATCCTGCTTGATTTCCTCGACACAATGCAGCTGATCCTCCGTTTCCACATAGGGGAAGCGCTCTTCGAATTCGCGCTGTACCTCGTCGTCCGGCTTGAAAGCAAAGCCCTTTGTCTTTTCGCGCTTCGCGTACAGCGCCAGAAGCTCATCCGCCATATCCTTGACCGCGCCGCGCACACGGCTTCGCGTTTTTTGCCATTCTGGCGAGGAAAGACGGCTTAGCTTCACATGGCTGTCCTCACGCGGACCGATATACTTCGAAACCAAGTCCAGCTGAGTGACCGGCACATACAGATTTTCCTTTCCGGCGTATTGGATCGTGATATAATCCTTCGTCACGCCTTCTAGTTCGAGCTTTCGAATCCCCAGAAATCTGCCGATCCCATGCAGCGCATGTACGACCAGGTCGCCCTGTGTGATATCCGCCAGGGAACGGATTTCCTCGCCGCGCCGGTGTTTTTTGCGCTTTGACGCCGTGCGGATCGTTTTGTTCTGCGTGATCAGTGCGGTTTTGATTTCCGGGTAAGAAAATCCGCCGGAAAGGCAGCCTGTGCGCAGATAAACCATCCCAGCGCGCCAGGGGCTGTCCGGCTTTGCCAGCTCGCAGGGAATTCCGCTCTCCTGCAAATCCTGCTGCAAAATCGGCAGTGTCTTTTCGCTTCCGGCGCACAGCACTGTGCAATAGTCCTGTTCGCAGTACACGCGCAGATCCTCAGTCAGCTGGCGAAGCTCGCCACCCCAGGGTGCGTTTTGCAGCGCATCGACACGAAGCAGCTTTTGAAACGCAATGCGCTCGCCTCCCTGAAAAAAATTGCTGGCATAAACTTGAAACGTCCCCGACAGGCGCACCATGCATTCCGCCGGATTCTGATAATAGCCCTCCAGTCCGCGGCAGAGGTCGCCGGATTCCAGCAAGAGCTTACAATCCTCCCGATACTGCCCCAGAATACCGCGCTGGGTGTCCGCAATTGCGCCGTATTCGCAAAAGCACGCAAGCTCTATGCCATAATCCGTCACCAGCGGCGGCGTATCCCAGAGAAGCGGCGCGTACTTCTCCAGATGCGGCAATGTCACGCCGGCATCGAGCTGATCTGCATCGGCATAGAGATGTTCCCGTGCTACTGGAGCGGTTTTTCCGCGCAGTGTTTTCCCGTGGCTGCGGATCAATTCCGCCAAAGTCGATGGCGCGCAGAGCATTTCCCGTGCCGGCGGAATCACCAGCGTCTCCACTGCATCCGTACGGCGCTGGCTTTCCGGATCGAACTGCGACAGCGTATCCACCGTATCGTCCCAGAATTCCACACGCACAGGTGCTTGCATCTGCACCGGAAAAACGTCCAGAATGTCGCCGCGAATCGAAAACTGTCCTGCGCCCGAAACCGCCGCGCCGCGCACATAGCCGCAATCGATCAGCTGCTGGGAAAGTGCGATCAGATCCGCCGTATCGTTCTGGTGCAGTACAATTGTATGCGATCGCAGCGATTCGGGCGAAATGGTCGGCTGCAGAAACGATTCGGCACTCGCCACAATCACGCGGCAATCCCCCTGCTGCACCGCCGTCAAGGCAGCGATTCGCGTATGCTCATAGAAAACCGTTGCGCCCTCCGCTGGTGTCAGCAGCAGTTCCTTCGCCGGAAACAGCCACGCCATGCGCTGATCCACCATCATATTGATGTCCTCACAAAGCCGCCATGCTTCGGCTTCATCGGCAGTCACAGTCAGAATCGGTGCAGCTTCCCTGCAGAGTGCCGTGAGTAAGTGCGCTCTGTGAATCTGCGACACGCCGGTCAGCGAAACCGGACTCACCCCACCCTGCCGCGCCTGACAGAGTTCACCGTACACCGCAAGCCGGGAAAAAGTCTCCAAAAACAACTGCATGTAAAATCCCCCTTTATATTGCGGATGCGTCAGGCGTTAAACTGGTTCATCGCCTGATCCACTTTTCCCTGTACGATCAGCTTTGTCGCCTCTGCGGCGTTCGCAAATGCCGGTTCGAGCAGTGTGCGCTCCTCCGGCGTAAACTTCGACAGCACCCAATCCGCCAGGTCGTACTGTGGATTCGGCTTTGCGCCGACACCGATTCGAATGCGCGGAAACTCCTCCGCACCAAGCTGCGCAATGACGCTCTTCATGCCGTTGTGACCGCCGGCGCTGCCCTTTCGGCGAATCCGCAGTTTCCCCGGCGACAGCGAAATATCGTCATAGAGCACCAGCACATGATCCGGCGCAAGCTTATAAAGATCTGCCGCCGCCGCCACCGCGTCACCGCTGCGGTTCATGAAAGTGGTCGGCTTCATCAAAAGCACGCGCGTATCCCCGAGCATTGCCTCACAACAATCCGCGTGAAACCGCATCTGGCGAAACGATGCGCCGCACTGCTGCGCGAGCGCTTCGATGGCGAGAAAACCGGCGTTGTGCCGTGTCCATTCATAGGTCAGACCGGGGTTCCCAAGTCCCACAATCAACCACGTCAGCGTTCCATGCGCCCTGCCGTCACTGCCCGACTCAATCTGACGAAAAATATCCATAATACCCATTTTTCGAATAACCTACGTCATGCGGCACCGGTCAGCCCGATGCCGCATGAACCCTTTCTATTCCAATGATACAACTGATACAACTCCGCACAGCGGATTGGCGTGCCACGACGGTCTGCGAATCTCTGTGCGGTGTCGTGTGATATGATGATGCGATGCGATCACTTATTTATCGTCAGACGGGAACAGCTTACTGCGCAGTTTCTTCTTGCTATAGCCCTCTTTGAGCTTCAGATCTGCACGCTCTACCGCCAGCGCATACTCTGGCACATCCTGCGTAACGGTCGTACCTGCCGCAGTATATGCGCCCTTGCCGAGCTTTACCGGTGCAATCAGGTTCGTGTTGCAGCCGATAAAGCAGTTATCGCCGATTTCGCAGCGATTTTTCGTCATGCCATCGTAGTTTACCGTGACCGTTCCGCATCCGAAGTTGACCTTCTTGCCGACATCGCTGTCGCCCACATAAGTCAAATGCGCCACAGCGGTCTGCTCGCCAACGGTCGAATTCTTGATTTCCACAAAGTCCCCAATCTTCACACCGTTCTTCAGGTGCGAATTCGGACGGATATGTACAAACGGACCAGCCTTTACCGCGTCCTCGATCACGGAATCATACGCCTGTACCGCATTGAGCGTCACCTGGTCACCAATCGTGCAGTTTTCGATCAGGCAATTCGGGCCAATGGTACACTTTACGCCAATTTTCGTTTTTCCTTTTAATATAGTACCCGGCAAAATCGTTGTTTCCGCGCCGATTTCGACATCGTTTCCAATGAGAATGCCGTCTGTGCAGACAAAATTCACGCCGTTGTCCATGTGCAAATCCAGCACGCGCTGACGTGCCGTTTCGTTCAGATGTAGCAGATCCTGCCGCGTATTCGCGCCCAGCACAACATCAGCGTTTTCCGTGCAGTACACCCCCGCACGTCCGCCGCGTTCGAGCGCCAGTCCCACAGTATCGGTCAGGTAATATTCACCCTGCACATTCGACTGGGACAAACCGTCGAGCAGTTCGAGCAAGGACTTGGTGCGGAACCAATACGCGCCGGAATTGACTTCCTTTATCGCGCGCTGTGCATCGGTTGCGTCCTTTTCCTCCACAATCGCCGCAATCATCGATTCGCTGCGCAGTACTCTGCCATAGCCTTGCGGATGATCGAGCAGTGCCGTCACGACTGTCACATCGTTTTCCTGTGCCTGATGCTGCTGCAGTGCGCGCTGGATCGTCTCCTGGTCCATAAACGGCGCATCGCCGCAGAGTACCAGGGTATTGCCTTCTTCGAACTCGCGCAGAAACTTTTCAGCCTGCATCACCGCATGACCGGTTCCCAGCTGCTCCGCCTGATACGCGGTGCGATAGCGATCGTTCAGGTACAGTTCAATATATTGCGCTTTATAGCCAGTCACAACACAAATGCGGCTCAGGCCGGACTTTTCACATGCACGGATCACCCACCCGAGCATCGGCACATCCAGCACGCGAAGCATCGGCTTCGGGATCGCAGCCTTCATGCGATCCCCATGACCGCCGGCAAGAATAATGGCTTGATTCATCATAATGTAATCCTCCTCTGATTTTGTTCGGACGCAAAGCGGTCGCCGCGTCCACACAGCGCCGCCAAAGCGCGTGTGATTTTCTGACCGCAGAGCAATTCCGTATGGATCTCTGATTGCGGCATCTCCGCCGCCGAAAAAAATCACCTACTTCTATTATGACAAAACTGGAGGCATTTTGCAAGCCTTTTCGAAAAAAATTCTCCCCGGATTGTAATTTTTGTATAAGTTGCCACAAAAAAAGGGGCAAATTTTTTTAAAAAAATGTATAGTATTTTCCTTCGAAGTATGGTATAATAAAATATACCGGTTAAAATCGGGAAAATCGCCATGTTTTCCCATGCCTGATTTTTTAGGCTGCCGGAAGAAATTATCGAAATTTTTATTGGAGGTAGTTACCAATGGCAAAGAAGTATTGTTATCTGTTTACGGAGGGTAACGCAAATATGCGTGAACTTCTCGGCGGCAAGGGTGCAAACCTGGCTGAAATGACCAACATCGGTCTGCCGGTTCCGCAGGGCTTCACCATCACGACAGAAGCTTGCACAAAGTATTACGAGGATAGTCGTCAGATCAATCCGGACATCCAGGCGGAAATCAACGAGTACATCGAAAAGATGGAAGGCATCACTGGCAAGAAGTTCGGCGACAAGGAAAATCCGCTGCTCGTTTCTGTTCGTTCTGGTGCACGTGCATCCATGCCGGGTATGATGGACACAATCCTGAACCTGGGTCTGAATGAAGAGGTGGTTGATACCATCGCAACACAGTCCGGCAATATGAGATGGGCTTGGGACTGCTACAGAAGATTCATCCAGATGTATTCCGATGTTGTTATGGAGGTCGGTAAGAAGTATTTCGAAGAGCTGATCGACAAGATGAAGGCAGACCGCGGCGTTACACAGGACGTAGAGCTGACCGCTGAGGATCTGAAGGAACTGGCGAACCAGTTCAAGGCGGAATATAAGTCGAAGATCGGCGAAGATTTCCCGACCGATCCAAAGGAACAGCTCATGGGCGCTATCAAGGCCGTATTCCGCAGCTGGGACAACCCGCGTGCAAACGTATACCGCCGCGACAACGACATCCCGTATTCTTGGGGTACCGCTGTTAACGTACAGTCTATGGCATTCGGTAACATGGGCGATGACTGCGGTACGGGCGTTGCGTTCACACGTGACCCGGCAACCGGTGCAAAGGGTCTGTTCGGCGAATTCTTGACCAATGCACAAGGCGAAGACGTTGTAGCTGGTGTTCGTACACCGATGCACATCACCGAAATGGAACAGAAGTTCCCGGAGGCTTTCGCACAGTTCAAGGAAGTTTGCAGCATTCTGGAAAATCACTACAGAGACATGCAGGACATGGAATTCACCGTAGAGCACGGGAAGCTGTACATGCTCCAGACCAGAAATGGTAAGAGAACTGCACAGGCTGCGCTAAAGATCGCTTGCGACCTGGTGGATGAAGGCATGAGAAGCGAAGAAGAAGCTGTCCTGATGATCGATCCGAGAAACCTCGACACGCTGCTGCACCCGCAGTTCGATGCAAAGGCACTGAAGGCTGCAACACCGCTGGGCAAGGGTCTGGGCGCATCGCCTGGCGCTGCTTGCGGTAAGGTTGTATTCACTGCTGACGATGCGGAGGCTTGGAATGCCAAGGGCGAAAAGGTCGTTCTGGTTCGTCTGGAAACTTCTCCGGAAGATATCACCGGTATGAAGGCTTCGCAGGGCATCCTGACCGTTCGCGGCGGTATGACCTCTCACGCTGCGGTTGTTGCACGTGGTATGGGTACTTGCTGCGTATCGGGCTGCTCCGACATCGCCATGGACGAGGACAACAAGGTATTCAAGCTCGCTGGCAAGGAATTCCACGAAGGCGACTACATTTCGATCGATGGCTCGACCGGTAACATCTACAAGGGCATCATCCCGACTGTAGACGCATCTATTGCCGGCGAATTCGGCAGAGTTATGGGCTGGGCAGACAAGTACAGAACCATGAAGGTTCGTACCAACGCCGACACCCCGACCGATGCAAAGAAGGCACGTGAGCTGGGCGCAGAGGGTATTGGTCTGTGCCGTACAGAGCACATGTTTTTCGATCCGGAGAGAATCGCTGCATTCCGTGAAATGATCTGCTCTAATACTGCTAAGCAGAGAGAAGCTGCACTCGCAAAAATCGAACCGATGCAGCAGGGCGACTTCGAAGCGCTGTATGAAGCACTCGAAGGTAGCCCGGTTACCATTCGTTTCCTGGATCCACCACTCAACGAATTCGTTCCGACAGAAGAGGACGGTATCCAGAAGCTGGCTGATGCACAGGGCAAGTCTGTAGACGAAATCAAGACAATTATCGCATCGCTCTACGAATTCAACCCAATGATGGGTCACCGTGGCTGCCGTCTGGCTGTTACCTATCCGGAAATCGCAAAGATGCAGACAAAGGCACTCATCAAGGCTGCGATCAACGTCAAGGCAAAGCACCCAGACTGGACCGTAAAGCCGGAGATCATGATTCCGCTGGTTGGCGATGTTAAGGAACTGAAGTATGTCAAGAAGGTTGTCGTAGAGACCGCAGATGCTGAAATCACAGCAGCTGGCAGCGACCTGGCATACGAGGTTGGTACGATGATCGAAATTCCGAGAGCTGCACTGACCGCAGACGAGATCGCAAAAGAAGCAGACTTCTTCTGCTTCGGCACAAACGACCTGACACAGATGACCTATGGCTTCTCTCGTGATGACGCAGACAAGTTCCTGGGCACATACTATGATGCAAAGATCTTCGAGAACGATCCGTTTGCAAAGCTCGATCAGACCGGTGTTGGCAAGCTGATGAAGATGGCAATCGACCTCGGCAAGACGGCAAACAACAAGCTCCACTGCGGTATCTGCGGTGAGCACGGCGGCGACCCGGCATCTATTGAGTTCTGCCACGAAATCGGTCTAGACTATGTTTCCTGCTCGCCGTTCCGCGTACCAATCGCAAGACTCGCAGCGGCACAGGCAGCGATCAAGAGTAAGTAATCCGAAATTATAACGCATTTTTCCGACCGGGACGTCTGCAAAAACGCTGCGAACAGGCAGCCGCACACGTGCCGCATATGAGATGAAAACAATAACCCGAATAAAAATCTCGAAATAGAAAAGCGCCCATTTGTCATCTAAGGACAGACGGGCGCTTTTTCGTACAAACGCATGTAAGCGATCAAAAGGCAAAAAAATACCAGGATTCCAAAAAATCCTGGTCAAAAATGAAATAAAAACGTAGAACAAAAGAAAGGAGACAACAAAACGAGTGATAAATGCGAATCAAAACCCATATTTACAAAATAAAATTATCTTGCGAACGTTGGGAAACACAACGATTCATTTATCACTTTTTTTATTTTACACGATCCGATCGAATCTGTCAAGCGAAAAATCGAAAAAAATAGAAAAAACGACAACTTTGTAAGGTTACACAAATTTTATGCTGCAATTTTATTGAAAATGATCAAATATCTTGTCGATTTCACTTCATTACCGCCCGAATTTTCTGATGTGGACGGCAAGCAGGAGAACCTTTGCCACTTTTGCATAAGCGGACGCCGCCGCGGCAAGCAAATGCACTTGATACACGTGACGATCACCGATGAAAGTGGCGAAACCGAAAAAATCGCACTCCCTGCCCCAGAGGTGTCGCAATCGCTCGACAAGGACGCCACGCAGCCGCCCTTCAGCGCCTATGACGTCAGCATCTACGCCGCCGACTATTATCGGCAGGTCAGCGAGCAAGTCCCGGTGTTCACCGGGATTACATCCCGACAGGTTTTCTCCATGATTCCACTGGTCAGCGACCTGCAAGTGCCGCCAAAGCCGATCGTCTTTCAAAACAGCGAGCCAGGCGACAGCGACAGATAAGCGATTTTTTTGGCTTATTAGAAATGAGTGCATTCTATCATGCCGGTTGGAGAACCCTTTATCCCAGAAATGATTACAGTCCATTTGGGGCGACCAGAAGAAAACGCAGACGATGTCACCGTGACATTTCCGGATTACATCAAGAATGTCGTATCCAGCGAAATCTACCCTACCTGGCCAGAAAACGCCATTCGCGCGAACATATATGTCATTGTCAGCTTCGCATTAAACCGCATCTACACCGAATGATATCGCGCCAGAGGGTTTGCGTTTGACATCACAAATTCCACGCAATTCGATCAGAAATTCATCTACGGCCGTGAAATTTTTGAAAATATCGGGCAGCTAGTCGATGAGTTGTTCAATTCCTACATACGGTGGCAGGGAAGCATTGAGCCACTTTTCAGCGCGTTTTGCAACGGCACAACCGTCACGTGCGAAGGGCTTTCCCAGTGGGGCACAGTGACGCTCGCGCAGCAAGGCATGACGCCCTATAAAATCCTGACATATTACTACGGCGATGACATCGACATCATCTCGAACGTGGCTGTGCAAACGAACACGCCGTCCTTTCCGGGCTATGATTTGATGTTCGGCTACAGCGGCGGCGATGCCGTTCGTACGATCCAGATTCAGTTGAACCGCATTTCGCGCAACTATTCCACAATCCCGAAAATCGGCGAGGTCACCGGTTCGTTCGATTCGATCACGCAGGACGCCGTGACTGCCTTTCAATCGATCTTCAGCATGCCGGCAACGGGCGTTGTCAACGAAGCCACGTGGTATCGCATCGCGTACATCTTTCTCAGCGTCAAGCGTCTAGCGGAGCTAAACTCCGAATGGCTAACGCTGGAGGAGACGGAGCAGCAGTTCAACAGCACGCTGCGAATTGGCATGCAGAGGCAGGACGTGCGGGTGATTCAATATTATTTGGCAGTCCAGCCGGTCAGCATTACGGGCTATTTCGGCGCACAGACCGAGCAATCAGTGCAGTCGTTTCAACAGGTGTTCGGACTGCCGGAAACCGACATTGTCGACCAGCCGACCTGGTTTCTTCTATACGATGCCTACCTCGGCATTCTGGAGTCTGTGCCGCTGGACGAAACCGTCAACGACATTGCACTCTATCCTGGCGTGGTGCTGCGCGAAGGCACAACCAGCGAATATGTCCGTCTGCTGCAGACCTATCTTTCCTACATTCACGAAACCTATCCGGAAATCGGCGCAGTTAACGCCACCGGCTATTTTGGCCCGATCACATGCGCTTCGGTTCTGACGTTTCAAAAGCAATTCGGCTACCCGGAGAGCGGCATTGTTGGCGCGGCAACGTGGGACGCGATCGTCAATCTGTATGCCGACTTAAAATACAGCTTCGACAAGCAGCGCTACCAGACACCATGGTATACCATTTTTTAGGAGGCGTTTTTCTATGGCATATACAGAGCAGCAAAAAAACGATCACATCCGGGAACTGCAGAGCAATCTGCACCGTCTCTCCCACGTTCGCGACCTGCCGCACCTCTCTGCCAGACGGTATCTATGGTCCGCGCACTGCCGAAGCGGTACGGGCGTTTCAGAAGCAAAACGGCATGCGCCCCACTGGCGAAGTGGACAGTGGGGCGTGAAAAGCAATTGTAGACGCCGAGTGAACCGATGCCGCCGCAGCGTTCCCGACAGGCATTCGGTCATACGCGTCCGGCTCAGACAGCGCTGTCATTTTTCTAATTCAGGCGCTGCTTCTGGCGGTACACGCGCGTTTCGAGGGCGTGCCGCAGGTCGCCGTAAGTGGTGTCTTTGACCAGGAAACCAAAGACGCCGTGGCACATTTTCAGCAACACACAAGTCTTCCCGTCTCCGGTGCTGTCAATCCGGCGACCTGGAATCGGCTTCTCATGGCGGCTGGTATGGTACTGCCGTAACGCCGTGCAAGCGCATAGCCCATCAAAAAAAGGCTGATGCATAATGCACCAGCCTTTTTCATTTTTTCTGTAAGAATTTTTTTGCTTTATTTTTCGCTTTAGTCAATCGGTACAATCCAGCCGAATTCATCCGGAATCTTGCCCCACTGTATGCCGGTCAGCGTGTCATAAATCATCTGCGAGATCGGGCCGATTTTGTTGTGATTGATCTCCATCACCTTATCGCCCCATTTCAGATGTCCAACCGGCGAAATTACCGCCGCAGTGCCCGTGCCGAATACCTCGGTAAGCTTTCCAGCATCATGTACATCCGCGACCTCTTGTATGGTAATCCGACGTTCCGAAACCGGAATGCCTCTCTTCCGGCAAAGTTCGAGCGCGGATTTTCTCGTGATGCCGGAAAGAATCGAGCCGGTTTCCAAGGAAGGCGTAACCACTTCGTCATCAATCACAAACGCAATGTTCATCGCCCCAACCTCTTCGACATATTTCTGTTCCACGCCATCGAGCCAGAGCACCTGCGAATAGCCCTGCCGATCGGCATCGTCCTGGCTGTGCAGTGATGCCGCGTAATTGCCGCCAGTCTTTGCGTAGCCCGTGCCACCGCGCACGGTGCGGACATATTTGTCCTCCACGTAGATATTGACCGGATCTAAGCCGGAAGCATAGTACGGACCGGAAGGCGAGAGAATGATCATGAACAAATAGTGCTGTCCAGGATGTACGCCAAGAAAAGCGTCCGTTGCGAAAATATACGGACGGATATAGAGCGAAGCGCCCTCGTGATGCGGCACCCAGTCCTTTTCAACCGAGATCAGTTCCTTCAGGCACTGCAGACCCAATTCCACCGGCAGTTCCGGAATCACCAGGCGCTCGTTCGAACGGTTCAGGCGCTTGAAATTTTCGTCCGGTCGGAACAGCTGTACGCCGCCATCCGCGCGGCGATACGCCTTCAGTCCCTCGAACACCGTCTGACCATAGTGCAGGCACTGCGCAGAAGGAGCGATCGAAATGTTGCCATACGGTACGATCTCCGGATCATGCCAGCCCTGCCCCTCGTCATATGGCATCACAAGCATGTGGTCGGTAAAGATATATCCAAACCCCAGCTTGCTCTCGTCCTGTGGCTTTTCCTTCGGTGTCGTTGTCAAATGTTTCTTGATTTCCATAGCAAAACCCTCTTTTTGGTTCATTTGCCATATTCCCCGAATTCACACCATCTCTTTGACCCGAAAAACACGGCTTTACCTTTATTATAGCACATTTTTCTGCATATTGGAATAGTATTTTGAAATTTTTTTCGCGCTTTCGGTATATTTTTTTCGTTTTGAGCGCGTTCGGCTCATTTTGCCCCTGTCTTTTTCACAACTGCTTTGCAAAGTCCGCACCGCAAAAAAGTCTCCGCATCCGACACATTCGGCAGGACGCGGAGACTTACTCGCAATCTTATTCCGTTTCTTCGGCTTCTTCGGTTTCCTTCCAAGGCTCTGTATAGGTGGAATCAACACCGAGGTATTCCTCCAGCGACAGCCCCAGTGAATTGATCTCTGTCGCAATTTCCTTGCCGACATAGCGGATATGCCACGGCTCGTACTGATAGCCCGTGATCTCCTCTTTCCCCTCTGGGTAGCGAACGATAAAGCCGTATTCTGCGCAGTGTTCTGCAAGCCAGTCCGATTCTGCCGTTTCGCCGAACGCATCGTCAATGGTGTTGCAATCGATTACCAGACCCGACTGATGCTCCGAGTGACCTGGGCGCGCCGAAAACGTGTCCGCCATCTCCCAACCGTATATGCTGCTGTAGTTATGATAAATCGTCACCTGATAAGCATAATCGCGGAAGCCCGAACCGATATAGAGATCGAATCCCTCTTCTGCGGCATCCGCCTGCATTTCGCTAAACGCCTCGCTGACATAGTCCTCGAGTCCCGGGTCGTAGTCCTCCGGCAGACCATAGGTCTTATTCACGATCAGGATATCGTCCACATACGTACAGCCATCCTTCACGGTAAGCTTGCACACCGTCACCGGAACGCTTGCCGACACGCCCGCGTTGTCCTTCGCCGCAACGCTGATCTGACATGTCCCCGCCTTCACGCCAGTGATCGTTCCCGATGCGTCAACCGTTGCGATCGATTCATCACTGCTGCTCCAGACCAGATCGTCCACGCTCGCCTCACCTGTCGTGGACATGTGCACATCCGCCATTGTCGTGCCGTCCTCCAGCACAGCAAAAAAGCTCTGTTCGATTTGCAGTTCCAGAATCGTTATACTTGCCGCCTCGCTCGCAGCGGTTTCCTCGACCGCTGCACTCATCTGCGCCGCCGTTCCCTCCGCCGAGGCCACGTTCTGATCCGGAACGATGCTGGTGGTTTGCCGATCCGAGAAAAACAGCAGCCGCACCGCAAAACCCAGGATGATAAACATCACATACAGTAAAATCAAGATCACCCCTGTTCGGGAAAATCGTTCCCAAATGCCCTCTTTCGATCGCTTTGCCATACTTTCATTTCCTTTCCGCTTCTTTTACCGGCAAGCCAGCACACTTCTCGCTTTTTCTCCAAATTGTCATATTTCCAATCGAAATTTCACTTATTTCTTACAAAGTGATTACATCTTTTGTATTATACCACACTTTCTAATCCTTGTCATGTGGCAAAATAGCCAAATATTATGATGTATTTCTATGCACATTTGTCTAAATTGTGCAGGACATGCAGATTCGGCGCGCTTGTTTTATCGACTTTCACAAATTCGCGCACATTTTTGATTCTAAACTTGCAATTCTGCACAAAACGTGCTATAATGTACAAAAGTGATACCGGGCGAAAAAATTGCACGATATCACTCTAAATACGAAATGCTTTTTCACTTTTTCAAAGAAGGAGGAATTCACTTGAAACGAAAGCATTCTATCACCTCCATGCTGACTGCTGCCGTTTTGCTCTGCACAAGCGTTGGCGCCGCCGGCTCGATCCCGTCACTGCAGGCGGATGCGACAGAGTCTGTGGAGAGTAGCATGAGCTGGGACACGGTGGAGATTTCCGGGGGCGGTTTTGTTTCTGGCATCGTCACCGGTCAAACCGAAATGTACGCCCGTACGGACGTTGGCGGCGCGTACCGCTATGACTACGAAACGGAAGAATGGGTACAGCTGTTGGCGTTCCTGGACGAAGAGGATCGCGGCTTTTTGAGCGTGGATGCGATGTGCATCGATCCCACGGATGACCAGACGATCTATCTGCTATGCGGCTGCGCCTATTTCAGTGGCGCACGCACGGCGATCTTCCGTTCACACGATGGCGGAGAAACCTTTGATGAAATCGATGTCACGGATCTCATTCAAGTCCACGGCAACGGCTATGGCAGACAGTGCGGCGAATCGATTGCCGTAGATCCGGACAATCCAAACATCATCTACTGCGGTGGCGATGTGGCATACAATTCTTCGGGGCTGATCATGAGCACGGACGGCGGCGACACCTGGACCTCGGTCGATAGCTACAGCGATCTCGGCTTCTTCTCGTGTTCCATCAACTGGCCCACATGGGAAAACCACATCGTATCGTGCAACACGGACGATGATTACGGAAGTCAAAATGGTGTCGGCACGATTGCGATCACCGGCGGCAAGGTCTATGTCGGCACTTCGATGACTGGCACGGGCAATGTGGCAGTGGCGGACGTTGGCTCTGACGACTTCGAAATACTCAGCGCCGATCTGCCAACGGACTGCTATCCTTCCCGAATCAATCTCGATGCGGACGGCAACCTTCTGATCTCCTATATCGCAGGGCTGGCTTTTGCAAGCGGAAGCGGCGGTGTCTATCGCTACAACGTCGATACGGATACGGTCGACAACATCTCACCCACGAACAACAGCATCGGTGCCTGCATCAGTCTCCCGGATAATCCGGACATGTTGATTGCGACCACATGCGCGGTATGGAGTTCGCAATCTTGGGACGATGAAACGATCGCCTGGGGCGAATGGCTCTATCGTTCGACAGACGGCGGCGAGACTTGGACATCGATCTACCCCGGCAAGATGAGCGGCAACTGGTACTGGGACGAGGAAGCCCAGGAAATGAAACAGGAGTCGCTGTACGGGTACTTACAGGACGGCGGATGCAGCTGGATTTATGGCAAAGCAATTCACTGGTCAGGGGCACTTGTGATGAATCCACGCAGTGACACGGAATTCTTCGTCACCTCCGGCAATGGTATTTTCGAGTGGGATAATCTCTTCCCGACAGAGGACGGCACGGACAATCCGATTGCCACCTTCCACGCGGACGGCATTGAAGAAGTCGTTGCACTCGACATGGTCAGCGTACCCGGCGGTTCGGTTTATTCCGCAATCGGCGACTATGACGGCTTTGAGCACAGCGACACAACGGTTTCCGGCACGCAGTATCAGCCGAACATGGGTTCGACCTGTGCCATTGCCTATTGTCCGCAGAATCCCGATGTTATGATTCGAATCGCGGAAAACCAAAATGACGTTGCCCCCGGCTTCTACACGCTCGATGGTGGCAAAACGTGGACGGCGATGGCGAATTCCGTTGGCGGCTATGCGGCAATCACGCAGCTAGAGGACGGCTCGTACCGCTTCTTAAAGAGTGACAGTTCGAGCAGCAGCAGTTCTGGCGTCTCCTACTCGGACGATTACGGGCAGACCTGGACTTCGTGCAGCGGCATTCCTTCGGCATACGGCTCGAAGCCAACCTATATGTTCGTAGAACCGGATCAGCCGAACATCGTCTATGCCTACGTGACCTATTATAATAGTTCCTGGGTCTATTCGAAGCCGGCAGCGGAATTTTCTGACGCGCACTATACGCTCTGCGTCAGCACCGACTATGGCAAGACCTTCAGTACTTCTACAGACATCGCGATGTACGATCAGTGCGACAGCGCCGGCAGAATCTCTTATTTAAGCGAAGGCACACTGGCACTAGCGGCGGGTTGGTATGGCGCTTATGTCGTATCGGATTACGGGCAGACTGTCACGAAGATGGAAAACGTCTATTACTGCAAAACGATGGGCTATGGCGTGGCGGAAAACGAGGGCGATCCCTATACGCTGTACATGTACGGTCAGCCGGACGCTTCTGATCCGGAGGGCGTCTATCGTTCCACGGACTGCGGCGAAACGTGGGTGCTGATCAATTCCAACCACCTCTACGGCGGCACAGGAAACGGGCACTTCTTAGTCGGCGACATGAATGTCTTTGGAAAGGTGTACATGTCCACCGTTGGATGCGGTATTGTGGTCGGTGAGATTGCGGAAGAGTCGCAAACATCAAGCACCACGACAACGACTACGACCAAAGCTACAACAACGACCACAACCACCACGACTACCACAACCACCGAAGCGATCATCACAACCTCCGCGACTGTCACCGATTTGATCACGACAACTGCTTCTGCAGCTGTCAGTGAAACGGTGAAAAACACAACCACCGCGGTCACCGAAGAGACGAGCGAAACCACGGCGTCTGAATCTGGCGGCGTACTTTGCGGCGATGTCAACTTGAACGGCAAGGTGGATCTGGCGGATGTGATCTTGCTGAGCAAGGCTTCGATCCAGCTTGTGGATCTCGAGGGCACGGCACTCTTGAACGCGGACTGCAATGCGGATGACAACGTAGATGGCAACGATGCTCTGGTTCTGCTGCAATTCACGGTACAGCTGATTAATTCGCTGCCGTACACCGAATAAGCTAAGGCTAAAATATTTATGGCAAAGGCTGCTGCACCCCCTGGGTACAGCAGCCTTTTTGCGTGGCGAGGAGGGCGGCATAGCACTGTCACGAAGACGCAAAAAACGAGCACGATCGGTAAACAATCGTGCTCGTTTTTATGATCGTGCATCACAAGTGATGCGGCTGCATTTGTAAATTAGAGGCTATCCCAATCCACGGTCTTTCCAGCGGATTGATACGAATAATACAGGAGGATCTTGTAAGCGTCCTGAATATCCACCTTGCCGTTTCCGTCCACGTCAACTGCCGCTTCCTGTGTCTCTGTCATGCCGGAATCCTTACCAGCGGAGATGTTCGAGTATGCGAGCAATATGTTGTATGCATCGTTAATCGTGATGCTGCCATCGCCGTCATAGTCGCCGCACAGGTAGCTGCTGTCCGTGTCCGAGGTCGAATCTGCCGAATCTGTAGCAACTGTGGTTGTAGTGGTCGTTGTGGTTGCAGCTGCGGTCGTTGGGGTTTCGGTTTCTTCGCCCTCACCGCTGCTTGCCATCTGATTGATGTCGCTAACCGTGAAGTTAACCTGAATGGTATCGCCTTCTGCCAAGCCGCCTTCCGGCTCAGTGGTGATATCCTGAACGTCATTGCCCCATGTATTCAACAGGTTCAAACGCAGATCTGTACCGTTGTTTTCCTTCGCAAGTGCGCCTTCAGACGGACCGATGTATTCAATCTCCGTAATTTCGCCGCTGCCTACGCGAATAATTTCAACGGATTCTACTGCCATCGATGCCGTACCGTCAACCCACGGATCGCCGCCCTCTTCTACGAACGCATAAGCGTTGATATCCGTAGAAATCAGCAGCAGTTCGATCGAAGCAGAGCCGCCGCCCTCCTGGATCGTGTAGGATACCGTATAGCTGCCATCCTCTTCGATGGTTGCAGGTGTTGCGCCCTCTTCGTCTGCATCTCAAACCGATGTCGCACCCGCGCTCATGCAAAACCATGCTGTGTACGGACCTTCATTGAATACATCATCAGCGGCATTCGCTGTAAAATGCATTGTTGCAAGAGACGCCGCAGATACAGAAGCCAGTGCCATCGCATTGACTGCTGCGGTCAATTTTGTGATCTTCTTCATAAGAATTTCCTCCCAAAAAATAAAATAGAAGTCCTAGCGGCGCGTGCGTCTGCACACCCTCATAAAATATTATGACACAAAACGCCTTCTTTTGTCTATATGCAATTTGCCTAAAAATCGTGGATTTCTTTTGTCGCATTCTGCAAACTCAACAGATTTTCCACGCAGATTCGGCGTTTTTTTCACTTGTGCATCACTCTGTGTGCGGAAGCTGATCCACAAGCTGTACACAGAACTCCAGCAGAATGAGCACATCGTTTCTGTCCACTGCACTGTCCGCGTTGCAGTCCGCGTTCAAGAGTGCCGTGCCCTCGAGATCCACAAGCTGGATCGAAGCCTTGCTCAGCAAGATCACATCCGCCAGATCCACCTTGCCGTTCAAGTTGACATCACCGCAAAGTCCGCCGCCGCTCGATCCAGTCGTATCCGTTGCAGCAGTCGTTTCCTCCGTCGCCGCAGTCGTGGCTTCGGTTGCCGTTTCCTTGGCGATTTCCGATGTCACTTCGGTTGCTTCTGTCGCTTCGGTCACTTCTGTCGATTCTGTCGTCAGCTCCGCCGTCTCCGATGTGGTTTCAGTTGTCGCCTCGGTCGTGGTCATCTCGACTGTTGTCGTCTCGGCAGGCTCGGTGGTTGTGACCGTTGTTTCTGACGGTGTCGTACCATCCGGCTCAATGCCCCAAATCAGCGTATCGCCGTCATACATCGTAATATACGGCGTATCGACCATGGCATCCTCGCCGTCCTGTACGAGCATCTGATAGGAGTAGTCGTTTGTCGCGTCCCACACGCCTTGGATATTGTCCGGAATCGAAATCCGGAACTGGCACTCGGAGCGATGCTCTGACTGACCGGTCGGCATCACGACACTGCCGTCTGCAAAGCGAAGCTCGACATAGTACACGGTGCCGTCATACAGAATCGGATCGGAAATCGAAATCTGCCCCTTGTCGGACGCGTGTTGGTCATAGCCAATCTTCACGGAGACATCATCAATCGAATAGCCCGCATCAATCAGCTCTGAGATATCGAAATAATAGCGATACGACAAATCCTGGATCGTTCGCGCCGGCCATGCCGAATGGTTCATGGCGTATACTTTAATTTCGGTATACGATCCGGACGCCTGGTTGATCGATGCGCGCATAAAGAACTCATCCCATTTCGGCGTTTCCGTCTCCGGGAAATCCGGGTCTGCGCTGCCACCGTATTTGGAAACCATTGCGCAAAGCGCCGCTGTATAGCCGGCGTTGTAGTCGATCGCGACCTCGGTGTACTGATAATCGCTGATCTTATCAGAGAAATTGTCGTTCTGATCCGGACCGCCGACTAGTGCGCCGTAGAGAATGTGCGCGTGTTCCTTGGAGTCGTCTGTTCCGGTTGTGCCAATACCCGTCCACTTGTCGTCCCAGACGCCACTCGAGGTTCTGTGGTGCCATGCCTGCGGATACGTATCGCTCATGCCGACTACATAGCTGTAATTGCTGGAATTATCGCCGAAGCAGTAATTCATCACGCCGTCTGCAAATTCCGTGTACTTCTCGCAGTACGTCTCATCGTCCGCGAACAGCGTATCCGCCGCAACGTATGCCAGGAACGCCGTTGTAGTTGCGTGACGCAGACTGCCCCAGGTCGTCAGCCACGGCAGACCGTCCGGCGTATAGGTGATCTGCTTTCCGCCATAACCGGTCGTCCAATATTCCAGGTGCTTCTGGAACTGCGTTTTCCAGGTGGAATCGCCGGTGTTGATCGCGTACAGCAGCATGCCGCCCTGCATTACATCATCCCAGCAGTGACCCCAGGTGTATTTCAGTTCTGTAGACTGTTCTTCTGTGCCAAGGTTATCGATATAGTCGTTCGCGCACAGGTCGAGATATTTCTGCTCGCCAGTCGCCATATACAGCCAGTTCGCCGCATAGAACAGATCATCATAGAAAGTCGAGGGCTTGTAGTACGAATGCTCTTCGGTATCATCGCCGATAGAGCGATTCGCATCTGCGCGTTCAAAGCAAGCCACTGCGTGTTCAAGATATTCTGCCGCCTTATCGGGCTGTGAATCCTTAAAGCAGAGGTAACCAGTGCAGAGTGCCGCCGCCATCTGCGCTTCAATACAGCTGTCATTGCAGGTGTAGTACGGGCGTTCCGTTTCGCCGGTCATCAGCTCGTACTTTGCCATATACACCTCGGCAGACCCCCACCAGACGTGGTCGAATGAGCCATCGCCGATCATATAGACAATTTCATCGCCCAGATCGCAGCCCACCAGATAATCCAGCGCCCACTGGAGATTGTTCTCATACAGCGTCTCCTGACCAACTGCTTCCATGCCGTCACGATATTGCAGCAAACCCCAGCCGAGCATCGTTGCCGCATAGGCATTCGTGAGTGTGAATTTCAGGTGATCCCCAGCGTCATACCAGCCGCCCGACACATAGTCGTTCGTCATGCTGTCCGCACGCCAAGAAACCTCGTTCCAGTCCGGCAGCTCGCCGCTCTGCTGTACCTCATAGAAAAACATGGATTTTTGAAGTGCCTCTCCATAATTATAATCCGTGTTATTTTCCGCCGTTGATGTCACGGCAGGAACAACGGCGGACGTACCCGTAAGTGCGAGTATTGCTGCGGAAATTACCGCCAGCCATTTTTTCATAAAATCATTCCTTTCCCGAAAGCCGCCGCCGAAGCCATGTGCGCAACCTTCGTCTGTGTTGTTTATATTTTAATATAGTTTCCTTATAAAGTCAAGCCGTTTTGTGAGAAATGACAGTATCACCGCTCCCTCGCAGCCTAAGCAAAAAGGATACGCCAAGGTGACGTGTCCTATGTTTCTTTTAAATTATCTGCCTTAGCCCAAAATGCCGTAGGTGCCGTCCGTATCGACCACCAGGATTTCGAGCTGATCCATAATCGTCAGCGCATTGCCATCCGCATCCTCACCGAGCATGGTGAGTGCGATATCATAAATCGCCGTGGATTCTTCCTCGAGCTGTGCCACAAAGTCATCGCCGAGAAATTCTGCATAGGCGTCCAAATATTCACCGACAAAGTCCGTTCCCTCTTCGAAGTCCTCCGCGAGCGCTTCCTCTGCGAGTGCCATACTAATGCTGGTGATTGTGAAGTCCTCCGTGCCGGCATAATTCAACAATGCCTGGTGATATTGTTCAAAGTCAACCTCCATACCATAGCCGTAATCTTCTTGTAACAATTCGTCCATCGCCGTCTGATAGGTCGGGTTGATCTGCGCTAAATAGAGATCATAATCCTGCGTATAAATCGCGTAAAAATACTGCCCGATCGTGTGCGCAAGCTCCGATGGGATATTGGTTTCATAGCTCAGCTGATAGGGCAGGTCGCTTTCTGCGGATGTGTCCGATTCCTCCTGCGCGTCTGCTTCCGATTCTGTGTCCGCCTGCGATTCTGCATCCACATCTGCGTCCGCCTGCGCTTCTTCCTCTGCGTCCGCTTCCGACTCATTTTCCGCTGCATTGCTGTCCGCCGCGAAAGTGTCCTCGTCCTGCGCAGAATCTTCCGCTTCTGCTTCGGAAGCATCGTCCTCGACATCAGACTGTGCCGCAGAAGAATCCGCCGCAGAATCCGTATCGTCATCGCTGCCGCATCCAACGCATGCAGTCAGCATGCAGCACGCAAGCAAAAGCGTGGTGATTTTCTGAAATTTTTTCATAATGCGTCCTTTCTGGTACGATTGCAATTTGCCTTAATAGATTTCCTGCAGCGCAACGCCGTTTTCGTTTGCCCAGGTGCAGATCTCCGACCCGGACGGCGCAAAAATCGTGACGCCGATCGCTGCGTCATTTTCCACAAGCCCCCAGCTGCTGTAGGTGAGGGACGTGTTCCAAATCGTCAGTTGCGTTAAGCTCGTGCAGCCGGTAAATGCTTCTTCCTGCACCTCGGTGACAGATTCCGGAAGCTCCACGCTTGCAAGCGAAGTGCAGCCAGCAAAGGCGGCGCGCCGCACCACGGAAACCGTTTCCGGGATCGACACAGACGTCAGCGCCGTGCAGTCCATAAACGCACTCTCGCCAATTGTCGTCAGACCCGCCGGCAGCGTAATGCTGACGATATCCCAGTTTGCCTCAAACACGTGATCCGCCAAAGCGGACACCACATAGCCATCCACCGTTGCCGGAAGTTCGAGGCTCGTGTCGTCGCCGGCATAGGCGGTGATCGAAATTGTTCCATCGTCATTTACGGTATACTGATATGCGCCGTCTGCTGAAGAAGCCGCGCTGGATTCCGCGCCATCTTGTGCGGTACTGATCGAACTGGAATCGGCGGAAGAGTTGTCCTGATCAGCGCATCCAACACTCAATGTGAACGCAGCGGTCAAAAGTGCGACCCATAGGGCTTTTTTCCAAACTTGTTTCATGATGATCGTTCCTCTCTAACTGCAGCAAAGGCTGCCGCTTCAATCGCGATACAATCGCGATACGGTGGCGTATTATTTCTTCCCACGCATCTTCGCGCGTGTCTGATTGCTCAAAATCTGCTTGCGAATTCGCAGCGACTTCGGTGTGACTTCGAGTAACTCATCATCCGCCAAGAATTCCAGGCAGTCCTCCAGGCTCAAATTCCGCGGCGGAACGAGACGCAGCGCATCATCACTGCCGCTGGCACGCGTGTTGGTCAGATGCTTGCGCTTGCAGACGTTGACAACTAAATCCTCCGCCTTCGACGATACGCCGACAACCATGCCCTCATATACCGGAACACCAGCGCCAATAAACAGCGTGCCGCGTTCCTGGGCGTTGAACAGACCATAGGTGACCGCTTCGCCGCTCTCGAACGAGATGAGTGACCCTGTGCTGCGGCGCGGAATATCGCCCTTATACGGCACATATTCGCGGAACACGCTGCTCATGATGCCCTCACCCTTTGTGTCGGTCAAAAATTCGCTCTTATAGCCGAACAAACTGCGTGACGGAATCAAAAACGTCAGGCGTGTGCGGCTGCCCTGCGGATGCATATCCTGCAGCTCTGCCTTGCGCGCGCCAAGCTTCTCCATCACCGAGCCAACGCACTCTTCCGGAACGTCAATCGACAGTTCCTCGATCGGCTCATAGCGTTTGCCGTCCACCTCGTGATACAGCACATGAGGCGTAGAAACGCCAAGTTCATAGCCCTCGCGCCGCATATTTTCGATCAGGATTGACAGATGCATTTCACCTCTGCCCGCCACGCGAAACGCATCGGTGCTGTCGGTTTCCGTCACGCACAGCGAGACGTCACGAAGCAGCTCACGCATCAAACGGTCGCGCAGCTGATGCGAAGTCACGAACTTGCCCTCTTGTCCTGCAAACGGGCTGTCGTTGACGCTAAACGTCATTTCCATGGTCGGCTCGCTGATTTTCGTGAACGGAAGCGGCTCGAAACAGTCTGTCGCGCAGATCGTATCGCCAATCGAAATATTCTCAATGCCGCTGATCCAGACGATGTCACCGATCGAAGCGGTTTCCGCCGGAACGCGCTGCAGTCCCTGAATTTGCAGCAGTGACACGATTTTGTTGCTGCGCGTCTCTTCCGGATTGTGGTAATTGCCCAGCAATACCTGTTGCCCGATTTGCATCGTTCCGCGGGCAATTCTGCCGATTCCAATTCTGCCGACATATTCATTATAATCGATCGAAGAAATCAGCATCTGCAGCGGCGCGTCCGGGTCGCCCTCCGGCGGATTCACATAAGACATGATCGTATCGAACAGCGGCTTTAAATCCGTGCCCACCGTATGCGGATCAAGGCTTGCCGTCCCTGTACGGCCAGAACAGTATAAGAACGGTGTCTGCTCGAGCTGTTCGTCACTGGCATCGAGATCCATCAGAAGTTCCAGCACCTCGTCCTCGATTTCATCCAGGTGCGTGTCCGGTCGATCGATTTTGTTGACAACCACGATAATTTTCAGGTTCATTTCCAGCGCCTTCGACAGCACGAACCGCGTCTGCGGCATCGGTCCTTCCGCCGCATCCACCAGCAGCAGCGCGCCGTCTACCATACTCAAAACGCGCTCGACTTCACCGCCGAAATCCGCGTGTCCTGGTGTGTCAATGATATTGATTTTCGTGTCGCCATAGCACGCCGATGTATTCTTCGCCAAAATCGTGATGCCGCGTTCCCGTTCTAGGTCATTCGAGTCCATCACGCGTTCTGCAACCGCCTGGTTTTCGCGGAACACGCCGCCCTGCTTGAGCATCTCGTCTACCAGCGTAGTCTTACCATGATCGACATGGGCAATGATTGCGATATTTCTTAAATCCTCTCGTACCATAAGTTTCCTCTTTCCTGTGCTGTACAATTTCCTGCGGCGGACGGCAAGAATGCCCATAGCGTAATCGCGGTATGCCGCCGTCTCCCCGTTTGCACGTCTTTTTTTGGGTGTCGCCCGTCTACAATCGCATACACATGGAATCAAAAAACAGGTAAACTCCCGAAGAGTCTACCTGTATCCTGGTGGGGGAGGATGGATTCGAACCATCGAAGCATGAAGCAACAGATTTACAGTCTGCCCCCTTTGGCCACTCGGGAACTCCCCCACATGCATATGTATGAATTGTAGAATATTGGAGCTGGTGGACGGACTTGAACCCCCGACCTGCTGATTACAAATCAGCTGCTCTACCAACTGAGCTACACCAGCACTATAATAATATTCATTATAGCACAATCAATTTCCCTTGTCAAGCGGAAAATTGTCAAATTTTGATTTTAAAAGAATATGCACCCCAAACAGAAAAAAGAAAATCAAGTTACCCAGCAATGCAAAGATATCGTGCCTTTAAAGTAAAAGAAGAAAATCACCGCTGTACTTAGCGCACGGCGCGTTCGTAGCTAATACGAATACACTCGAACAACTCCGCATCGCTGACGCTTTCGTCTAGTATAATCGTATACCAACTTTTCTTGTTCATATGCCAGCCCGGGTAAAAGTGTTCTCGCTGCATCATCTCGTGCATCCGCTCGGGTGTGATGTACAAGTCGAGAATCTCCACACGCTGCTGTGTATCGAATCCCAGCTTGCTTTTCGGCAGCGCGGAAATCACCCAATACCATTTTTTTCGTGTCCTTTCTGCACCAGACCGCGTTGTCCGCGAACTTCTCCCATAAAAATTCCGGCGCATCACCATAGGTTTTCGACACGAAGTCAAGCACGCGCAGCGTCTGCGGTGCGCTAAACACCGACGGCTTGAAGTACTGGTCGGCGATCTCCTGCAATTCCGCCGCAGCTGCCATCCGTACCGCCCCGATATAAGCGCCAGGCGCACTCGTTTTGTACAGCACATATTCCGCGCCACTTTCCCGATCCGTCAGTGTCGTGTCCACTGTCCCAGTGGCATCGATCACGATCTGTAATAGAAACGCGTTTTCCATCACGCACGCAGCATACTCGTACTGTCCATCCTTTGACTGAAAGCCATACGCCAAGAGCTTTTCCGGCACCGGCTTTTTCTGGCGGAAAATTTCGTCCAACATCTGCGTTCCTCCGTTCTGAAGCCGCATGGGCTTCTGTTTTTTTCATGATAGCACATTTGGCTTAGAAATGCAAGGGGTATGCTTACGTGCGGAAAATCAGCCACACGGAAATCAATTTTGAAATTTGCTTCGGATAAGGACCCTTCCACTGCCGCTATGCAGCAGTCCCACTCCCTTTTCAGGGGAGGCGAGAGGATTACTCTCTTTTTTAAAAAAGCAATCTCGGCGTGACTGAGGGGGTCTCTTTGGTATGCTTGATCTAAAAAAATAATTCCCGTGAATCAGCCAGCCGACAACTTGACAAATCATCAAAAATGTCGTATGATAAAAGTATTCGAATATCATTCTCATTTTCATATGTGTAAAGGAGAATCTATGCAAACTGAGCACACAGAAAACGAACAAACCGCACTGCCAAGCGAAACGCCGCCGGAATCCGTGCTCTCGGATGTGGCGGAGCTGTTTAAAATCTTTGGCGATCTGACGCGTGTACGGATTCTTTTTGTTTTGTTCCAGCATGAGGAGTGCGTTTGCGAGATCGCGAAAAAGCTGGACATGACGCAGTCTGCCATCTCACATCAGCTGCGGATTCTCAAACAATCACGGCTCATCACAAGCCGCCGCGAAGGGAAAACGATTTTTTACGCGCTTGCCGATGGCCACGTGTCCTCGATTTTCAAACAGGCACTCGATCACATTCAGGAGTGATCGTTTTCACAGGCGAAAAAAATTTTTTGCAATTCCCGTAAAAAAGCACTTGCTTTTTGCGCGGAAAGCTGTTATAATAGATGATAGCAGAACAGATCGCAGAACGCAAAGATGTCTGCGGTGTCTGCGTAAATTTGCACGGAGGTGAATTCTTATGGCATATAAAATCACTGACGCATGTTTGAGCTGCGGCAACTGCAAGGACGAATGTCCGGTCGGCGCTATTTCTGAGAGTGAGACAAAATACGAAATCGCAGAGGATCTGTGCATTTCCTGTGGCTCTTGCTCCGGCGCATGTCCGGCAGATGCAATCGAGGCTGACTAATGCACATATGGATGTGAAAGGCGGTTTGGGGCGGATTGCTTTCGCCTTCCAAAAACGTCTCCAAGAGGCTGTTCTGCTTCGGCATCGATAAAAGCCAGGTGGGGCGGCCTTTTTGAGACGCTGTCTTTTGCGCCCGTTTTATGGGAAAGATCATTGGCGGCAACCGGCTGCCATAGAATACACATTATATTGTAATAAAATTTCAACCAGAGAGAATTGTGGAAGGAAACGATGATGAAGCTCTATCGAAAACCATGCAGTTTGCTGTTGGCAATTCCCTTTTTGCTGACGGCGGTCGGCTGTGGGAGCCAATCAGAGGGAACGGTGCGAAGCGTTTCGGATCAGACGGAGACAGAAGAAGCGACACAACAGGTTGCCACATGCTTTACCGCACAGCTTGGCGAAGAAGTATCGCAGAGCGGCGTCCGCGCCACGTTGGATCATGCCTATCTGTCGTCCTATACATTCAATGACGGCGAACAGGACGTTGGTTTCATTTTCTATCAGATCACGATTTCCAACGACACCGAAGAGAGCCTGTCGGCGAACTTCCTGTCCGGCACGTTCTATATGGTAGCGGACGGCGAAGCCTTTGCATGCTCCGGTCTTCGTTCGGGACGTATGCTGACGCTGCAATTCGGCGATGATCCGGAATATTTCGTTGATGATATCGAACCGGGTGAAATGCGGCAGGGCTATGTCTACATGGAAGTTCCAGCGGACTTCGAGATGGCAAAGCTCATCTATTATCCTGCTGCCGGAATCGGCGACTACTCTACGGCGTACTCCTTCGAGCTGACGCACGATGAAATGGAAGCCGCACCCGATCCAGTGACACCGTTTGAGGATGCGGAATGAAGGCAACACCGCTACACGAGACTGCCTTCGGCTTTGCACGCCATCTGCTTGCATCTGACGCCGATTCTCTGTGCGGTGTTACCTAAACCTTCGGGATTTATCAAAAAAGACACGGTATGTTTCGTACCGTGTCTTTTTTGCGTCAAAGAAAAATGCGCATGCAAAAAATATCGCAGAAATCGCCGCCTTTCCCGATCGAAAACGCACGCTATCACCCGATTTTGCAAAAGCCGCGGAGAAGGCGCTCGATTTTTCCAAGAAATGCCCTCTTTTTTCTCTGGCGATTATTTTCAGGATCTGCTATAATCATAACACCAACCAAAAACACACGTTTCAGAGAAAGGATTACAAAATGGCAGGGTTTTTAACATTCACAAAGGAAAAGCCGATCAACCGGATCGTTGAGGTAGAAATTCACGAAATCATCCCGAATCCGCATCAGCCGCGCACTGAATTCGATGCCGCGGACATGCAGTCGCTTGCGGAGAATATCGCGCAAAACGGCATTCTCCAGCCGCTGACCGTGCGGCGCGGTACGGACTGCTACGAGTTTGTTGCCGGTGAGCAGCGGCTGCGTGCCGCAAAGCTGGCAGGGATGCACGCCGTGCCGTGTATTATGCTGGACATCAGCTCTAGAAATTCCGCAATTATGGCACTGGTCGAGAATATCCAGCGGCAGGATCTCTCCTTTTTTGACGAAGCAAGCGCAATCGAAAAGCTGATTACATACTACGGCATGACGCAGGAGGACGCAGCAATCAAGCTCGACAAGGCGCAGAGTACGATTGCCAACATGCCAACAAACTGCGGCTGCTGCGGCTCACTGCGGATGAACGCGAAGTCATCATGAAGTACAACCTCACCGAGCGCCACGCCCGTGCACTGCTGCGGCTCGCAGCGCCGTCAGAGCGTCTCGGGATTCTCGAAAAGGTCGTCAAGCAAAACCTCAATGTCGAAAAAACGGAGGCGGCTGTGGAAGAAATGATCGGGCAGAAGAAGAGTCAGGAAAGCTATCAGAAGCGCAGTAAGATCTTTCAGAACGTGCGGATTTTTGTCAACACCATCACAAAAGCCGTAGAAACGATGCAGGCGGCAGGGATCGCCGCGGATTCGCAGAAAATCCAGCGCGAGAACTACATCGAATACCGCGTGCGCATTCCGCTGGGCAGCGAGGAGAAAAAGTGGCAGCAGAATAACAGCCGCTGACTGCGCTTAACTAACGCAGGCGAATCTGATAAACGCTCGCCATCCCCTGAATCTGCAGCCGCAGATCTGCAACACCCGTATACGACTGCAGTGGAATCGTTTTCGCCTGAAAATCATCCGCGCACCGCGCCGACAGAAGTTCCGCCTCGCCGAGCAGCGTCTCACCATCATACACGAAAAGCTTCACCTTTGCCGCACGGAGCGGCAAAGGTGAAGCAGCCACCCCAGTCGTTTGTCACGCCATACCAGTCGTTCTGCGCCTTGGAGAACCAGAGGTGCGTGTCCATGCCTTCTTTTTTGTCGTAATTTTTCACAAGAATCGGCACAAACGGATCGCGCGGCGGAATCTCTTCCCCTGGAATCTCCAGCACCGTTTCCAGCCGAAGATCCGCCGAGGACGCGCCGACCTGAAAGCAATACTGCCCCTATTCGACCAGCATTCGTTCCTGCGTGACATCGTAATATTCCAGCGCGTACCACGGTACAAAAATCGTCACCGGCACGCGCGCATGCGCCGGCACAAACACGCGCTGAAAGCCGCAAAGCTGATGGATCGGCCGCTTCACGCGCGGCTGCATGGCATGCGCATAAATCTGTACGACCTCATCGCCGTCCCGTGCCGAAGTGTTTTCCAGCTCCAGCCGGAACAGGATGCCTTCGGAGACAAGTTCGCTTTCCAGATTTTGGTAGGCAAACGAGGCATACGACAGCCCATGTCCAAACGCAAACAGCGGCTTTGCGGTATCGTAGAGGTAAGTGCGGTCGGCTTCGATGATGTCATATTCCATCAGATCCGGCAGATTCTGTGCCGATCGATACCAGGTGATCGGACAACGCGCGGCAAGGTTGTTTTCCCCAAGCAGCGTATCCGCCACCGCATTCCCCAACTTCGCTTCAGTGTGCGTGGTGTACAAAATTGCCGGCAGCGTCTCCTTTTCTTCGCAAAGTGCAAAGGGATAGCTGGAAATCACCGTCAGAACAGTATTCGCATTCGCTTCACGCACAGCGCGGATCAGCGCCTTCTGATGTGCAGAAAGCTCCAGATTCGGTCGGTCATAGCACTCGCGCGCCGCCTGCATCGGATGATTGCCCACACAGAGAATCACCACGTCCGCCTGTTTTGCCAGCGCCGCCGCCCGGAGAATGCCATCCTCTGCGGTGACGAGTTCAAACAGACGATCCGCCGCCGGTCTGCCAGCGGAAACAGCGCGCAGTGTGCCGTCCGCCTGTACAGCAATGTCCATCGGCTTATCGTGCCAGCTGCGCAGAAGAAGATCTGCACCATACCGCTCTGGCTTTAGCCACTCCCGAATAAACCACGCATAGGGCGTGTCGCTTTCCGCGCGGTAAACGCCGTTTTCCGTCACGTATTTTCCATTCCAGCACGACCGCAAATTCATGCTGCCGAAGTCCCAGTCGTGGAGACGGAATTGTTCGCGCTCGCCCAGCGTCTCCGCCGAAGTGGTCAGCGTGCCGTCCGCGGCAACTGTTCAGAAACGGTTTGTTTTTTCCGAGCGCAGTCCCACGATATCATAGCCGTCATCCCAGAGCACGTGCTCACTCCCCAAGCGATCGCGCAGCGCGTCCACAATCGACACCGCATAGGACGCTGTTCCTGCGTACCAGTCGCGATAATTTTCCGCGCCAAGTGTCCCGATCACCGCAACCGTCTGTCCTGGCTTCATCGAAAGCGGCAGAATCCCCTCGTTGTGCAGCAAGCACATCTGTTCCTGTGCAGCAATGCGGTTGACCATACGGTGCGCAGGAGAATCTGTCTCCACCAGTTCTGTTGCAAACGGACAGTGGTCGCCGTCAAACTCGCCTAACCGGAATCTGCCCAAAAGTGCATTTCCAACCGCCGTATCGATCTCGGCTTCGGTCAGAATCCCACGCGAAAGTCCATCCCGTGCCGCCGCCGCAACCATTTCCGCATCATCCGTCATGATATCGCAGCCGTTTTTCAAACAAGCAGCCAGCGCTTCCGCGTGTGTCGCGTGGGACTTGTGGCACAAGACATTCTGCGAAAAATCCGCGCCATCCGTCACGACAAACCCAAGCCCCCACTGCCGCTTTGCCACGCGTTCGAGATCCGGATTCATACACGCCGGAACGCCGCTCAGCTCGTTATACGCCGTCATCATCGAACCTGCGCCGCCGCGCACAATCGCTGCCTTAAACGACGCGTAGTAATATTCGTGCAGCGTACGCGGTGTGACGTTCGAGGAACAGTTGATGCGACCGGCTTCGTTGTTGTTGGCACAAAAGTGCTTGAGTGTCGGGATTGTGCGGCGATAGACCGGATCGTCTCCTGCCATGCCCTGCATATATGCCGCCGTCATTTCGCCGATCAAAAACGGATCTTCGCCATAGCCCTCCTCGGTACGCCCCCAACGCGGATCGCGCTCTGGATCAACTGTCGGTCCCCAAAGCATCAGGTGACTTTTCGGGTCTTTTCGCTGAAAAAATCGTGCTTCGATTCCGGTGATTTCGCCGATCTGCTGCATCAGAAGCGGATCGAACGTTGACGCCAGACCGATCGGCTGTGGAAACACGGTGGAAAACACGCCTGGTTCTCGCGAAACATAGCCGCGTGCCGCCTCCGTGCCAATGAACCACTCCCCGATCCCCAACCACGGAACGGGGTACTGATGCGTGGAAAGCATGTATATTTTTCCTCAAGCGTCAGGCAGGACAGCAGCGCCCGTACGCGCATCTCCATCGGAAGAGAAACATCTCGAAATTGCTCCATAACCAATCACCTGCATTTCAGCAGCACTGCACAATCTCCGTGCGGTACTGCTTTTATTTTTACACCGAAAAGCCACCGCCTTCGCGTTTCTTTTGCCGCAGCTCCCGAAAAAACGTCTGAAGCACCTGTGCGCACGGCTCTTGCAGCACGCCCTCAAAAATCTCCGGCTTCCAGTGATACGGCAGCGCATAAAATTCCTCCACAGACCGCAGTGCTCCGCCCTTGGGGTCACGCGTGCCGAAAACGACCTGATCGAGCCGCGCGTGGAGAATTGCACCAGCGCACATTGGACACGGTTCGAGTGTCACGTAAAGCGCGCTGTCCGTCAGCCGCCAGCCGCCGCGTGTCTGGCACGCCTCTTCGATCGCAAGGATTTCCGCATGTGCCAGCGGCGAATGTACCAATTCTCGGCGGTTATAGCCCGCGCCAATGATCCTGCCGGTGGGCTTATACACGACCACTGCCCCAACGGGTACTTCCCCCATCGCCGCCGCGCGCCGCGCGAGTGTTAGTGCATATTCCATATACTGCTCTTCCGGCTCGAACGCCGCCATACGATCCACATCCTTCGCCCACGGCGCAGTGCCGCTGGAGTTTTCTAACATTATAACATGGATTCCAGCCCCTTAGTTGAATGAAATGTGAATCTTTCGAAAAACTGCTTGACAATCGCGCGGAAAACGTGTACAATAATAGTGTTGTTGAAATATACAAGTAGGCATCTCGAAAAAAACTTTCGTGTGGAAGTATGGCAAAGAGTTTTTTAAAATGCCTAAGGCGACACCGCACAGAGATTGTGCGTCAGATGCGCCAACAGATTTTTCTTTAGATTATTAAGTGACGATGAAGCAATACTTTGTGTATTGCAAGGAGGAACTTGATAAGATAAAGGAAAAGATGTCAGCAGATGGCGTGCAAAGCCGAAGGCGGTCTTTGTGCGGTGTTGCCCTAATAAAAATCCCGGCATACGCATCGCCGGGAAACGCTGCGTTTGATCGTGTACGTTTTGTTTTTATTCAGGAACGCCGATTTCTGAAACGATCGGCTTCTTATAGAAAATGACTCGGGTGCTATGAAAGCATTTTTTCGCGGGTTCGTACGGAAGCGGTGACAGCGTTTCCGAAAAATGTGATCAAAAAAAGTGGGATATCCCTTTGTTTTATGGGTGATTCAAAGGCGGCGGTATATATAGAGCCTGACGGCAGATGTGGTCAGGCGCTGTACAAAGCTGCTGACTTGGGCAAAACAGACTGGGCATACTGCATTGCGACAAAGCGCTGAAGGTCTGCACGAAATATGACAGGATTGAAAGCGAAGTCTCCTGAGAAAACAGACAAATGAATACGAGACGCACACACCATTATGGCAAAACGCTGTTGTATGAATGGGGCTGGCTGTGAAGAGACCTTTGACGTGCGGCACGCACAAGGCAGTCTGCACACTCCTGGCTCCGGATCGATGAAGTATGATGTCGTAAGGAGGTTGTGCACAAAAGATGCAAGAAGTGAGTTTGGCACTAATGCTTGTGCTGTGCCTTGTCGCGCTGCTCCTTGGCGCCGGAATTGCAGGGTGGATCTGCTATCACAAAGGGACGCGTGCCGGCGTGGAACAGCGCAAGCAACAGGCGGAGGCGGCAATCGGATCCGCAGAAAAGGAAGCCAGCCGGATTCTGGAGGATGCCAAAAAAGATGCGGCAAGCCGAAAGAAAAATGCGCTGGTAGAAGCAAAGGACGAAATCTACAAGCTCCGCTCCGATGCGGAAAAAGAAATCAAGGACAGACGATCGGAAATCGGCAGACAAGAGCGCCGCGTACAGCAAAAAGAAGAGAGTCTGGACAAGAAAACCGACAACTTAGAGCGCAAGGAGGAGAACCTCAAGCGCAAACTGTGCAATGCAGAAGAGCGTCTTGCAGAAGTGGAATCCGTCAAGGATCAGCAGATGCATGAACTCGAACGAATCTCCGGACTGACACAGGATCAGGCGAAGGAGTATATTTTAAGTATGCTCGAAAACGACCTGGTGCATGACAAGGCCGTGAAGATTTCTCTGTATGAGCAGCAGCTCAAGGACGAATGCGAGGAGAAGGCGAGAAGCTATATTTCACTCGCAATCGCAAAATGCGCAGCCGATCAGGTTTCCGAATCGGCAGTCTCTGTGGTTGCGCTGCCGAATGATGAGATGAAGGGTCGGATCATTGGCCGTGAGGGCAGAAACATCCGCACGCTCGAGATACTCACCGGCGTGGATATCATCATTGATGATACGCCCGAAGTAATCACGCTTTCCTGCTTTGATCATGTGCGCCGCGAGGTGGCGCGGATCGCTTTGGAGAAGCTGATCGCAGACGGCAGAATTCACCCGACAAAGATCGAAGAAATGGTCGAAAAAGCGCGCCACGAGGTCGAACACCGCATCCGTCAGGAGGGCGAACGTGCTGTATTGGAAACGAATGTACACGGGCTGAACAACGAGCTGATCAAGCTCTTAGGGCGGCTCTATTACCGCACGAGCTACCGGCAAAATGTCCTGGCACACTCGATCGAGGTATCGAAGCTCTGCGGCGTTCTGGCGTCCGAGCTTGGGATCGATGCAAACCTAGCGCGCCGTGCAGGACTCTTACACGATATCGGCAAGGCGCTGACGGCGGAGATTGAAGGCTCTCATGTACAGATCGGCGTAGATGTCTGCCGGAAGTACGACGAGAACCAAGAGGTCATTCACGCAATCGAAGCCCACCACAATGACGTTGAGCCGCGCACGGCAATCGCTTGTATTGTACAGGCGGCGGACGCAATTTCTGCGGCACGCCCGGCGGCAAGAAGTGAGAACGAGAACTATGAAAATTACATCAAGCGTCTGCAAAAGCTCGAGGACATCTGCACTTCGTATGACGGCATAGAAAAGTGCTACGCACTGCAGGCAGGACGTGAAATTCGCGTTATGGTCGTACCGGAAGTCATCAATGACGAGAAGATGGTTCTGGTGGCACGTCAGATCGCAAAGCAGATCGAATCGGAAATGGAATATCCCGGACAAATCAAGATCAACCTCATTCGGGAAAGCCGCGTTGTGGATTATGCAAAATAAGCTGCACCACGCGGTATAAAACAAGTGAAAAATCAACGCACCGAAACCTTGAAATGTGTTCCAGGGATCGGTGCGTTTTTTTATTTCTAGTGGTACGCTATAAGCATTCGTTATGCCGTTGGCTGCTGTGCAATTTGTGGGCGATTCAGGATCTGCATAAACTCCTCGCCGGTAATCGTCTCATTCTCGTAGAGATACTTCGCAATCTCATGCAGCTTCGCCGTATGCGTTTTCAGCAGTGCCATCGCGCGGTTGTACTGCGTATGAATAATCTCAGCGACCTTCTTGTCGATTTTCGTCTGCGTTTCCATCGAGCACGTCAAATTCGCATCGCCGCCCAGATACTGATTCTGCATGCTTTCCATCGCAACCATACCGAATTCCTCGCTCATACCAAAGCGCCCGACCATCGACCGCGCCAGCTTTGTCGCCTGTTCGATGTCGTTGGAAGCGCCCGTTGTGATTTCGTGAAAAATCAGTTCCTCCGCCGCGCGTCCGCCCGTCAGCGTTGCGATCTTGTTTTCCAGCTCCGTCTTTGTCAGAAGGAAGTGCTCGTCCTCCTCCACCTGCATCGTATAGCCCAGCGCACCGGAGGTACGCGGAATAATCGTGATTTTCTGCACCGGTGCAGACTGCGACTGCAGTGCGGCGACAAGCGCATGACCAACTTCGTGATAGGACACCGTCAATTTTTCCTTGTTGGAGAGGACGCGGTTTTTCTTCTGATAGCCGGCAATGACCGTCTCCACGCTTTCCATCAGATCCTCCTGCGTTGCCGTAGAGCGTCCCATACGAACAGCACGCAGCGCCGCCTCGTTGATGATATTCGCAAGGTCTGCGCCAGACGCGCCGGATGCGGTTCGTGCCACCGCGGCAAAATCCACATTCCCAGCAAGCTTGATTTTCTTCGCGTGCACCTTCAGAATGTCGATCCGCCCCTGCAAATCGGGCAGATCCACCGGAATCCGCCGGTCAAAGCGTCCCGGCCGCAGCAGTGCCGGATCGAGCGATTCCGGACGGTTTGTCGCCGCAAGAATCACAACGCCCTTCGAGCCGTCAAAGCCATCCATTTCCGTGAGCAGCTGATTTAAAGTCTGCTCACGCTCATCGTTGCCGCCGCCAAACTGACCGGCGTCACGCTTTTTCCCGATGGTATCGATTTCATCGATAAAGACGATACACGGCGCTTTTTCGTTCGCCTGTTTGAACAGGTCGCGCATCTTTGCCGCACCCATGCCGACAAACATTTCGACAAACTCCGATCCCGAGATCGAGAAGAACGGCACGTTCGCTTCGCCGGCGACAGCCTTCGCCAGAAGCGTTTTTCCAGTTCCAGGCGGTCCAACCAGCAGCGCTCCCTTCGGCACCGAAGCACCAATTTCTTTGTAGCGCTCCGGCTTATGCAAATAATCTACGATTTCCGTCAAAAGCTCCTTCGCCTCTTCTTCGCCGGCGACATCGTCAAAGCGAATCCCGACAGTCGACTTGACATAGACCTTCGCGTTCGACTTGCCCATGCCAAACGCCATCGAGCCGCTTCCGCTGCCCATGCGCTCCGCCATTTTCTTGCTGAAAAAGCGGAAAATCAAGACCATGAGCACGATCGGCAAAACATAGCTGATCAGGATGTACAGCAGCGGATTTGTGCTGTCGCTTTCGATTTCGGACTGAAATTCCGCGCCCGCATTGTAAAGCCGCTCAATCAGTGTCGGATCGTCCAGCACGCCGGTACAGTACAGATTGCCGTCTGTATCGGTAAACGTAATTTGATCAGACTCAATTTCGACCTGATCAATTTGACGCTGCTCTGTCATGCTGATAAAGGTATCATAGCTGACCTGCGTCACCTGCTGTGAAAAAATCCGGGGGAATACAAACATCTGCAGCAAGATGAAAACAGCCAGTGCGATAAGCCAAAACGAAATGTACGACTTCCGCGGTTTTTTTGGTTCATCCATAAAATTTCTCCTTAAACTTAGCTTTCTCTCGTTATTTTGAGAGAAAGCTTGACATCTTCGTTACTTGCCGCAGCCTGGATCTGCGGCGCCGCCGATCGCTTGATCTACGATCGATATAGCTAGTGTATCATATTTATTTGTCGAAAGTAAGCGCGGCGTGTGAAAATTTAATGATAAGATCCGCCGGCGTTCGAAATGCCTTACATAAAAAATTTGATTTTCTGCAAAAAAATGGTTGAATTCAACCAAAATCTATGGTATAATGATAAAAAAGATGGTACATTTTTCATGTGCTTTCAAAAGGAGGGTTTATGATCACACTACAACACATCACACGGCGCACTGCGACGGCGGTTACAGCGGTGACGCTCGCGGCGGCGTGTCTACCAACGGTCGCTGTCTCGTCTGCGCCGTACAACACCTGGACTGGCTACGTCCTGCGCGGCGCGGACGATCAGTATCTCAGCATTTCCGGTTGAACACAGTCCGAATGGGCGGCGGTCGACTTTTCCGAAGCGGACGGCACTGCGCCCTATAGCACCTAGTATTTCACCGAAACAGACGGCGGCGTCACATTAAAATCCGCATTGTCCGAGGGGTAGTACTACCTCGCGGCGGACGGCGGCGCACTGATCCTTTCCACCACACCCGGCACATTTGTGCTCGCAAAGGACGGCACACTTACCGCATCGTCTGGCGGTGCGTCTGCGCAGGTGACGCCGGAAGCCGTGACGAACTGTTATGCCGGCGATATGAACCAGGATCTGATCCTTGACGGAACGGATCTGACTTTGATGTGGCAGATTCTCGTGTGCGGCGGCGACTTCGTGCAAACGGCGGTGGGCGATGTAAACGGCGATGGCGTTCTGGACACCGCGGACGCTGCGCTGCTCCAGCGCAAATTGCTCGGTATGGACGTTTTCTTTGCGGCGGTTCAGCTTCCGTCCTACACCATCGTCCCAGCGGAGCAGCTTGCCGTCACGACAGCGCCTAGCGAAACCACCGTGACGACTACCGCAGAAACTACTACAGAGGAAACGAGCGTCACGACTACAGAAGAAACGACCACCACAACAACAGAGGAAACGAGTGCCACAACGTCCACGACTGTCACCACGACAGAAGAAACGCCAGCCATGACCACCACGGCGGAGCAGCTGACGCTGGACGATCTGCCGTCTGATTATGCATACGCAGCGACAGGCGCTGGAGGATCTGCTCGAGCACTCCATCAACGACTGGACGGACTGGCTGGTCGGCTATGACGGCTGGGAATACGATCACGTTGACGTCAACATTGTTGGCTGGGCGGTTCTCGATGAAAGCGTCCTGGAGGATCTGCAGGATGACGAGGTCGTTTACGATGATTTGCTCGAATCGTACGACAGCTCCGGCGACACCTCGAACGGAACGGAAGAGATCCCATCCCTGCTGCCGAGCGCACCCAGCGAGCTGTGGTGCTTCGAGCACTTCACGGACAGCAGCTACGTTTACCCCGGGACGCGCTTTGATATGTACCTCTGGGCAACGCAGGGCTGGCCGTCTGTTGGCGGATGCGGCGGCGACTGGGGACAGCGTCTCTCTGACACCGCCTACCTCAATATGCTGGATGGCACGAACATCCACGTGCTGGAGCACGAAATCGGTCACGGCTTTGTCATGACGGATTTTTACGGCGGCGAAGGCGAATCCGATGGCTATCCGCCGGGGGCTTCCCGGACACTGGCACGTCCATCATGATGGCAGGGTCGTCCACCTACATCACCGACTTTGACGGCTGGATGCTGCGCTACATCTGGAGCATGATTCAGGACGAAACCGGCAGATTTTCTTAAAATTGTTCTAAAATAGGCAAAACAAAAATAAGCCCGTAAAAATAAGCCCGTACAGAAGAACTGAACCGACCCCAAAAAGTTAGATAAAATTAGAAACCGAATTTTATGCAAA
>JAJQAB010000019.1 GCA_021203985.1 Ruminococcus sp. | reverse complement strand
ATTATATCACTTTTTTCCTTCCTTGTAAGCACTTTGTAATTATTGATTTCCGTGACTATTGTTTTCCGTGAAACGCAAAACACGCGCCAAAATTGACAAAATGAAAAAAATGTGGTATGATAAACATGGTTTAGACGTGTGTACACCACACGCTTTCGCTGTGTATATGGACACATTCGATGAGTCCATAGCAGCAACTGACAAGATATTTTGAAATGAGGCGACCTATTTTGTATCAACCAAACGCGCTCCGTGCGGAAGATTTTATTGACCACGGAGAAATTATGGACACGCTTGCCTATGCCGAAAAGCACAAGGCAGATCTGTCACTTCTCTCTGAAATTTTGGCAAAGGCGGCACATCGAAAGGGATTGGATCACCGCGAAGCTGCTGTGCTGCTGCTCTGTGAAGATCTGCAGGTCAACGAGCAGATCAATCAGCTTGCACATCAGATCAAGCTTGACTTTTACGGCAATCGCATTGTCATTTTTGCGCCCTTATACTTATCCAACTACTGCATCAACGGCTGCACCTACTGCCCATATCATGCAAAGAACAAGCACATTCCGCGAAAGAAGCTAACACAGGAAGAGTTGATACGCGAGGTGACGGCGCTTCAGGATCAGGGGCACAAGCGCCTTGCAATTGAAGCCGGCGAAGATCTGATTCACAATCCGATTTCCTATATCCTGGAGTGTATCGATACGATCTACCATATTCACCACAAAAACGGGGCAATCCGGCGCGTCAACGTCAATATTGCAGCAACCACTGAAGAAGAATACCATATGCTGAAGGAAGCGGGAATCGGCACCTATATTCTTTTCCAGGAAACCTATCACAAAGAAAGCTATGAAAAGCTGCACCCCACCGGTCCAAAGCACGATTACGCATATCATACAGAGGCAATGGATCGTGCGATGGCGGGCGGCATTGATGATGTCGGACTTGGCGTTTTATTTGGCTTAGAAAATTATCCCTATGAACTCGTGGGACTTCTCATGCACGCCGAGCACCTAGAAGCAGTCCATGGCGTTGGACCGCACACAATCAGCATTCCTCGCATCAAACGTGCAGACGATATCGACCCGGAGGATTTTGACAACGGAATTGACGATGATGTCTTTGCAAAAATTTGTGCCATCATCCGTATCGCTGTCCCCTACACCGGTATGATCATCTCTACACGTGAGAGCAAATCGGTACGAGAACGTTTGCTTCCCCTGGGGATTTCACAGATTAGCGGCGGTTCGCGCACCAGCGTTGGCGGCTATGATACGCCAGAGCCAGAAGTTGAAAGCTCTGCACAATTCGATGTCAGCGACCAACGTTCCCTCGATGAAGTGGTACGTTGGCTGATGGAACTTGGACATATTCCCAGCTTCTGCACAGCGTGCTACCGTGCCGGACGCACCGGCGATCGATTTATGGCATTCTGTAAAAGCGGACAGATTCAGAATTTCTGTCACCCAAATGCGCTGATTACCCTGCAGGAATATCTAGAGGACTACGCCGCACCGGAGACAAAACGGATCGGGCAAGCGCTCATCCAGCAGCAAATCCAGGATATTCCAAACGAAAACACGCGTGCAAAAACGAAGCAATTCCTGCGCGATATTACCGCTGGCGCACGAGATTTTCGATTCTGAGCACGCAAATCGCTACAAAAGAGCGGCAAAAGGAGCGTTCATATGGAACAAGATTTCAATCAGTCAACAAGAGGAAACCGTATACATATTGGCTTTTTTGGGCGGCGCAATGCCGGAAAATCCAGTCTTGTTAACGCCATCACAGGGCAGCAGCTTTCGATTGTCTCTGAAATTCGCGGGACTACGACTGACATGGTCGAAAAATCAATGGAGCTTTTGCCGATTGGACCTGTCGTCATTGTCGATACGCCCGGTCTGGATGATCATGGTATGTTGGGGAGCAAGCGTGTCGAGCAAGCACGGCGAGCACTCTCGCACACAGATTTGGCGGTGCTGGTCGTGGATGCATCGGTCGGCATCCTGCCGGAGGACACGGCATTTCTTTCTGATCTGCAAAAAAAGAACATTCCCGTCCTTCTGGCGTGGAACAAGTCAGACATTGCCGCGTACCCTGTGCCAGCGTTTGAGCCTGTGGTTTCCGTAAGCACGCTTTCCGGCGAGGGCATTACAGCGCTCAAAGAGCAATTGGGAAAGCTCTACCAGGCGCAGCAGCGGAACCAACCGGCACGTACGATTTTTGGAGACATGCTATCGCCGGACGATCTTGTCATTTTTGTAACGCCGATTGATGAATCTGCACCAAAGGGACGCATGATTCTGCCGCAGGTGCAGGCGCTTCGTGAAGTCCTCGATCAAACGGCAGTATGCATTTTCGTTCAGCCAAAGCAGCTCGCAGGTGTACTGCGCGTCCTTCGCAAGCCGCCAAAGCTCGTGGTGACGGACAGCCAGGCATTCGCTCAGGTCAAGGAAATTGTCCCCTCGTCCATTGCACTGACATCCTTTTCAATTTTATTCGCTCACTACAAAGGCGTTCTCGAACAAGCGGTGCAAGCAGTCAAGGCGCTGGAGACCCTTCCGGAACACAGCCACATTCTCATTGCGGAGGGGTGCACGCACCACCGACAGTGTAATGACATTGGTACGGTAAAACTGCCGCGATGGATACAGGCACATACAAAAAAAACGTTTCAATTCGATTTCACTTCCGGCAATACCTTTCCAACCGATCTCTCCCCTTACCATCTGATCGTACACTGCGGCGGCTGTATGCTCAATCAGCGCGAAATGGAATCTCGTGCAAAACGTGCCGTAGAACAGGCGATCCCCTATATCAATTATGGAATTCTCATTGCCTACCTCAATGGCATTCTGGAACGAAGCTTATCGGTTTTTGCGCGATAAAGCCACACACAAAAAGCCTGTCTGTAACACAAATACAGACAGGCTTTTTTCAATATCACAAATACGTTTTCTTACTCTGCCTGTACAGGTTCATCGATAGGGGTTTCCTATTCCGCGGAAGATTCCTCAGGCTCTGCTTCTTCTTCTACAGCTTCCGTTTCCGCTTCAGTTGCAGATTCCTCCGCTGATGTTTCTTCCGTTGCTGCCTCCGTTTCTTCCTCTGTAGGCTCTTCCGTTTCCGGAACTGGATTATACGCATAATATACAACGAATTGATACCCATCATTGAGATCGATGGTATCTCCCGCTTCAACCTCGACCTCTTGACCGCCGCACGTTGCTTCGATCCGGATCACACTGCCATCGGTATAGCTCTCCGTCGATTCCTTGACCTTGGTATAAGAAATATTCAAATCATCGAGCTGACTGCAGTAAGAGCTAACGCCATATCCGGAATACGATGGAATTTCTACCGTTGCCGGGCCAATACAAACCTGAACCTTCACTGACTTCGAGGAGTCGAAGGTTTCACCTGCTTCAAACTCCTGCCAGCAAATCTGACCTGCACTATATTCGTCACTGTATACCTCTTCCGGATCAAATGTAATCCACGATGCATACTGACTCTTCTGATTTTCGTAGTTCTTCCCCAAGAGATTGGGCATAATGCTATCGCCTGCCGCTTCGGTTGCTTGCTCTTCAGTTGGGACTTCTGTTTCCGCTACAGTTATTTCGGACACCGCTAATGACGAAGAGCTTTCGCCGCTGTCAAAGAGATCGCCGGTAAAAGCAAAGACGCAGATCAAAAGTACAAGCAGCAAAACGATGCCAACGATAATCGGCACTTTTAAACGATCAATCACACCGATCTTTTCGTTCGATGTATCGTACCCGTCCTCTTCATAGGAATCATAGGCGTAATCATCGGAATATCCCGTGTCATAATCCGGATATTCCTGATTGTCATAGTTTTCATAGAGATTTTCGTCATAGCCGGGATTATTTTGCGAAAAATCATAACCGCCGAATGGCATTTCATCTTCGACCGCATGCTCATCAAACAGGTTGGTCACCAGCTGTGTCACCGTTTGGATTCGCTCTTCACTGTTTAAATGCATGCCGCGCATAATTACATTGGAAACGTGACGCGGAATATTCGGATTCAATATCGATGGTGCAACGAGGTTATCGTTTTCCAAGCGACCGATCGCAGAGGGGGGCATACTCCCGGTCAAAACACGGTACAGCACCGCGCAGACTGCATAAACATCAGTCCACGTCCCCTGCCGCTCATTGGCAGCATATTGCTCCGGTGCAGCGTAGCCATTATAAATCTCACATTTCAGCTCCGTATTCGCCGTACGTGCCGCAGCCGTTGCAAACGCCGTCAGAAGAAGTTCACCTTTCTCTGTCACATAAATCGTATCCGGCGAAATTGCGCGATGGATTACACCGGAATTATGAAGTAAGCTGAGCGTTGTCATCAGTGGCGGCAGCATCTGCGACAGTTGTCCCCACGTCAGCTCGCCGGCATTTTCTTTTAAATAATCGACAAAACGTATACTTTTTACATATTCGTCCACTGCATATGTGGTGTTATTCTCCGCAAACAAGTCGACCACAGTATAAATGTGAACCTGTCCGCGCAAGCGCGCCAAGGATTTATGCAATTCTGTAAATTCCGCCATCAGCGCTTTGTATTGTGCCAGGCGTGCAGGAATCACACGAATCACCGGAGAGCCGGTCACACGATCGCAAAGATTTTGCGGCATATACTCTCGCAGCAGCACCTTACAGCCAATGGACTGATCATAAGCAAGATATGTAATTCCTTCGCCATTTACCGCCCATGCAGCACCAACAATGTAACGATTGTGCAGCTGTGTGCCGGGTATGATCAAAGACTGGTCACTTGGAGACTGGTCATAATATCCGCAAAGCGGGCATACGTCGCCGGAAAATTCCGTGCGTTCCATACAGCCATAGCATAATTTCCGTTCTCCCAAAGCGATACCTCCTATTTTCCCATTCTGATGTGGTCATTTCACAAAAAGTCATGATCAAACAATGTCCGCATTTCTACACAAATGCATGCTATTTTCACAATTTATATTGTATCAGCAACCCTCGGCGATGTCAACTGTTTTTTCGAAATTTCAACCGGATTCAGGCCGAATTGTATCCATTTGTAATTTTTTTGATACCAGTGGCACGGTCATTTACAGCGTAATCAGTCCCTTTTCCAGCAATTGCTGCGCCGCAAACAGGATGCCGATTTTTCCGCTTGTATAGGTAATACCGCCCTGCATCCACACGGCAAACGGTTCGCGAATTGGCGCGTCTGCGGACAGTTCGATCGATGCACCCATCGTAAATGCCCCTGCCGCCATAATGACCTGGTTGGTATAGCCCGGCATATCCCATGCTTCCGGTGTCACAAACGAATCCACCGGCGAACCATGCTGAATCCCCTGACAAAATGCAGTCAGGCGCGCTTCATCGCCAAGCTGAATTGCTTCCACAATATCACCGCGAGGCTGCGAGACCTTTGGAAAGCAGGGAAAGCCGAGCTGTCCAAACAATGCCGCCGCAAAATCCGCCGTTTTCAGCGCGTTTGCCGTTGTGTCGGGCGCGTGGAAAAAGCCGAGGTAAAGCTCACGGTTTAGGTCCAACGTACAACCAACTTCTTTCCCCATTCCAATACAAGTCAGACGCTCTGCGCACTGCTGTACAAGTGCGCGGTTTCCAGCAATATAGCCGCCCGTTCTGGCAATTCCACTGCCAACGTTCTTGATCATCGATCCGATCATCAGGTCACAGCCCACTTGCACCGGTTCTCTTGTCTCCACAAATTCACCGTAGCAATTGTCGACAACAATGATTGCCTGCGGATTTGCGCGGCGCACCAGCGCTGCGATTCGTTCGATTTGCGTAATGGTGAGTGCCGGACGCAGAGAATAGCCGCTCGACCGCTGGATATACGCAACCTTTGCATTGCAAACTGCCTCGGCAATTGCATCATAATTCGGCATTCCATCCGAGAGGAGCGGCAATTCTGCATAAGTAATACCAAAATTTCTCAGCGATCCGCTTTGAGGATTTCCATCGAGTCCAATCACTTCGGTCAATGTATCATAGGGTCGCCCGGTAAGAGAAACCATTTTGTCGCCGCTTCGCAGCACGCCAAACAGCGCAACAGTCAGCGCATGCGTACCCGATACAAAATTATGACGCACCAGTGCGTCCTCAGCGCCAAACGTCTCCGCAACCACACGATCAAGTACTTCTCTGCCCTGATCCCCATATCCATAGCCAGTCGTTCCGGAAAGGCACGGCTCGCTGACGCGGCATTTTTGAAACGCCGCAAGCACCTTTGCGCCATTATACGCAGCGTGTTCTTCAAAGATCGAAAAATCATTTTGGCAAAGTGCTTCTACGCGATCCGCCGCCGTAAGCAGACGATCGTCTAGTGAAAAAAACTCCTGAAGCTTCATGTGGAAAGTGCCCCCTTCTCCTGCTGTTCCTTTGGAATATCCTGACGTTCTAAAACATATTCCGAATCAATTTCTGTAAATCCAATTTCCCGATAAAAACTAATCCGAATATCCAGCGCGTATAGTGCGACATGCTTTCCTTGGTTTGCCAGGCGCGTAGCAATCCACCGTAAAAAATCGCGGGCATAGCCGCCGCCGCGCTGTGCGACTCTCGTTGCCACCTGCCCGACCAAAACCGCGTCCTTCCAGTCATAGACCAGCGTTACTGTGGAGCTGTTCCGATAGGTAAGCACGCGGCTGATCCCATGGCGGCAGCGATGAGAAGTATCCGTAAGCCACAGCGAATGCTCCGACAGATTCGGGAATCCCTCGTGCAAAATATCGTAAACCGTGTCAAGCGCTGGGTCTTGATCGACATCATGCTCGCAAAACTGTGCGGACGGTTCAGACGGCGTCAGAGCAAACGTTGCACGATGCAGCTTTTGATAACTCGTCAGCGTTTCAAGTCCCGGCAGAAGCTGCTGCGAGCACTCCACACGAAACGGCAGGTGCATGGCGGTGAATTCCCGCAGTTCCTGCAGTGGAATCGGATCTTGCGCATGCACAAAAAGCGTTGCATTGAACAAAAGCATCCAACCAATTCCTTCTGGATAAATCAATCGAAAAAAGCGACAGAAGTGATAGGATGCACCATACGCCCGATAATAGGATAAAATTTGGCGTCCACGCCAAGACTTCTCTAACACAGCGATTTCATCCGCTGTGAATGACTGCATTTGCTGAATCATAATTCTTTTATACTTTCATGATATTTTTTGCCAACAGCGACACCAATTCCAAACAATAATCCATATCGGTGAAATCCGCCACGCTCGAGGGCGCGTGCAGATAGCGACACGGCAGTGAAACAGAAAGCGTTCGCACGCCGCCACGACTGATATGAATCGCGCCGCTGTCATTGCCGCCGACAATTCTGGATTTTGTCTGGCACGGGATGCCATGCTGCTGGCACAGCGAAAACGCCAGCTTTACCAGCTCTTTATCGTAAATTGTCGAACGATCCATAAAAGAAATCACAGGCCCTGCACCTAGAGTGCAGACCTTTTCGTCGTCTTTTGCGCCGACAAGATCCGCCGCCGTTGTCGCATCCAACACAAGCGCGAAATCAGGCGCTTCGGCAAACGCTGCCGTTTTTGCCCCACGAAGTCCGATTTCTTCCTGCGCCAAAAAAGCGGCGGTAAAGTCATATGCCGCATCCTGCTCTAGAAGCTCTAGGAGCAAGGCACAGCCGATTCGATCATCAATCGCCTTACTGCAAACACGATTTTCACCCAGGAGCCGAAAATCCGGCATAAAATAAACAGAAGTTCCCGGCGGTGCATCTTGCTGCGCTTCCTGCGCATTTTTCGCGCCGATATCTAGCATGAGCGTGTGAAATTGCGGAAGCTGCTTTTTTTCTTCGTCCGAAAGCAAATGCACCGGCTTCGCGCCAATTACACCGTGTCGATGTGCCGCGCCAACGAGCACTTGACGTCCGATTACCACAGAAGCATCGATTCCGCCGACTGGCGCAACGCAAAGCGTTCCATCGTTATTCACATGCGTGACAATCAGACTAACCTCATCCATATGCGCGCTGATCATCAAATGATGCGGTGCACGATTTGCCCCACGCTTTTTCACAATTAGGTTTCCCAGTGGATCGATCCGCCACGAAACACCGCAAATCCCTTCCAAAACACGAATGACAGCGCTGCGGACTGCTTCTTCATCACCAGATCCGGCACAGAGATCGCAGAATTCCCGAATATATTTCAACATCGACCTTATCTCCTCTCAAATGCCGCGCATTCCATGCTCGGATGACGGTTCATATCGATCCCATGTGCTATGCTCCAGACCTACTGCGAGCAGACGTCCCGTTTGCTCTACGTCCGATAGTTGAATCAATTCCGATGGTGTGTGCATATATCGCAGCGGAATAGAAATCGTTCCGGCAGAGACACCGCAGCGTGTCACAGAAAATCGATCTGCATTCGTCCCAGTCATTCCCGGCATAACCTCAGGCTGCCAGGGAATTTCATACTGCTGTGCAAGCTCTATGAACGCATTGCTGACAGACCGCGACAGCGAGGAAGAAATGCCAATCATAGGTCCGCCGCCAAGCTTGCCGCATTTCACCGGATCGTCTCCATGCCCCTGTGCGAACGTTACATCAACCGCCAGCGCAAAATCCGGCATAATCTCAAACGCGCCAATTGCCGCGCCGCGTTCCCCCACCTCTTCCTGCGTGGAAAACAGCACGCTTACCGTGCAAGGTAGCGTTTTTCCCTGCACAAGCTCAAGCGCATACAAAATCGCCGCCATACCGCAGCGGTCATCCAAAGACGCCCCCGTAATTCTGCCGTTTTTCAGTTCCTGAATCGGCAAATCAAAGGAGACGCTGTCGCCTAAAGTAATGCGTTTTTCCAGCTCCTCTTTGGAATAGCCCGTATCGATTGCAAGCTCTATTACCGATAACACATGCTCTTCGCCGTTTTGCAAATGCGGCGGTACACAGCATATCATACCGGAAACGTCCTCTGTCCCGTGCAGCACAACGCGCTGTGCCGGCATCAAACGCCAGTCCATTCCGCCGACATTTCCAACCCGAACAAACCCTTCGTCAGTAATTGCTGTCACCAAAAAGCCGACCTGATCCATGTGCGCATCGAGCAAAATATGTGGCTTTGACGGGGTACGCGTTCCAATCGAGCCGATCACATTTCCATGTCGAATTTCTACTGTATCGCATAAAGGCAAAAGTAACGCTTTCACAGTTTCTGCAATCGGCATTTCACTTCCGGAAACACCTGCGGGTTTGGTGAGTGTTTGAAGCAGCTTGATCCAATCCATGACTTAGTGTAGCTCCTTTATCAGATTTTTATAATGCATACCGCGCGCTTCAAAATTCGGGTAGAGATCAAAGCTTGCACATGCCGGTGAAAGTGTCACAATATCGCCAGAAGATGCGCGTTTCCGTGCCTCGAGAACTGCTTCCTCCATTGAGGACACGCGTACCATTTCCGGTGCGCCCTCCCGATAATACGGGCTGCCTTGAATAGCATGCGCAATTTTATCCGCAGTTATGCCCATCAGCAAAACAAGCTTTACACGCTGACAGACGGTATCCGCCATTGGTTCAAATGGGATTTTTTTATCATATCCGCCCATAATGACAATCAACTTTTGATCGAACGATTTCAGGCAAGCAAGTACGCGCGTAGGGCTTGTCGCGATGCTGTCATTATACCACTTCACACCGTCCAGCTCGCGCACAAATTCAATTCGATGCTCCACACCGCCGAAATTCTCCGCGACATATTGGATCTCCGAAACAGAAACCATACCCCATACCGCACTGATTGCTGCCAGGTAATTTTCAACATTATGCATTCCCGGAATTCGGATTTGATCCTTCTGCACCACCGGCGTCACACAATCATCCTGCACATAGCAGAGCATGCCGTCATCTCGTAGAAACGCGCCTCGTTTCGGTGTTTCCCGACACGAAAACGTTGCAAGCGTTCCGCGCACCATGGATGACAGTTCCATAGTCGATGCATTATCCTGATTGAGAACTGTGCGCGAAAATGCGTCCTGATGCGCAATCAAATTTGTTTTTGCCGAAATATATTCATCCATTGTACCATGTACATCCAAATGATTCGGTGCAATATTCGTGATCACTGCCACATCCGGCGACTGCCGCATAGAAAGCAGCTGAAAGCTGGACAGTTCCACAACAGCAATATCATTCTCCTGAATTTCTTCAATCACCGGCAGGAGCGCACGGCCGATATTTCCGCCCTTATGTACGCGATAGCCCGCACGTGTCAAAAGCTCTGAAATTAGTGTCGTTGTTGTTGTTTTCCCATCCGATCCTGTGACGGCATAAATTTTGCATGGGTACAGTTCGAAGAAAACCTCCATTTCAGAAGTAATCACAACACCAGCTTCGCGCGCAGCCTGAAGCTTTTCGTGATGATAGTACATGCCCGGAGAACGAAATACCACGTCATAATCCGTCAGGCTGTCCAAATAAGTGTCTCCCAAGCAGAACGACACGCCAAGCGTCTGAAATTCCGTATAGACATCGCCCAGCTGGTCGGGCGTTTTGCGATCTAAAAGGGTCACTGCAATTCCCTTTTTGTGGAACAGTCGAATAATATCGCCATTGGTTACGCCCGTTCCAATAAATGCAACACGACTTCGCTGCATACGATCAAAAAATTGATGAATTTGATGCATTCTTTCCTCCAAACTCTGTCCACAGGCGGACAGCATTGCAGGCACGCATGGAATCAACGTGCCTGCCTTTTTACATGAAAATCATATCGTATCAAGCCGTAAAAAGGGCTGCTGCCCCATCAGAACCGGCGCAATACCCGAGATGCAATACAAAGCTTCCTTCGGCGACACTGCACAAAATTGTACAGTGCTGTCTTTATTCCGATTCATTCAAAAAATCGTTCATAGTAATCTGAACACGCGGATTTCCATCTTCATCATCGTCAATCATTTTAACTTCTTCCATCACGATCGGCATATTCGGAGAAGAGATTGCGTTATCACTGCCGAGCGAGCGTTCTACCTCAAGAAACGATTCCACAACCTCCATGCCCTCTGTCACCTCGCCGAATGCAGCATAACTGCCATCCAGAAAAGAACAATTGGTATAGCAAATGAAAAACTGGCTGGATGCACTGTCGTTGTCACTGGAGCGTGCCATAGAAACAATTCCTTTGGTATGTGAAAGTGTATTTTCTACGCCATTTTCAGAAAACTCGCCTTTAATCGTCTGGTTGCTTCCGCCAGTACCATTTCCATTCGGATCGCCGCCTTGCGCCATAAAGTCATCTACAACACGATGGAATGTTAATCCATCATAAAAGCCTTCTTCTACCAAATTTTCAAAGTTTTCACAGGTAATCGGCGCAATATCCGGATATAATGTAATTACAAAAGATCCTACAAATGCAGAGTCAGACGTGGACGAAGATTCATCCTCGCTAGATACGTCATCGGCATCGGTGTCGGCATCAACAGCACTGGTAGACTCTTCGGTACTTATATCACTTGTTTCGCCGCACGCGCCGAGTGCGCCCATCAAAAATGCTGCACTCAATGCAAGCGCAAAGTATTTCAAGCTATTTTTCTTCTTCATAATTTTTTCCTTTCTCATATAAAGGTAATCGACCGCCATGCAAGCACAACAAAGCATTGCACCGACAGCGAAATCCATCAAAGTCCATCCATCCGCATCCAATTCACCAAAAACCGCATGCGAATGCACAACAATACAATTATATTATAGCATATTTCATGAAAAAATGCAAGAACTTTTTTGTGATAGGTTACAACGGTCGCACAGCAAAAAGACCACACCCAAAAATGAACCGACCCCAAAAAGTTAGATAAAACTAGAAACCGAATTTTATGCAAAG
>JAJQAB010000028.1:1868-12283 GCA_021203985.1 Ruminococcus sp. | reverse complement strand
AGCCGCGCCCGGAATCAGGCACTCTCTCGTCGCCTTCGGCTCCTCCATCGTGCCTGATTCCATTCCAACTCGTTTAACATCTTGCTTTTTCGAGCGCGTGTAACAGTCATTGACAACTCTACAATTTTCAAAAATCTTAAAGCCCAAATATATAGAAATTCCAGCCCGTTTTTTGGTGAATATTTTCGGGCAGCGCTGTAAGCGGCGTGACGCGCACAAAAATCCCCCCAGCAATCCATTGCCAGGGGGAAACTTATCTATGGTTATCTGAAAAATCCGCGGCACCGCGTGGCGCTGTTTGCGTTATCCGCCGGTTAGCGTCTCCCAGTCCGGCGTCATGCCGGCGCTTTCGCTCGCGTAATACAGGAGAATCCAGTAGGCATCCCAGATCGAGAGTGTGCCGCTTTCGTCAATATCCGCCGCCGCCACCTGTGCTGGAAGCAGCGTTGCCAAAATCCCGACACTTTCCTGCGAATACGCCAAAAGCGCTTCGTGTGCGTCTAGAATCGTCACCGTGTCGTCTAAATCCACATCGCCGCGCAGATAGCTGTGGGAGAGATAGAGCAGCTTCGGGAACTGGATCAGACCATCCTGTTCCAGCCCTGCAAGCAGATTGGCGGCGGCGTTGTCGATCTCCCACTGCGCCACGTCCTCCGGAAGTGCAATCGCTGCGGCATAGGCAAGCTGATACAACTCCCCTGCAGTTTCGTCCGTTGCGCCGTAGCTCAGTGCCGCCTCGAGCTGCGCTGTATTGTTCTCCGTTTCAGACGCCTCCGCAATCACCTTCAGCGCAACGTTCCCCAAATCCGCATACGCAAGCACACCGCTGCTGTTTGTCATACTCTGTAGATCAACGATATCGTACCACGATCCGGCGCTGTCCTGGATATAACTCTGCCCCTCGCGCACAAGGCACTGCACTGAAGCCACGGAATCTTCCATATTGGATTCGATCGTGGTATATGGTCGGCTGTCCGTTGCCTGTACACGGCCGAGCGACAGCACAACAGCAAACGTTTCGCCCTTCTGTATTGCAACCGGCGTGTCGAGCGCGATGTTTTTATAGCCGCTGTATGTCGTAATCCCAGCGGTCGTGTAGAGCAGTGTCCCGTCCTCCGGCGTCTGCGCATCGTCCCCGAGTAGATAGATCGAAATGGTATAGCGTACGTGCGATTCGCTTAAAGAGCTGATCGGGAACATCACGGAGCTGAGCGTACAGTCCGTTTCCGCGGTGAATACATTTGCCGCCGCACTCGAAACGATGCCGGAGTAGGAAGCGCCGCCGTCATACTGATAGCGAATCTCCTGATCCTGCACTTCTGTCATCTCGAAGCGCGCCAGCTCGCATAGAGACGGCTCGTCATAGGACATCCAAAAATAGCCGCCATAGTCGTCCGTGCCCCAGCTGTTGCGCACAAGCCACGCGCCGTCCCGTTCGGGCTGCGTGCCGCTCTGGAAGTTCTCTGCGGAATAGTCGTCATCCCATCCCACAATCAAAACCGCGTGATCCGCGTTGTTGCTTCCGTAGCGCGTCTGATAGTACGCCGAGGAAGTGCCGTTGTCGTAGTACGTGCCGGAGGAGTAGTACGAAGCGCTCACCGCTCCAGTTTCCACGATCCACTGTTTGATCAGATCCTCCGCGCCTTCTTCTAGCTCCCAGATGATGTCGGAGCTTTCCATCTCGTAATACGAAGTGTAGCGCTGATACTCCGAATAGCCCTCGTCCCAGTCGGACATCGGGAGATATTGTTCGAGCTGCGTGCCAATTCCGGCAGCCATTGCAAAGCTCGCAATCGTTGCGTTGCCGCCGCCTACGCCCTTGCCGTCAAGGGTCAGATAATCGCCGCTCGCCAGATCGCCGAGCTGCATACGCTCAGTATAAATGTACCACGCCAGGGACGCTTCGGACAGGTCGAGTTCGCCCTCGTCACTGAGCCATTCCTCCGGAATAGTCAGCCCCTGCGTCAAGATGTTTGATTCACACGCGCCGATTGCGGCATACGCCCAGCAAAGCCCAGATGCGCCCTGATCCTTGACGGAAGTGATATAGCTTTCCCCGTCAACATCGAGCAGGCTGTAGAACGTGGGCAGCTGCGTTTCGGTTTCATCGGACGATTCCGCGCCGCGCAGTGCGCCAGCAGCCGCATCCATCGCCGTTTCCGGCAGCGTCACCGCATCGCCGTCCGCATCGGTCGCGCAGGGCGTAAGCAGCTCGCCGTTTTGTTCCCAGGAAATTTGCGCCAAGGAAAAGTCAGTAGTCTGTGCCGTTTCCTGTGCCAGCGCAGACAGCACGCTTATGCCGTTTGTGGACATGCCGCAGAAGAGAAACGCGGCAGTACAGCAGAGCCAGTTGGCCAAGTTTCGAAAATGTTTCATAATTCCCTCCGCAGATCATCTGTACGGACAGATCGCAAGAAAGCCCGGATTGGGCACGTTTTTATCGATATACTATGATTATACCATAAAAAAATACAATCGTCAACCGCCCCACGGCATGTTTTTCCACAAACGAATCTGGCATAATGGCAACATTTTATGAATTTTCGAAAAAACGCTTGCATTTTCTGCGGAGCTGTGCTATAATATATTTATTTGATGCATTGGTATCAGGAACGGATTCCAGAATATAGGTGTGCGGGTCCTGTGCAACAAAGCACCGTGAACCATGTCAGGCGGGGAACCGAGCAGCATTAAACGGATTGTTTTGTGTGCCGCAGTCAACCTGCACACCTATGTTCCGGAATTTTTCCGCGAAAGGGAGGTGCGCGTTTGTATCAGGCTTTATATCGAAAATGGCGTCCGCATTCCTTCGAGGACGTGATTTCACAACCGCATATCACCACCGCGCTTCGCAATCAGCTCAAAGAGGATCGCACGGCGCATGCGTATCTGTTCACCGGATCGCGCGGTACGGGAAAAACGACCTGCGCCCGGATTTTGGCAAAGGCGGTGAATTGTCTCCACCCCGATGCGGACGGCAACCCCTGTCTTTCCTGTGAGATTTGCCAGGAGGCGGAACGCGGCGCGCTCAGTGACCTAGTCGAAATTGACGCGGCTTCGAACAACAGCGTGGAGGACGTGCGAGATCTGCGCGAAGGGACGGTTTATCTGCCCGAGCGCTGCCGCTATAAGGTGTACATCATTGACGAGGTGCATATGCTCTCGCCAAGCGCTTGGGGGGCACTATTGAAGGTGATGGAAGAGCCGCCGCCGTATGTGAAGTTTATTCTCGCAACGACCGAGGTGCACAAAGTTCCGGCAACGATCATTTCCCGGTGTCAGCGCTACGACTTCCATCGGATTCGCAGTGCGGATATTGTCGTGCGCCTGCAATGGATCGCCGAGCAGGAGCAGCTGCCGCTTTCCGAAGATGCGGCGCAGCTGATTGCACACCTTTCCGATGGCGGTATGCGCGATGCGCTGTCGCTGCTCGATCAGTGCGCGTCTGTTGGCGGTGAAATTACCGCGGAGAGCGTGACCCAGACCGCCGGCGTGGCTGGACGGGACAGCGTCTTTACGATTCTCGAGGCAATCCAGCAGCACGATCCGGCAAAGGCACTGCAGTGCACCGGCGTGCTCTATGACCAGTCCAAGGACATGGTGCGGCTCTGTGACGAGCTGCTCGAACAGCTGCGCAATCTGATACTGATCAAGGCACAGTCCGGTTCGCTCGAGCTTTTGACCTGTCTGCCGGACGAGCTGCTGCGTGTACAGGCGCTTGCACAGCAGTCGTCACTCGAGGAAATTCTCGCGCAGCTTTCTGCACTGCAGGACTGCCGGGAGCGGATGCAGCGCAATCCGGGGAAACGGGTTGAGCTGGAAATGACACTGCTGTCGATGGCGACCCCTGGACTTCGTGCGTCACAAGCACTAGCGGCTGCACCGGCGCAGGCACAGGCTTCGGCACAGACTGCGACACCACACGCCGCACTACCGCCGGAAATGCCGGCTGCTGAGCAAAGTGCTGAACCGCTCAATGCTTCGGACTTTCAGCCCGTAGCGAACTGGCCGGAAATTCTCGCGGCATACGCCGAGGTGAATCCTGCGGTTTCCGGCAGTCTCTCCGAGTCGAGCGCGTTTGTCGCAGGGAATACCATGCTGATTGTCGCGAAAAATCGCTTTTTCCTCACACTTTTGAAAAACAAGGAAAACGCGGTTTCTCTGCGCGAAACAGTAAAGCAGTTTCTCGGCGTGGAATACCGGATTCGTGCGAAGTGCACCGAACCCGAGCAGAAGGAATCCAAGGCGCAGTCGCTTTTGCGCAAGGCAATTGACAGCCACTTAGATACCGCGCCCGAATGACGCGGTACGAAACGAATTTGCAATCATCGCTCCGGTCGATCGAACGGGGCGCAGCGATAGGGGACGACCTTCTGCCGCGGCGGACGGCTTCCAGAAATTTTAATTTTAAGAGAAACGAAAGGAACGATTTTCCCATGAAAGCAAGATTACCGAAACAGAACCAGGGCGGCGCGCAGAGCATGAACGCCATGATCCGTCAGGCACAGAAGATGCAGGATGAAATCTCTGAACTGCAGGAGGACATCGAGGCGAGAAGCTTTACTTCGACATCCGGCGGCGGTGCAGTGACCGTCACGGTGTCCGGGAAGAAAACGATCCAGTCTCTGGAAATCAAGCCGGAGGTTGTCGATCCCGAGGACATCGATATGCTCCAGGATCTGATCATCAGCGCGGTAAATGAAGCGATCAATCAGGTTGAAGAAGTCACGGAAACCGAAATGAGCAAGGTGACCGGCGGCGTATCGCTTCCGGATCTGTTTTAAGGTCATATGTCGGGTTACTATGCGCTTCCGCTGGAACTTTTGGCGGAGGAGTTTGCCAAGCTGCCGGGCATTGGCATGAAAACGGCGCACCGGCTTGCGTACTCGATTATCTCCCGACCCGAGGAAGAGGTACAGACGTTTGCGGATGCACTTTTGGCGGCAAAGCGCGACATTCACTTTTGCCCGTGCTGTCAGAATCTGACGGATCTGGAGCTTTGTCCGATCTGTGCGGACGACCAGCGCGATCACAGTACGATCTGCGTGGTCGAGAGTCCGAAGGACGTGACGGCGCTGGAGCGCACGGGAGAATATCGTGGCGTATACCACGTCCTGCACGGTCTGATTTCGCCCATTGACGGCATTACCCCCAACAAGCTGCGCATGCGCGAACTGCTGGCGCGGATCAACCAGGGCGATGTCAGCGAAGTGATTATGGCAACCAACCCCACCGTAGAAGGTGATGCGACCGCAATGTACCTGGCGCAGCTGCTCGAACCGCTGGGACTTACCGTGACGCGCCTGGCGTTTGGTCTGCCGGTGGGCGGCACGTTGGAATACGCGGACGAGGTAACTTTATTTAAGGCACTCGAAAACCGCACGCCGCTGTACAAGTCCTAACACAACACACGAAAAGAAAAGGCATTTCAAAGGGAACGCTTGCTCCCCGATGAAATGCCTTTTTTATGTTGTCTTTCGGCTCATCGCTCACTGCCTAGCGCCATCTCCGCGCAGCGCTGTGCGTCCTCATAGGAGGAGATCTGGAAGCACGCTGCGCGCAGCTGTGCCGCATGTGGCATCCCCGTCATATACCACGAAGTATGCTTCCGCGCCTTCCGAATCGCCACTTCCGACGGTTTTTGCGGATTGCACGCTAAGATCAGCCGCACATGGCGCAGCATAACCTCCATGCGCTCCTCGAGCGTGGGCGGATCGACCGTACGCCCTGCGGCACGCATCGCGATTTCTCGAAACAGAAACGGGTTTCCATAGCTGCCGCGCCCGATCATCACGAGATCACAGCCGGTCTGTTCATACATCGCCTGACAGTCCGCTGCCGACCGGACATCGCCGTTGCCGATCACGGGAATCCGAACGGCGCGTTTGACGTCCCGAATCGCGTTCCAGTCCGCACTGCCACTGTAGAGCTGTGCCTTCGTCCTGCCATGAATCGTGATCCACGCCGCTCCTGCGTCCTCCATCGCCTTAGCAAAGGCAACAACATTGCGCGTGCTGTCGTCCCATCCGAGCCGGCACTTCACCGAAACCGGAACGCCGCTTTCGCGGACGGCGGCGCGTATCAGCGACTGGGCAAGGGGAATGTCGCGCATCAGAGCACTTCCCGTGCCAGTCGCCACCACCTTGTGCACCGGACAGCCCATGTTGAGGTCGATCCAGTCCGGCTCGAACTGCTGTACCAGCGCCGCTGCACGCCCGACAAATTCCGCTTCGCTGCCGAACAGCTGCAGTCCCATGGGGCGCTCTTCGGGCGTGATCGTGCATAGCGCCGCAGAAGCCTTGTCGCCATAGCACAGACCCTTGACGGAGACCATTTCGCTAACAGTCGCCGCCGCACCAAACGAGCGGCACAAGAGCCGGTAAGCGGTGTCGGCAATGCCTGCCATCGGTGCGAGCATTGCGGTCTTGGGCAGTGTAAGGCTGCCGAGTCGGACAGGGTTTGTCATAGGGGAATCCTCCTTTGTGGTGTGAGTTGTGGATCGATTGCACCAAAACGACAAATACAGACAGGCGGCTGCGGTATAATAGAGACAAGCTGTTCAAAAGACAGGACAGCACCGCACTTCAAGGAAAGGAAGTATTTGTTATGGCAGTAGAGCTTCGGACGAAGGATCGGACGCCGATCGTAATGCTCAGCGGCGAGATCGATCATCACTGTGCCGGACCAATGCGGCTTGAGATTGATGAAATGATTGCGCAAAATTAGCCAGAAACGCTGATTCTGGACTTCGGGGGCGTGACGTTTATGGACAGCTCCGGCATCGGTCTGATTATGGGACGCCATCGCGCTATGGAAGAAATCGACGGCGAGGTCGTGATCCGCAATCCGCCGGTGCACATTCGCCGTGTAATGCACATTTCTGGAATGGAACGCATCGCGCAGATCCAAAATACGACGCCCGAATCGAACGGCGCGATCGAATAGAAAAAGGGGGAATCACATGAAAACGTTAAACGCAGTGAAATTTGTGTTTCCGGCGATTTCGGAGAACGAGCACACGGCGCGGGCAGTCGTTTCCGCGTTTTTTTGTGCAGCTCGATCCCACGGTGGAGGAGCTTGCCGATATTCGCACGGTGGTTTCTGAAGCTGTGACGAACGCCATTGTGCACGGCTATCGCACCGGAACGGGTAATGTGGAATTACATATCAAGCTGTTGGAAAACCGCGAGGTCTACCTGCGCGTGAAGGATCTCGGCTGTGGGATCGAAAACGTAGAGCAGGCGATGCAGCCGCTCTTTACCACAGCGCCGGAAGAGGAGCGCGCAGGGCTGGGCTTCGCGGTGATGGGGACCTTTATGGATCAGCTCCAGGTGAAAAGCAAAGCTGGCGTTGGCACAACGGTCACTTTGCGCAAAAAGCTGGGGAAACCGCTATGCCGGAAAAAGTAGCGCCGCTGCGTGCGGAGGATCATCTCGGTCTGGTACATCTGTGTGCGAATCGTTTCCGCAGCCGTGGCATTCCATACGAGGAATTGTATTCCGCAGGCTGCTTCAGACTGCTCAAGGTAGTCAAGGCGTTCGACTGCGATCGTGGTGTATAGTTTTCAACCTATGCCGTTCCGGTGATTCTCGGCGAAATCAAGCGCCTGTTTCGTGACGGCGGCATGATCCATGTAAGCCGTGGTTTGTGAGAGCGCGCCGCGAAGCTACAGCGCCTAGAGGAAACCTTCGAGCAGGAACAGAGGCGTTCGCCGACACTTTCCGAGCTAAGCGGCCTCAGCGGTGAGAGTATACACGACTGTGCCGAAGCGCTCTACGTGACGCAGACGCCGCTGTCGCTGACGCGCAGTGAGGACGAGGAAGAGGACGGTCAGTTTGAAATCCCAGTCGAGGCGCAGGATCAGCAAATCGGCGACCGCCTGTCATTGTGCCAGATGATGACACAGCTGCCGCAGCAGGATCGGGCGCTGTTGGAACTGCGCTATTTTCGAGAACTGACGCAGACGAAAACGGCGGAAATTCTCGGAATTTCCCAGGTATAGGTTTCACGGAAGAAAAAAGCTTCTCTCAAAGCTGAGAGAAGATTTCTTGTCATAAAATCACAGTACTTAAACAGTGCTCAGTTGGTGGTAGTCATCTGCGGCAAAAACATCGCTCCCAGCGCATCGATCGTTGGCACATACGCGTCCACACCGTACGCCGCCAGCTCACCCTCCGGCGTATAGCCATATCCAACGCCCACGCAGGGTAGTCCGCACGTATGCGCGCCGATGGCATTGTGCTTGCGATCGCCGATCATCACTACGCCCGGCGCGTTTTGCTGTGGCAGCCCAAGCCGCTGCAGTGCCAGATGGATCACGTCTGCCTTGGTTTCGCCCTCGCGGCTAATATCGCTTCCGGCAATTGCAGTGAAAAAACCGGTGAGCTGAAAGTGCTCGAGAATCTGCAGCGTATAAACCTCTGGCTTCGCAGTCGCCACCGCCAGCGTAAACCCTGCCTTCCGCAGCACCGTCAATAGTTCCGGAATGCCATCATAAACGGCGTTCTCAAACATGCCCACACGGGAAAAGCGTTCCCGATATTGCTGCACCGCAAAAGTCGCTTGCTCCGGATTCATGCTGATAATCTGCTGAAACGACTCGAACAGCGGCGGCCCGATGAAGGGCGCGAGCTTCTCCTCGTCCGTCTCCGGACAGCCGCACTGCTCCAGAGCATACTGCACGCAGCGCAGAATAGCGGGCTTCGAATCGGTCAGCGTCCCATCGAGGCCGAAAAGCAGGTGCGTGAATGTCCACAAATCGCTCATGCATCAGCCTCTCAGCGCAATCATGCGGTCAATACAAAGCCGCGCCTTGGCGATCGTGGCGTGATCGAGCTGGATTTCCGCCCCCTCGCCATCACGGAGACAGTGGTAAACATCCATCAGTGAAGTCGCCTTCATGTTCTGGCAAATCAGGTTCTTGGACAGCGGATAGAAACGCTTTTCCGGACAGGCGTTTTGCAGCGTCTGCGCAATGCTGATTTCCGTGCCGATGAGATACTCCTTCGCCTTCGACTGCATCGCGTACTGCAGAATGCCGGAAGTCGAGCCGACATAATCCGCCGTATCACAGACCGCAGGACGGCATTCAGGGTGCACGAGCAGCAGCGCGTTCGGGTGCGCCGCCTTTGCCTGTGCGACATCCTTCACCGTGATCGCCGCATGCACCGGACATCCGCCCTGTAAGAACTTGATCTTTTTGTTCGGCAGCTGCTTTTGCACATACGCGCCGAGGTTGCAGTCCGGGATGAAAAGGATCTTCTCATTGCTCAGCTGCGACACAATCCGCACCGCAGAGGAGGAGGTGACACAGACATCGCAGATGGTTTTCAGCGCCGCGGTGGTGTTGATATAGGCAACGACCGTATAGTTCAGGTACTTCATCTTCACTTGACGAATCAGATCGCAGTCCATCTGCTCCGCCATCGGGCAGCCAGCATCAGGACTCGACAAAAAGACGTGTTTTTCCGGCGAGAGAATCTTCACAGTTTCCGCCATAAACCGCACGCCGCACATGAGGACGTTTTGCTGCTTCGTCTCCTTCGCCTTCACGCTTAGTGCGTAGGAGTCGCCAGTAAAGTCTGCAATTTCCGTAATATCGCTGGTCTGATAGCTGTGCGCCAGAATGCAAAAATTGCGCTCCTGCTTCAGCCGCAGAATTTCTTCCTGAATTTCATGAATTTTCATAACATACATTCCTTTCAGATAGCTTGTGCGAAGCCATCTGATCCATCTTGACCCAATGCTATCATAGCATAAAGAAAAACCGATGTCAAGCCTTTTTCCGAAAAAACATAGCATTGCGATCGGACATCTATGTAATTGAGAAAGGTCGGCACGGCAAGCGATCCTGAAATTTCAGCCCGCGCGCAAAAAACGCTTGCCATTTTCCGGGGAAGGTATTATAATATAGGTGTCACTAGGTGTCACTGCGTAAGGCGACACCGTGTAAGCCTAACGCGGCAGAATCAAAACAGAGGCAACCCAGACGGGCACTCGAAAAAATGAAAGGACGAGGAATATGAAAACATGGAAAAAAACGCGCGGTGGCGCTTCTCGCAGGAGCACTGTGCCTGATGAGCGTACCGCTGGAAAGCCTCTCGCTCTTGATGCCGCAGGGGACGATCGCGGCGAGTGCGGCAACGTATGAGAATTTGTCGTATGATTATTTAGACGATAGCACGATCGAAATTGCGGATTGCCCTACGTCTGCGACAGGCGATTTGGAGATCCCGAGTGAGATTGATGGGGTGGCAGTGACGAGTATTGCACGCTGGGCGTTTTATGGTTGCGATGATTTAGCCACCATCACGATTCCAGACAGCGTGACAAGTATTGGGGATTATGTGTTTTATAGCTGCGATTCCTTAACGTTTATTATTGTTGATGATAACAATTCTGCTTATTGCAGCGTA
>JAJQAB010000028.1:0-1768 GCA_021203985.1 Ruminococcus sp. | reverse complement strand
GGCGTTTTGTTCGATAAAGATCTGGTGGCATTGATTTGCTACCCAGCCGGCAAAACGAATACGTCTTATATGATTCTGGACAGCGTGAAAAGCATTGGGGATCAAGCATTTCTGAAATGCAGTTCCTTAACCTCCATCACGATTCCAAGCAGTGTAACATACATTGAAAATAATGCGTTCCTGTGCTGTAACGCCTTAACGGATGTCTACTATACCAGTACAGTATCACAGTGGGAACAGATCATGATTCGAAGCGGAAACGATTACCTCACAAGCGCCACAATTCACTGTGCGGATGACGCTGTGTCCACTGCAACAAGTACGACCAAGACGAGATACACGATCTCTGTCGGCACTGTTGAGGTGACTCTTGATGAACTGGCTGCGGCGAACTATCAGGTAGATGTTCCGATCACTGCGGGCACTTCGCTTAACAATTTGGCATTCGGTATCATACTTGATGATGGTCTGACATTTGTCGAGGGATCGAACACCGCTGGCGGTCTGTGCGCAGCTGTTGCAAATCGTAAGTTCACATGGTTCCCGGCAACTGCTATGAAGGCAATCGATGGCGATGACGCGGGTTATATCAAAGTGACGATTGACCCCTCTGCGACAGCAGGCAGCACCTACAGCTTGATTGCCACAATAAGGGATGCTGACGGCAATGAAGCGGCTGTTCTGGATGACGCCACGCCGTCTGTATTGAGCGGCGCGATTATAATCACCGATTCTTCAACGGAAGTTTCAGGCACAAATTCTATCTCCGTTGGCACTGTTGAACTGACTCTTGATGAGCTGGAAGCGGCGGACTACCAGGCACAAGTTCCGATCACTGTTGGCACTTCGTTTACTCAATTGGCATTTGGTATCACATTGGATGATAACTTGACCTTTGCTGCAGGTTCGAATGACGCTGGTGGTCTGTGCGCAGCTGCTGTAAACGGTCAGTTCATATGGTTTTCAGTGATTACTAAAACTGCTGAAATCGATGGCGCGGACGTGGGTTACATCACGGTAACAGTTGACCCCTCCGCGACAGAAGGCAGCGTCTATAATTTGACCGCTACGACAAAGAACGCTGACGGCAATGTAGCGGCTGTTCTGGATGACGCCACGCCGTCTGTATCGAGCGGCGCGATCATAATTACTGAAACCACCACAGAAGAAACCATGCCGATCAACATGGTACTTGATACGGTTTACATGTATCCGGCTGGCAGTGTTGACGCAAACGGCGAAGAGATTGCCGCATTCGGCGAACAGGGACAGGAATTCACCGCTTATGTTACCGCAGATGATGACGTAGATGCCAGCAGCTGGGGTATTAGCTGTGCATTCGTTTTGCCGGAGGTCACTGCGAAGCTCGTAAACCTCACGGCTTTGGATGAAGGCTACAGTGCTTATTGGACGTTTGGCGACAGCTCGGTCGTTAACTTGTCGGAAATGTAGGCATATTATGCAGGGGATTCTTCTGCATCACCGTATGTAAAGATGGCAGCAAGCAACCTGCAGCGAGCAACAAGCCCGGTAGATACCGGCTTGTTCGAGATCCTCTTCGAAATCCCGGACGAGGAAACCGTAGAAGCGATCGCGGAAGAATACGGCTTGGAAAAGCAATATGATGACGGCGTATGGTACTATGAATTCCCGGTTACCTGGGCAGACAAGGCAATGGACGGCGGTTGGACGATTTCCGATGGCGAAGTGGCTTGGGTTGAATCGCCGCGCTTCCAGTACATGGACAGCACCAGCACGACTGGTGTGG
>JAJQAB010000111.1 GCA_021203985.1 Ruminococcus sp. | reverse complement strand
TGGGTATATTTATATTATACCACATTGTCTAACTTTTGGGGAGCGGTTCAAAACTCATTTCGCATGTTTCCCATGCAAATTGTCTTTGCGAATTCTGCCGAAAAGTGTGGCAGAATCATCAAAAATAGTATAACATATGCACGTGGATTTGTAAATAGCTTTTTGTAAAGACCGCGTAAAATCTACGCGAAACGGCATAAAATCCGGGCGAATTCTTCGCCGCGTGTGCCAAAGCTTACGCATCGCAGAGACTTTGCAAACGTATCCCTAACTGCTCACAGATCACCCGAATCACGCCGTTTTCCGCATTGGACGGTGCGCAGAATTTCGCGCAGTTTCGCACACGTTCCGGCGCATTCGCCATTGCGTAGCTGTGCGCGGCACAGAGGAACATGGAGGTGTCGTTGTCATAGTCGCCGAACACCATCGTCTCCGCCGCTGACACGCCCAGACACTGCTGCAGCTGCTGCAGTGCCGCGCCCTTTGTGACACCCGTCTGCATCACGTCCATCCAGCACGCACCGGAAACTATCTGTTCATACGCGTCCCCAAGCGCATCGCGCACCGCCGGAACGGTGACAAATTTGAGCGTCTGCGGATCATACAGCGCAATTTTGAGTACCGGCTCTTCCATCTGATAGAGCTGCGTATAGGGGACGGCGCGGAAATTGCGATAAAACCGGCTGATTTCTTCCTGCACGGCAGGCGCGGCGTCCTCGGGGAAATCGATGTGGTGAAAGGCGCAGAGCACCGGCACGGTGTGCGGAAGCGTCCGGCAGAGGTCGAGGACTTGCCGTACTGCCTGCTGCGGAAGTGTCGTCAGAATCGGTGGACGGTGCGGTACAATCACGCATGCGCCGTTGTCGCAGAGGAAGAACGTTTCCTCCGCCAGATTGCCGAACAGTGACGTCAGCGCCACGCGCGACCTGCCGCTCGCCACGGCAAAGACGACATCCCGGCGGTAAAGCTCCGCCATCAGCGCCGGAAGCTGCGGCGGCAGCTGCTTTTCCGGGTCGAGCAATGTTCCGTCCATATCGGACGCAATCAATCGAATCATGGTTTCCCTCTCCTTTTTCCCTGCGGTTTTGTGTTATCTTGTACTATTTTTAATATACCACAGTTTTTGGGAAAAAGCAAGGGGGCGCGAGGAGCAGCCAAAAAACATTTCCGCAGTGCCTTGACAAATGCTTCCGCTGGTGCTATACTATTCACAGAGAAAACGGCGGCGGCGCGCTTTGCAGCGGTGCCGCCCTCGATATTTGATGCTTCAGGGTAATGTATAATCCATAACCGGCAGTGATCAGACGATGAAATTTGTTTGCAGTCTGCGAGCCTTTTGGCTGATTCGGTGCGACTCCGAAACCGACGGTATAGTCCGGATGAGAGAAGCAGTGCGTGACCACACGTTTCCCCCATATGCTGCATTGATCTGTGCCCTGTGTACAGTGCTGCGCCTGCCCTGCGGTAATTGCTTTACTGGTCGGCAGGCGCTTTTTGTCTATTTATCGAAAGGAAGGGATCACACAATGACACCGCATACGTTTTATATGCAGCGCGCCATACAGCTCGCCCGGCGCGGCATAGGCTTTGTGAATCCGAATCCGCTCGTTGGCGCGGTGATCATCAAAGACGGCCGCATCATCGGCGCGGGCTGGCACGCAAAGTACGGTGATCTGCACGCCGAACGCCATGCACTACAAAATTGCACACAGTCGCCTGCGGGCGCGGTGCTCTACGTCACGCTCGAGCCATGCTGTCACCACGGAAAGCAGCCGCCCTGTACCGAGGCGATTCTGCAAAGCGGCATCCACAAGGTCTATATCGGCTCACGCGACCCGAATCCGCTGGTTTCTGGAAAGGGCGTGCAGTTTCTGCGAGAAAATGGGGTCGAAGTCGTCACGGATTTTCTCCGTGCACAGTGCGATGCGCTCAACCCGATTTTCTTTCACTATATCACAACTGGCATGCCCTATACGATTCTCAAATACGCCATGACCGCGGACGGCAAGATCGCCTGTGCCGGCGGCTCATCGAAATGGGTGACCGGCGAATTGGCGCGCGCGCACGTACAGCAGACACGAAAGCGCGTGGCGGCGATTTGCGTGGGGATCGACACAGTTCTGGCGGATGATCCGATGCTGAACTGCCGGTGCAAGAACCCTTCGCAGCCGGTGCGTGTGGTGCTGGATACGCATCTGCGCATACCGCTTGACTGTAGGCTCGTGCAGACTGCGTCAGAAATCCCCGTGGTTGTCTGCTGTCACGCACTAGATACCGCAAAAAAGGCGGCACTTGAAGCGCGCGGTGTGATTGTTCGGGAGGTGTCCGCACAGGACGGACACGTTTCGATGCAGGAAAGTCTTGCGATGCTCGGGCGTCAGGGAATCGACAGCGTTCTGATCGAAGGCGGCGCGGCAATTCACGCGGCGGCGTGCAGGGCGGCGTGTGTGGATCGCTTGCAGGTCTACCTTGCGCCAAAGCTGTTCGGCGGCGATGGGCTGTCGCCGGTCGGGTGCATGGGGATTGCCGACCCGTCACAGGCGATGCGTTTCGGCGCGCCAAGTGTCACGCGGCTCGGGGACGATTTGTTGCTGGAATATGAAAAAAAGGAGTGAGTGGCGATGTTTACTGGAATTATCGAAGAAGTGGGCACGGTTCGGCGGCTGACCACAGCACCGCACCGCTGTGAGCTGGAGCTTGCGGCGTCTAGGGTGCTCGAGGGGACGCAGATTGGCGACAGCATTGCGGTGAACGGCGTTTGTCTCACCGTCATTCGTATTGGCGGCGATTCCTTCACGGCGGACGTCATGCCCGAAACACTGCGCTGCAGCAACTTGGGGCAGCTAAAAACCGACAGTGCGGTCAATCTAGAACGCGCGATGGCGGCAAACGGCAGGTTCGGCGGTCATCTTGTGGCAGGGCATATTGACGGCACGGGAATGATCCGCGCGATTCAGCCCGAGGGAAACGCCAAGCTCGTGACGATTTCCGCCGCGCCGCAGCTGCTGCGTTATGTGGTGGAAAAGGATTCGATTGCGATTGACGGTATTAGTCTCACTGTGGTGCAGGTGACGCGCAGCGACTTTACCGTGAGCCTGATCCCCCACACCGGCGAGGAAACTACGCTGCTGCGGCATCGCCCGGGGGAGATGGTCAACCTGGAAACCGACATCATCGGAAAATATGTGGAAAAGCTAATGCAGCCAAAGGAAACGGGTGTCACCGCGGATCTGCTGCGCAAGAGCGGATTTCTATCGTGAGAGCATAAAAAATCCCTGCCCCGGGAAGGGACAAGGACGAATGGTCACGTTCTGGAGTTTAGGCGGCAGGCGCTGCCATTTTCTCGCGGTTGGCAATGTCCTTGCGGAACAGCACGCGAAACGCGGCGCGTACGAACGGCTGAATGAAGAACAGCTGTGAGAAAAAGGCAAACGGGAAATTGTAGCAGACAAGCTTCAGCCAATTCGCCAGCAGCGTTGCCAGATGGAAGCCGTTGTAATACGGATAATACATCAGCGATGCAATCAGGCTCATGGTCGGGCACATCAGCAGAACTATCACGCTGATAATCATCGTCTCGAAGATTATCAGGTGCACATACTTCGGAGAGCGAAACACGCGGCAGGCGATTTTAAACGAACAGAGACTTCCCATGAGACATTCGAGCGCATAGGCAAAGCAGAATTCGATCAGAACGACTGCCCAGATCGGCAGCATGTGACCGAACATGTAAACGCCGCCCTGTGCCTGAATCGCGTGCAGCACACTGTCTGCGCCGGTTGCTTCCATCAATGTCGAACCATTCACGACATACAGGCTGTAGAATACATAGCCGTGCACCGTGATCACAACGGTCAGCAGTGCGAAAATCATTCGTTGAAATTGGTTTCTTGGCATAAAAATTTCTCCTTTTCCGCAAACAAAAAAACACAAGCGATACCTTGCACGATCTGATGGGGAATACATAGTTTCCGTGATCAGATTTACGTGCAAAAGCACCACTTGTGTCGTTTATGTTTACTTACATTATTTTGTATTTTCACAACATTGCTTATTCTATTACATCGCGCGGCAAAATGCAACGGCATTTTCGCATAAACTTTCTGCGTGAAAGCATGATTTTTCTGTTGCTTTTGCATACGGTTTCCAACAGAAATGGGGGCACTCTACAAATGGCAAAGCATTCTGCGCAGTTTTCCAAACACGCTGCGCTATGGATCTTTTATCCGCTCTTTTTCCTGGCGTGGGCGCTGGTACAGCTACTGCTTGTGCCGGTGCTGGAGGCGCGGATTTCGAGCGAGACAGTGCGCGTTCTGCTGACAGACGTACTACTGAAAAATCTCATCTGGACGCTGCCGGCGCTGCTGCTGATCCGGCACTTTGCGGATCGTGCGTACGTGCCGCCGAAAGAACTGTTTCATCTGCGCAGCAAAAACGCGCTGTGGTTGCTTACCGTACCTGTTGCCGCTTGTTATGCGCTGCTGCTAAGCGGCGATTTCCAGAGTCTTAACGATCGCGCCAGTCTCACACTGCCCACGGTGCTCGTGGTATTGTTTGTGGGGCTGACCGAAGAGACGGTCTTTCGCGGATGGATGCTGAATACCACTTACGCCAAAACGCACCCTTACGCCGCAGTCGCCGTCAACGCGCTGCTCTTTCTCGCGATCCACCTGCCTAAGTGGATTCGCCAAGGCACGTGCGCTGCGATGTTTCTCTCAGGCGGATTCCTCACGATCCTGCTGCTCAGCGTCTGCTTTAGCGTGCTATTTCTCAAAAGCAAAAGTCTCATCGTACCCATTCTCACGCATTCGGCGTATGATCTGGTAATTCTGATGCTGGAGTATGGCGGCTGTGTGTACGACTGATCATAGTATAACAGGAGGTAATGCATTATGGAATATCAAACCATCGAACAGGCGCTGGAGGATCTACGCGCCGGAAAATGTATCCTGGTCACGGATGACCCGGATCGCGAAAACGAAGGCGATCTCATTTGCGCCGGACAATTCGCTACAACCGAAAACGTCAACCTCATGGCAAGCACTGCTAAGGGGCTGATCTGTATGCCCATGAGCCACGACAATGTGACGCGGCTCGGGCTAAAACCAATGGTTTCGCACAACACGGACAACCACGAGACAGCCTTCACTGTCTCCATCGATCACAAGGACACCACGACCGGCATTTCCGCCGTAGAACGCGGTCTGACGGCGCGGATGGCGGCAGATCCGGAAGCACATCCAAGCGATTTCCGGCGGCCGGGTCATATGTTTCCGCTCGAAGCAAAGCCAGGCGGCGTATTGGAACGCAACGGCCACACCGAAGCAACGGTTGATTTGCTGCGGCTCGCAGGACTGACACAGGTCGGGCTTTGCTGTGAAATTATGGAGGACGATGGCACGATGATGCGCGGCGAACGTCTGGCGGCGTTCGCAGAGGAGCACGCACTCACCTTTATCACGATCGATCAGCTGCAGCGCTATCGCCGGAGACACGACAACTTTGTCGAAAAGATCGCGCAGGCGCAGCTGCCCACCACGCACGGGGAATTCGAACTGTACGGCTTCCGCGATACCATCAAGGGCAGTGAGCATGTGGCGCTGGTGATGGGTGATGTTGCGGACGGCGAATCGGTTTTGTGCCGCGTGCACTCGGAGTGCCTGACGGGAGACATGTTCGGCTCGTGCCGCTGCGACTGCGGTGAACAGCTCAGCCGCGCGCTGGATATGATCCACGAGGCAGGCAGAGGTGTTCTGGTGTATCTGCGCCAGGAGGGCAGGGGCATTGGACTTTTGAACAAGATCCGCGCCTACAAGCTGCAGGAAGAGGGGCTGGACACGGTGGAAGCGAACGTGCAGCTCGGCTTTGCGCCGGATCTGCGCGATTACAGTGTCGGTGCGCAAATTCTCAAGCAGCTTGGCGTAACCTCGCTGCGGCTGATGACAAATAATCCGGAGAAAATCGCGGAGCTGAGGGACTATGGTCTGACAGTCGCAGAGCGCGTCCCGATCGACATCCCCGAAAAGCCGGAAAACCTGCGCTATCTCAAGACGAAACAGTTTAAGATGGGGCATTATTTGCATTTTTAAGGTGTGAGGGAGTAGCTGCACACAAATATAACTTAAAGCGTTTTTCCGCAAAGTGCGGAGGACATACAACAATTCTAGGAGGTTTATTCTGATGAAAACATTTGAAGGTCTGTACGAAGGCAAGGGTTTGCGCATGGCGATTGTCGCATCTCGGTTCAACGAGTTCATCACCACAAAGCTTGTGGGCGGTGCGGAGGACTGTCTGCTGCGGCACGGCGTAGACGGCGATGACATTGCGCTCGCGTGGGTACCCGGCGCGTTTGAAATTCCGCTCGCGGCGAAAAAGCTGGCGGAATCGGGCAGCTATGACGCGGTCATCTGCGTTGGCGCGGTCATTCGCGGCGCTACGAGCCACTACGACTATGTATGTGCGGAGGTTTCGAAGGGTATTGCGCAGGTCGGTCTGTCGTCCGGCGTTCCGGTGCTCTTCGGCGTCCTGACCACCGACACCATCGAACAGGCGGTTGAGCGCGCCGGCACGAAGGCAGGCAACAAGGGCTACGACTGTGCAATGTCCGCGCTCGAGATAGCGAGCTTGCTGCGGCAGATTTGAGGTAAGTGGCGGCTTTCGCGCGTGGTACGCCGGAAAAGCTTACATTTTGGAAGAAAATGTGGTAGTATGGTGGTGATAGTGGGAAACTGAAAACTATAGAAGCCAAAGTTTAGGCGACACCGCACAAAGATTGTGCGTCAGATGCGCCAACAGATTTTTCTTTAGATTGTGAAGTGACGACGCAGCAATACTTTATGTATTGCAAGGAGGAACTTTGCAATATAAAGGAAAAGATGTCAGCAGATGCCGTGCAAAGCCGCAGGCGGTCTTTGCACGGGGTTGCCTTTATAAAAGTAGAGGAAATCAAAGTGACAGGACTGAAAAAATGGCTGGCTGGCTTGACGGCTGGCGTGGTACTGGCTTCAGGTGCCGCGGTTGGCGGCGCTGGGGCGTGGATCGAGACGCTTTCGGGCGTGACTGGTTTGACAGCGAGTGCGGCAGCAGCAGCAACATCTGGCACTTGTGGGGATAATTTGACTTGGACTTTGCATGATGACACTTTGACGATTTCTGGAACTGGAACAATGAAAAATTATTCTGCCTACAGTAATCCGCCTAGGCATTCTAGCCGAGATAGTATAACTTCTATTAACATAAATGATGGCGTGACAAGTATTGGAAGTCATGCATTTTTTGACTGTAACTCTCTAATTTCCATCACGATCCCAAACAGTGTGATAAGCATTGAAAGTGATGCTTTTTATAATTGTTCTTCCTTAACATCTATCACGATTCCAGACAATGTGACAGAAATTAAGGCTTATGTGTTTAATGGTTGTAGATCCCTAACATCCATTGTGATTCCAGGCTACGTGACGAGTATTTGGAGTTATGCATTCGAATGCTGTGAATCCTTGATATCCATCACAATTCCGAGCAATGTGAAGTGTATCGATTATGGTGTATTTTATGATTGCACATCCTTAACATCCGTCACTATTCCGGATAATGTAAAGAGCATTTATGATACAGCATTTTATAACTGCAGTTCCCTAACCGATGTCTACTACACTGGCTCACAGTCGCAGTAGAAAAGAATTGAAATTGGTGGCGGCAACACATGCCTCACAAACGCCACAATCCACTACAACACAAGTTCTACCGCCACCATAACTACCCTCGCCACCGGCGACCTGGACGGCAATGGTGCGATCACAATCCAAGACGCCTACAATGCGCTTATGGCGTACGCGAAAACGTCCGCTGGACTTGACTCGAGTCTGACGGATGTGAAAAAAGAAGCCGCGGACGTGGATGGTAACGGGAAAATTACGATTAACAATGCGTACAAGATTTTGCAATATTACGCAAACACATCCGTTGGCAACGATGTAACGTGTGACGACATCTTGGCGAATTGACCGCGCGGCAGTGCAGCCAGTCGCTGCACTATACAGGATCACCCACCCCAAAAGGAGCATTCGCATGCAAACGATCATTTTCTTTGATATTGACGGCACAATCGTCACGGAGGACGGTTTTATGCCGGAGTCGGCAGTCCGCGCGATTCGCGGCGCACGCCAGAAAGGCAGCCGGACGATCATCAATACTGGACGCACCGGCATGAATGTCGATCCGTATATCCGCGAAATTGGCTTTGACGGGTATATTTACGGCTGCGGTACAGCGATGGAATATGCCGGCGAAACCGTGTTCCATATCACGCAGACGCCGCAGTGCAGCCACGAAATTGTCGACCTAGTACGGCGCACGGGTATGGCGGTGCTGTACGAATGCCCGGACACCATACACTATGACACGAAGGCGCGCATGCTGCCGGGGCTGGAGATGCTTCTGTGCCACTATGAAAGCAAGCACACGTCCTGCGCCGATGTGCCACCAGAGTGCGTGACGGACTGGTGCATCGACAAATTTGTCGTCTGGTATGACGCGGAAAGCGACCTTGCGGCGTTTCGGGACGGGATCGCGGGGCAGTTCGAGCTGATCGACCGCGGAAATTGCTTCGCGGAAATAGTGCCCTGCGGCTGTTCCAAGGCAACGGGGATGTGCCGTATGCTAAAGTTGTTGGACGCGCAGCCCTCCGAAGTTTACGCCATAGGCGACAGTCTCAACGACCGCCCGATGCTTGAGCTTGCCGGGACGGGAATTGCGATGGGCGATCACCCGATGCTGCACCCGTATGCGGACTACGTTACGGCGAATCTGCTGGACGATGGGCTGGAGAAGGCGCTGTGGCACTTTGGCTTAATTTAACATGCCCTATGGGCAATTTGATTGATTACATAACATAAAAACACTGCCACTGTATGCCGACTTGGGGGTACAGTGGCAGTGTTTTTTTAGGGGTGTGGATAGGTACTTCCTTCTGCGCTGCGTTGTCGGTTTAGCGCGACCCGATCAGCAGTTCTTGCTGTACGGAAACTGGATCTGCGTGTTGTCCCAGGTCGCGGTTGCGGCAGAATAGCAGCACCACCAGAATCGCGACAACCAGCACGATGGTTACGTACAGTCCGCCCTCCGGACCGAACGCGCCGCCGTTCCAGAGCGTCATGCCGTCCTCCTGCTGCATTTGCAGTACGGAATCCGTTAACGTAATGCCACTGACCTACAGACCAAAGACGTTGCCCTGGACAAAATTCCAGACCGCGTGAATCGCACAAGCACCCCAGAGATTGCCGCGGCGCACCATGTACACGCTCATAAATACGCCGAACAGGAACAGGTTTAAGAGCGCCAGAAGGGAAATTCCGGTGTTCGCCATATGGAGCAGTGCAAAGACAATTGAATTGACCACGATACCCACCCAGAGTGGCATCCAACGCGCTGTGGAAACTCAGAGATAGCCGCGGCAGAAGATTTCCTCCGATGCACCCTGCACGAAATAGCCAAGCAGCGTCAGGATCAGAAGCGGCAGCACGTCCGCCTGAAACGTCACGCAGACAAAAGTGACGCCGCCGGTCAGGAGATTTAGCCCGATCACGAGTACAAACAGCAGCAGCCCAATGCCCATGCCGATTGCATATTCCGAAAGCGCGTGCTTTTTTTGCCAGCCCCAGCGTAGAAAGCCGGCGCTTTTCCATTTTGCGGCAATAGACCAGCACGGTCACGATCAGTCCTGCTGTGGCGAAGTTGACCGCAGCCATCGTCCATGACGGAAGCTCCGCCATGATTTGCATCACCGTATCCATATAGGTGGACGCATCCAGCGTGCCGCTTTGGATCTGGAGCATCATCTCCTGATAGGACGGCATTTGCATCATCCCTACTATGGTCGGAATCGTACTGAGAAACGACTCCACACACGTTCCGATCAGAAAGACCAGCACGAAGATCAAAATCTCCTTCCAGAGCCGGTGACCACGGCTTTGCATCCTGGCGTTTTGTATCATAATCGGATCCGGCAAAAGTGCCGGCGTTTGTTTCTGTTTCATATGTAGTTCTCTTTCTCGTCCGCCGTCTTCAGCGCGCCGCACAGCGCCAGGATTGCCGCCACCATCATCTCCGTATTCTGGCACAGCTGGTCGACCGGCAGATATTCGTTATCGCCGTGCATGTGGTAATCCCATCCCGGCTCTTCTACGCCAAATGCCACGCCGCCGGGGATGTCGTGGACGTACGTGCCGCCGCCGATTGCGATGCATGCGCCCTTTTTGCCGGTCTGCGCTTCATAGACCGCCAGGAGCTTTTGCACCAGAAGCGTATCCTTTGGCGTGTGGTGGGGGTCGCTTTCGAGGAGCACCGCCAGCGAGAAGCTGTCCGCCGCCAGGGCGCGCCGAATTTGTGCGAGCAGTGTCTTACAATCTGCGCAGAGCGGAAAGCGAATATCCACACAGCCGGTGATCGCGTGGTCGCGTACCTGGAGCATACTGCAAACGCAGGTCAGTGCGCCAGATGCATCATCGGCACAGGCGATCCCCAGACCGCTGCCGTCCGTGCTGCCGTGTGGGAAGTGTGCGGACAGTGCGGCGCAGTCGGCAAAACGATTCGGATCGATTCCGGCAAGGCGTGCCAGCAGCCCATCCGCCACATTATCGCCGCCCTCCGGTGTCGAAGCGTGCGCGACAGTGCCCTGATAGGTGATCGTTTCGCCGCCTGATAGGTGCGCAACAGCTTGCGCTGGAACGGCATTCGGCACTGTGCCGGCTTCCAGCGTGTCAATTGGGTCTTGCGTTAGTTTCCGGAACTGCAAACGCAGCATACCATTTTCCAGATGGATCAGCGGATAGCTGCCGTCCGGCGTAAAGACCAGGGGCGCATCGTGTCGCGCTGCAGATAATACGCCAAGTCGGACGAGCCGTTTTCTTCGTTACAGCCCAGCAGAAAGCAGACGCTGCGCGAGAGTGGAACGCCTGCCTCGCGGATGGCGCGCAGGGCGTAGAGGACGCTGACTGCCGGACCTTTGTCGTCAATCGCTCCTCTGCCGTAGAGATTCCCGTTCCGCACTTCGGCGTGAAACAAGTCAGACAGCCAGCTTACCGGATCGGCAGGTACAACATCTAGGTGGCAGAGAATCCCGAGGTAGGGCGGCAGCGATGCGTCCCAATCCGACGCGCCCATATGATTGTCGTAATTATGGCAGGTCATGCCCAGCTGCTACAGAGCGTCCAGCATAAACGCCAGCGCGTCCGCACAGGGCTTTCCATACGGTTCGGGGGATTCTGGGTGTGGCACAGCAACGCTCGGAAACGCGATGAGCCGCTCTAGTGTCTTCAGCATTTGCGGTGTATTGGTGCGGATGCGCACTTGAATGGCATGTGGCAGCATAGAAATTTTACCCTCTTTCAAAATGGATTTCCGTGGGTGTCGCCTTAGGAAACCACAACGTTTTGCAGTTTGCCCTTCTGGAAAAAGGCGTCCAGGTTTTCGAACGTGACCCTTGCGATATTTTGCAGTGCTTCGGTGGTCAAGAACGCCTGATGTGATGTGAGCACCACGTTCGGCATCGACACCAGCAGCGACAGGATCGTGTCGTGGTGCGTGGTTTCTGAGCGATCCTCGAAGAAAAATTCCGTCTCCTCTTCGTACACGTCCAGCCCTACGCCGGCGATTTTTTCGCTTTTGAGCGCCTCGAGCAGCGCTTCGCTCTCGACCAGCATGCCACGCGAAGTGTTCAACAGAATCACACCGTCACGCATCTGTGCAATCGTCTCCCGACAGATTAGGTATTTCGACTGCTCCGTCAGCGGACAGTGCAGCGAGATGATATCACTGCGCCGAAACAGCTCGTCCAGCGTGACGTATGGGTAATCCGCATCTGGCTGAGGATACGGGTCATACGCCACAACCTCCATCCCGAAGCCGCGGCAGATGCGGATAAAAATCTGACCGATCTTTCCCGTGCCGATCACGCCGACCGTTCTGCCGTGCAGATCAAAGCCCACCAGACCGTTCAGCGAAAAGTTGAAGTTTCTTGTCTGGTAATACGCCTTGTGGAGCTTGCGGTTTAGCATCAGCAGCAAGCCCATCGTAAATTCCGCCACGGCATATGGCGAATAGCCCGGCACGCGCACCACGGGAATCCTTCCGGCGGCGGCGCTCTGGTCGACATGGTTATAGCCGGCGCAGCGCAGCGCGATCATCTCGACACCCTGTGCGCACAAGCCGTCAAGGACAGCACGGTCCAACGTGTCATTCACAAAAGGGATAACGGCGCGGCAGCCGTGCGCGAGCGAAACCGTGTCCTCTGTCAGCTTCGGTTCGAAATATTTGATGCGGTAGTGCTGGTTCAGCTGATCGAACCAAACGCCACGGAAATCAATTTTAGTAGACAACATGTAATAATTTATCGAAGTCGACCAAG
>JAJQAB010000041.1 GCA_021203985.1 Ruminococcus sp. | reverse complement strand
CTGAAATACGGTGTGGCGTTTTGCAGTGAAAAGGTTTGCCGGGTGAAGCTCGAAGTGGAGGAACTTATCTAAGAAAAATTCGACTTTAAAGTCGTCAAAAACCACGTAAATGCGTTATACAACGTATTTACGTGGCTATTTTTTTGCTGTTTTTTCGTGGAGTAATATGTTTTACGAAAAATGAAATGACATTGTATCATGAGAACAGGTCAGATCATAACATGGTTCACATTTTCAATATTAAGTATATCACTTTTCGAAGAATTTGTCAATCGTAAATTGCAAAATTGATGAGTTTTGTAGAATTGCACATATGGCTTTTGTGCAAAATAGTAAAAAACTAGGCTGGTCGAGATTCAGAAGTCGTATATTATCACGAAAACACGACAGATACGCGAAACGGATCGCGCTTGCCGCGGAAGGATCGAGATCTGAAAAAAACGTGTTTTGACCGTCAAAAAAACGAATCTCCAGGAACAGCATCCGGATTCCAAAACGCGTCTCGCACGATGGAAAAAGTTCTAAGACGACATCGCACAAAAAACGTAAATTCACCGTCAAACCACCTCCGCGCATCGCGGCAGCTACAGTCATATATTTGCCGGAAATTGCAGGGGTTCGGCTTACTCGCGGCATGGGAATGCAGCACTTGGACAGTTTTTTCGTAAAACATATTATTTTCAGAAACAAGGAGCGACTTTAGGAGGTGGTGACGGTGCAATGAAGAAAAGAAAGCGGCGGAAGCTGGCGCTTGGAATTATGGCATCCGCTTGTGCCGCAGCAGTACTCGGCTTTGCCGTCTATGCCGCCGTCAGTTCGAAGCTCGTGAAAACGACTGTGAACGAATTTAACCCGGACGAAATCGTGCTTGCTGTTGTTGAAAATGGCGGTGATAACGAAGATCCGACTGTGACAATGGAAATTTCCTGGAAGGCGGATTCTATTTCTCTTCCTACGACATACACCGCCGCGAAGAAGGTGCAGATCAAGAACAGGAATGTGAAGGATGTCAATAATGCGGATGCCTACCTTCGTGTGGTGCTGATCCCGTCTTATATTTCTGAGGTGAAGTATGCGGATGCGGGCGGTCAGTCGCAGGTGCAGGCGGTTTCTGTCGTGAGTGGAAACTATGAGCTTTCGAGCTTTGGGGAACTGACAGGTATTTCCATTGACGATGTTAGCCACACATTCACGATGGGCGATGTCACGTTTACGCTCGATTCGGACTGGGAACCTATTGGTTTTGGAATCCGACAGATGGCTATTTTTATTATCGGGCAGCGGTAGAGCCGGGTGAGATAACAGAGCCTTTGCTGGCATTTGTATCGATCGCATCGGAGACGTATGACGTTTTAGAGACGTATGAGCTGCAGCTCGAAGTGGATGTCTTGGTGGATTCGATCCAGACGCAAGGCGGTGCTCTGGCTGCTCGTTGGGCGGAAGCAGGCATGACCATAGACGACAAAGACGGCAGTCTTGTAACTGTCACCTGAAGGAGGCGATTACAATCGAAGAGGAGACGCTAGAAAAGCCAAAGCGCTCGATGGGCATTTGCGTGGTGGGAATTTTGCAGAAAATTTTCATCTATTTGCTGCCTGTCGGGATTATCCTTGCCGCAGTACTGTTTGCGATGAACCGCAGCACGGAGAAATCTTTATTCGGATTTCGCTATTATACGATATTGACTGCATCGATGGAACCGGAGCTGTCGATTGGCAATATGGTCTTTGTTCGGCTTGTCGATGCGGACGAAATTGAAGTGGGCGATGTTATTACACTGAATCCATTCAGCGACAGTGACGCTTATCTGACCCATAGAGTCGTGGAAAAAATCGAGGACTATGAGGGGTGCGGCGTAACGTGCTTTCGTACCAAGGGCGATGCAAACGACACCGAGGACGGCTTCTTGATCGATGAAGACCGCGTGATTGGCAAAATGTGTTTTTCCGTTCCGAAGCTGGGCTATGTGGTGCGCTTTGTGCAGCTGCGCTGGTATTTCGTGATCCCACTGCTCGTACTGGTGCTGATCTTTTTCCGGCTGATTCGAATCTATCTCCAAGGTGATGACGCCGAGCCGCCGGACGAATTGGAAACAGCCGATGTGGCTTCCCGTTCGGAGAAATTCGCCGAGTAATTGAAATGTTAGGTTAAAGGAGGAATTGCTATGACAAATACAAAACAGAAGTCCAAAAAATCCGCCAAGCAAAAGCGCGTCCTGGCTGCCGCTATTCTTCTCGCGGCAATCATCACCGTTGGCGCAAGCTTTGCGTGGTTCACTTCATCGGATACGGTGACAAATAAATTGAGCGCGTCCGGCAGCTATGGCGTAGCCGTAACGGAGGACTTCACGCCAGTTGACGACTGGACGCCGGGTCAGCCGGTCAACAAGGATGTTTCTACGATCAACACCGGAAACATCGATGCCTATGTCAAGGTTACCCTGTCAAACGCAATTGACTTGGTTGTATATGGTACGTCAGAAACATATACTGCTGGTAATGTAGCGAACTATATTACATTGTCTGCGGATGAGGTGAAATCGCTGCAGGCAGGCGGCCGTCTAGTTTGCGCTGCAGGCAGTGCAGTTGCAATTGGAAGCGCACAGCTGGTCGGCACGGACTAAACGCCGACAGACGCCGGATTATACGTCTTTGCAAGAGAGATTACAAACGATGGAAATGGCAATATTACATATGAATATGTGGGCTATTATTATGATGGCAGCCGCAATTACTATCAGATTGATACGGTTGAGCATACAACCGCCCCTAGTGAAAGCTACTCCGCAAATGTTATCACAACAACAACGTTGAATGCACAGAATTTGTCCTTTTCTGATACGATCCAGGGCGATGGTACAGACGGCTATTACATAACAGCGACCTATAGTACAAGCAGTAACAGTGACATTGTCATCCAGATCTATCTCGATGATAGTTGTGCAACAAACTGGACGCCAGTGTACAACAGAACAGCAAACGAGTGGACGTTCTACTATAACTATATTCTCAAGTCCAGGGATACCTCTGAGCAGCTGGTCGACAAGCTCGTTCTGAGCAGCGCTACGGCAGCCGATGCGTATGTATCGTTCGATTACAGCTTGAATATAACGGCTGACAGCGTACAGGTGACTTATAACAAGGACGGCAAGATCACGTATGACGCTGTGACTTGGGATTACGTTCCATCAAGCACGGAGTTCCCGAAAGCCACTACAGACAGCGATGTTTATGAATTTGACGTAGAGTGGAAGGATTCTTCAAATCCGTGAGCTCGATTTAAAAAAGAAAAACAAATAAGACAGAAATCTGTAACGAAAACAGAGGTGTGGTACACTTGAAACGAAAGAAGCATTGGATTGTGAAAATCGCGGAAGTTTGTGCCACCCTCTGTCTTTGTTTACACTGCAATACGCTTTCAGCGTTTGCGGAGGTTTCACTGCCGGCAGGTACGGTGGCGGGACTTCCAGAAAAGCTGACGGTGATGGACTTTGACGGCAACTCTGTCAGCAGTGACACCGGCGAATACTGCTTCCTGGTGGAGGACATGCAGCCGAATACCGCTTACACCAAGGACATCCAGATCATGAATCTGCGCGAGGGCAAGGCATATGTGATTTATTTCTACGCAGAGCCGCTGTCCCAGAGTGGGGAAATCGATCTGGAAGCGAACACCGCGGCGAAATTTACGTTAGGCGGCGAAACGGTCTTTACCGGCAGCGTGTCCGGCATCGCGGCGGACGGAAGCACCGATTTGTCCGCCGAGCCAATTGCACTAGGGTATTATGAACCGGGTGAGAGCGCTGTTTTGACCTGCACCGTACAATGGGACGGCACGGGTCTGGACGGCTTTGCGGATTTCGGAAGCCGCGTGGTCGATTCCTCCGGCACGCACGTCATCCGAGACGGAAACGGAACAGTCTATGTGGACGGCGAGGTGACCTTCCGCTGGATTTTCTACGCCGTACTCGATGAGGACTACACGCCACCGAAAATCGGACTGTTTTCCGGTGGGGATGCGTGGATGTATTTGCTTGTGATTGCTGCGCTGGCACTGCTTGTTTTGCTTATGCTCGCTGTCGTTCTGCGAAAAAAGCGGCGCAAGAAATCGGAAAAAGCATCATGAAAAAAATCCTTCGCATTTCGGGACGTGTACTCGATGCGCTTCTTCTCCTGGTGGGAATCGCCGTGATCGCGCTTTTGGCTTCTGGCGGCAGATTTTACGTCATTGAAACCGACAGCATGCAGAACACGTATCCAGCAGGAACGCTGGTGCTGACCTTGCCGGTGACGCCGTCAGAGCTGGAAACGGGCGATGTGGTTACGTTCATCACGTCCGGCGATGTCATCGTTTTGCACCGCGTTGTGCAAAACAATTTTGCGCAAGCGCTTTTGATTACCAAGGGCGATGAAAACGATACGGTTGACGCTTCGCCGGTGTATTATGAAAACGTTCTGGGGAAGGCGGTGTGCGGTATTCTCCATCTGGGCAATCTCGAGCTGCTTTTTCGGAAAAGCGGTGCGCGGATTGCCGCGCTGTGCGTGTTAGTTGGCGCGGCGCTGTATTTGCTGATCTACGGTATTTTCTATATTCGTCAGAAACGGAGGCGAGATTCATGAAAGCAGCACGTTCTCACTTTTTTCAAGGGAAAGCGAAAAGACGCGCGGCGCTCAGTGTGGGCGTATTTGCACTGGTACTGCTGGCAGTCGGTGCAAGTCTGGCGTATTTCACGAGCCGCGACACAGCGACCAACCAACTCGAAGCCGCGGCGCTCGAAATTCAGCTGCTTGAGCCAAAGTGGCAGAACGGCGGAATCTACGATGCACAAAACACCGAATCCGGCATGACGATTGCGAAAGACCCCTATGTCTACAACGGCTCCGAAACGAGCGTCTATCTTCGCATGCAGGTCACAGTGACGGATGCGGACGAGAAGGACATCACGGATACCGCGCGCGGCAGGGCGATTCTTTCGGCGATTTATCTAGACGAAACAACGCCGTTTCTGACGGTCACGTATGACGAGAAAACAGATACAACAACAATTACTTCGGGTAATTCGAATTTTTATTATCGGGACGGATGGTTTTATTATGTCGAAGATTCTGCCGCCGCAGATGTGATTATGTAATCACTTACAGCAGGGGCGCGTACGCCGGAGCTGTTCACTTGTGTGAAAATTCCTGTGTTTAAGACGGAATATGACGGGATTTTCGACAGCGTGTTCCATATTGACGTGGTAGCGCAGGTGATCGTCGTGAATTCCGTGGAAACGACCTCTCCTGCGGATGTAGCGCAAGCTTTTGCAGATGCCTATGACACAGACTAATAAAACGTCTAGGAAACGAAAGCTCCGGCGGATTTTCCTGGCGCTGATTCTGGCGGTATTGCTGGGGGCGATCGCTTTTTTCTGCTGGCAATATTACAGCGCGGAAACGAATGACGAAACTGCGGAGAACTCGGAGCAAACTGCACAGATGGAAAGCGCAAGACCGGACGAGACGGCGGACGGGGATTACCTGAAGGATGCCCTTGCGGTCAACGCACAAACAGTCGCCTGGCTGACGATTTCGGACACGGACATCGATTTCCCGATTGTGCAGGGTGATGACAACAGCTACTATCTTGATCACGGCTTTGACGGGTCGTATTATGGCAGGGGATGCCCGTTTTTGGATTACCTCTGCAGCAGTGATTTTACGGATTTCAACTCGATTATCTATGGACATAACATCCAAAATACCTACGTGTTCGGGTCGCTGCTGAAATTTCGAACGCAGTCGTATTTTGACAGCCACGCGACTGGCACGTTGATTTTGCCGGATGAAATCGTTACGATTCAGTGGATTGCCTGTGCTGTAGTGGAAAATGACAGCATTATTTACAGCGTTGTGCATCCGGCGGAATCTGACCGCTTGCTTTATCTAGAGCAAGTCCAGGAATGCGCCGTGGCGAGCGCGGAACTTACGCCGGAGGATCTGGTGAACCGCCGGCTTGTGGTTCTTTCGACTTGTTCGAGTGATTATGAGATGGCGCGAACAGTGCTGATTGGGGTTTTGGAGGAATGAGGCGAAAATGCGGGGGCTTTTGAGAAAGGTGATCGTTTGGCTTTGAAACAGAAAAAGATACTTTCTTTATTATCCGCAGCGGTTTTTGCAGTCGGTATTTTGGGCAGTCTGCCGGAAGAATTCACCCATGTGGTTACAGAGACAGCATCGACTGCCATTGCAACCGCCGCCACAACGCTAAATCAGATTTTTTGATGCGGAAGAGGAAGACGAGCTGGTTGTTCTGTTAAATTCTCCGAACACCAAAAGCGCAGGCGCTAGCGTATCCATCGATGCGGATTATGCGACAAATACACTAACGGCAGTTTTGACCAATATCGACCAAACGACAGCGGCAATTTCATATGTCTGGCATCAGTCGGATGGCGGCGCAGATTTTTCTGTTGTAGACGGCATTGATACAGACACGCTGACGTTTGAGGATTCGTATTCTTACTATGTGGTGGCTACGGTAAATGGCGAAGATTATCAATCTGATACAAAGCGAATTTCAACGGCAATCGCGGACGTAAAAATCCAGAACGATATTTATCGTGACGGCGTGCTTACTGCAGTTTTGCTCAACAGCGAAGGCGATATTCTCTATTTCGAGGATGACAGTGGGAACAACGCAGGAACAAATTCCGCGAGTCTTGCCGCGACTGCTGCAACCGCTTCCGCACAGGTGGCGACCGGAATGACAGGCACGGTGGATCTCGAAGTGGCGAGTGAAGAACCGAAGCTCTATACAGCGAGCGGAGACAAAACCACCTATAACAGCGATGCGACCTACACATGGTATCGCTACAGTACAGCCGCAGCGACAAACGTCTATACCGATGCGCCGACAACGACTATTATAAATGCTGGCGCTGAAATGGCTCCGGAAAATACAAACGAAAATACGCTCACGCCAACGATGGGGGCGACTTCCTATTATTATTATGTGGCAGTGAGCGTGTGGAAGAATGAATATACTTCTGAAACCAGAATCGCGAACATCTACACGGGCATTACGGTCGAGATCGAGCAGGAAAAAGATGCTGACGGCAATGTCAAACTGCAAATGGTTGTCTATGACGATAACGGCGATGTGATGCAAAACTATGATTGTTCTTATTACTACAACAATGCCTACAGCACCGTCTGGTACAAATCAAAGGAATATTTCGCCTCTACTGGGGATGGCACAACGGCGGACGAAAACAGTGCAGTGACCACGAGCGCCACAATTCCACTCGGCTATGTGCCGCAGGATTATTATACGGAGTCGAACTATATGCGCGTCTCCAATAATACAAGCAACAACACGAGCATTGGCTATACAAACACAATCACCGTGGAGCGTGAAGAGGGACGCTATTATTACGTGGACATCAACAAGAACAAAACCAACGGCACTGCCGAAGCAGGGGTAGACCAGGTCTTTGTGCGCAATTGTAAAAGCATGGTTGTGATCGAGGATCAGATCGCAATGGACGGCACGTTTGCGGCGGTTGTGTATGACGCGTCCGGCAATCGGGTTGACGGCAGCAGCTATACCTACACCTGGTACGAAACCGTGTCGGGTACTACAACCTATATCGATGCGAAGGACATCACGAAAGATTCAGACCCCGGAAGATTTATTTCTTCCTATGACGCAAATAAATTTTATTTTGATTCGGGCTGTTTTGTTCGCTCGACTAGCACAGGCAGCAGCATAACGAATGTAACGCGTTTACAATCGGAATATGGCGGCACTTTGCCGGGGGATGTTTACGGTTTGGTTCGGGAAAATTTCAGTGAGGAAATCGATGCAGTGTCGGATATTTTTGTGGGTGCAAATTATGCATTTGATACAGGTAGCACGGGATACACAGTAACTGGAAGTGATTATAACGATGGCAGTACCTGCAATGTCGCAAGGGACGAGGGGCAACTGCGGTATTATTACGTCACCGCGGTGGATGGAAGCGGCACAAGCTATACTTCTTCGGCGAAATATGTCAAGTATTCCAACCAGATTGAAAACGGCGGTTTTCAGGACTACAGCAATACAACGACTTCTTCGAATAGCTATGATGCCTTGACAATGGCATATTGGCAGACGACCAACCAGGGATATAGTGACAGCGGAAACGGAAGTGAGGTGTACTATCGTTTTCGCCCACAGCTTGAAATCAGCAATTATCTCGGCAGTACGGCATATGGCACGTATGGAAACTACTATTCCTATCCCGGTCTGACCTATGACAAAGAAGACACTGACGAGATACAAGAAAGCACCCTTGATGATTATTTGGAAATGGGCTATGGCGATGCCTCTACGACCGATTATGTTTATAGCGCGAACCAGTTTTGCGAAATCAACTCCACCGACAGCAACACGCTCTTTCAGACGGTTATGACCGTACCGGATTTGCCGCTTTGCTGGTCGCTGACGCATCACGCAAGAACGAGTTCGGGTTCGTCAATTCTTAACGCCAATATCGCCAGTACAACAACTAAAAATAATTTTTCTACATATACAGATGGCGCAACAACGGCTGATCTGGGCGCAACTGTGGAGCAGGTTCTGGTTGCGATCGATATTATGTACGTGGTCATTATGAACGAAACCGATGCGGAACAGCTCCTTGCCATCGGTGATACCCTGGAAGAACAGCAGGTGATCATTGATGAGATGATTCTGGAGATTACAAAAAGTACCGCGTAGGTCATATAGACCAGCGAGGACGGAAGTTCTTATCTGGCGAGGTATGATGGAAGCTATACTTATAATGGAATACAGTATGAGAACATCTCGATCTGGAGAGTGCGGACCGGTTCGACCAAGGTGACGCTGACATTCGGTACGGATAGCACTGCGAAAGACAACGCAGAAGCCGCTGCAAAAAATGAAGAACTTTTGGCGTATTATGCAAAAACCTATGGAATAGTAAAATCCTGTAGCTATGGTACGACAAGCAACAATGTCACGACCTATTACGCCGCATTCTACACCGAGGCGGAAACTTATGCGGATGAGTATACGATCCCAGACGGGCAGTATGTTTCCAGATATTTCTTCGTTGCAGGAAATAAATCGAATACTGGTTCAGTTACATATTCCAGTGATGGCGTATTGTCATTTGGCACGTATACAGATGATGAAGGAAATGAACAAACTATTACAGACTATAACGAAGTAAAAAGAGCGACAAATGGAACTTCTGCCGGCAACTTCATTGACAATGTCGTTTTCACCCAGCAGCTGCAAACTGCCGTGAATTACTGGCTGTATGACAGCGGTACGGGAACGTATGTCCTGCAAAGTGACGATACGGAAACATCCGAAGCCATCCCGGGCAATACAGTTATGGCGGAGAAAGTGAGCGACTACTATGCCAAATACAATTTCGTGGGCAGCTATCTAAGTACAAGTGGTGGGGATGAGAATACACCAGATATAGAAACGCTTGATAAGGCGACCTCGTTTCGCGTAGACACCGATAACACGCTTGCGCTCGACCTCTACTACTGCGATTATGCGCTTTCCATCCAAAAAATCATAGACGGTCTGCCGGCGGATCTGACTTATGCGAATTTCGAAAATCAATTGCAAATCACGCTGTATCCTTTGACAGAGAACACCGGCGGTGGCTATTCGATCGCTAGCAACGCCGTGATAGACGGCAAATATTTGGAATACGCAGTGGACAGTGGAACCGGAGAAGAAACTCTAAGCTATGTCTCTGACTACACGCTGGAAAAGGGCATATATCTTCTCACGGAAACCGTGCACTTGCTATTGATGGATTCGTTTTACGGGTGGAGCGGCGTGGAAATGTCATTTGCAAACGGCACGCTGCAATATGACGATTCGCTTGGCGGCTACATTTTGGTGATCGGGGAGGCGAGCGATCAGGCAGGCGGTGAGGTGAAGGATGCTGTGATTGAAGTTTCGCTTGTGAACACCTATCAGCCGGTTACTGTGCAGTCGACAAAGTCTGTGCTCTTTGGAAAAACCGATGTGGACGAAATCAACGCGGCGATGGGCACTTCCGGATCTGGTGACACGAATCTGAATTACGAGTCGCTGACATCCTATGACAATGCGCAGCGCAGTGTGGACGATACGGACTTGACGGACGACAGCGAACGTTTGAGCGTCCTGAGCGGCGACACGCTAACCTATCGTATGGATCTGACAAGCACTGGAAATGCGGATTCGGAGAAGATTGAGGTAACCGACACTATTCCTGACGGCTGCACCCTACAGGTGGATTCGATCCAGATTCTAAAGCAAGCATGCAGGAAGAATACCGGGAAGAATTATGGCGTGGTGCAGACGATTTTGACGAGCGATTCGAGTGTGAGTTACTCGGAAACAACTGTGGATGGTGTCGAGTTCACGATCACGTATGATGCCACGAACAGAACGATTACGTGGACGATTTCGGAGATGGACGCTTACGAGCGCTATTATGTCGAATATGTTGTTACAGTAGACCAAATCGATGCCAGCACAGAGTGTGTGCAGCTGACCAATACGGCGCAGTGGGCGTACTTCTCGAAGATGAATAGCGGCGCGACAGATGTAAGTGTGGACATGGAAAGTGTGGAAAATCCAGTGGATTCGGGTGCGTACACCTACACCGTGACGTTTTCGAACCTGTCGGATTGTACGGCGACAACACTGCGGGACGTGCTGCCAGGCGGCTTTGTCATTGACACGGATACCATTAAGATCAATGGGACGGCGATTGACGCAACTTCTTACACGATTACGTATTATGATGCGGATGGAGAGGTAACAGACAATCTGGATCAGATCGCAAGCTTTACGATTGCGTATAGCAGTGGCATTATACAAAACGAACAAAATGAAATCATCTCAACATTCCAGGGGACGCAGAACGATACGACAGGCACAGAAATCCGCAATGCCGCGCGTATGACTTACACGAAGGACAGCGAAACGTATACGAGCGTTGTCGCGCGTGGTGACGCGGTAACCAACCAGGTCAAAACCGATGTGACGCATCTCTATCTGGAAGTGGAAAAAGAAATTGTGGAAAGCGCAGGGGATTCGACCGTAGACGCGGACTCGACCGACACACAGCAGACGTTTTTGTTCCTTGTCGCGTACTACGCGGAGGGGAGCGACCCGAGCGCGGATGAACCGGACAGCATCACGTATGTGACGATCCAGTGCGAAAACGGCACGGGCAGCAGCATGCTGCAGACGGAAAAGCGCGGAACGTATCTCGTGACGGAGGTCACGGACTGGTCGAATACGTATTACGATTACGTCAGTGCGTATTTGAACAACACGCTTGCCGCCGGGGGTTGCGTCACCATCGATTACTCCAGTGGCGGCGCGTATCTGAATGGCAACGGGACGTTCGCGACAGCACTCGGACGGATCGAAGGGGAACCCGACTGCCGCGCGATGACGTGGCAGTCTTTTTTTCGGAATTTTGTTAAATTTTTACCATTTCCGCTTTGACATTGCCCCGAAAATATGGTATACTGTACATGCACACAAACACAGTCCAAACCCAAAAAATTTACAAAATAAGAGTTGACAAGTATATGAAAATCGCTGACACTGGCAGAGCAGAGCAGAGCAGAGCAGAGCAGAGCAGAGCAGAGCAGAGCGAGGGCTAGTTTTGTGCGGAACTTTTGCGCGTAAAGTACATACGGTTTTGTGCCGCCAAAAAGCCCGGAGCGAATCACGCCCCGGGCTTTTTGGCGGCGTTTGACTTTTTGTGTACAAATTTCGCGCGTGCTTCGATGATAAAGGAGTGATTGATATGGGATTACAATTCAAGTGGAAAAAGGCACTCGCTGTTTTTATGAGCGTGATTATGGCGCTCGGCTTTCTGACGTGTTTTCCGAGCGACGTGCTGACGCTGGAGATTTCGGCAGGGGCAACCGGATATAGCGGAGGAACGTCTGAACCCACCCTCACCGATGGCGTCTATCAGATCGGCATGGCGGCGTGTGCGGATATAATACTAGTAGCGACACAATCACCAACTGCTACAACACCGGCGCAGTCAGCGGATCAGCATCTAGCACTGGCCTATACCGGTGGCGTGCGCGGATATAATAATAGCGGCACGATCACCAATTGCTACTACCTAAGCACCACAGCAAGCGATAGCAACGCCACTTCCAAAGATTCCACCGCCTTCTACACCGGCGAAGTCGCCTATCTCCTCCAAGCCGCTCAAAGTGAACAAGTCTGGGGACAGCGCGAAGGTGACGCGTCACCGATCCTCACGAGCGACCCGACCCTTGCAGCGCACGCGGTCACGAATGGCGAAGGCACGTCCTACCACATCGCGAGCTACAAAGACGGCATCTGCACCGTCTCTGGCTGCAGCGAGTACGAAGCCACAGTGCAAGACGAGGCAGGCTACTACGAAATCTACAACGCCGGTCAACTCTACTGGTTCGCCGCGAAGGTCAATG
>JAJQAB010000094.1 GCA_021203985.1 Ruminococcus sp. | reverse complement strand
TTTTGGGTATATTTATATTATACCATATTGTCTAACTTTTGGGGAGCGGTTCATTCGCTCTCTATTTCTATCTCTTCAAAATATTTTGTGATTTCTATATATCTTTCCATTCTTCTATTATATCACTTTTTTCCTTCCTTGTAAACACTCTGTAATTATTGATTTCCGTGCGTTCTGTGCAAATGCACTTGCTTTTTTGAAAGAAGTATGCTATACTGAACATAGCCCTGTAAATACCTGCGCGCGTTTGACGCAGCCTCATTTCCGGGTGATAATCTTTTTGATGAGGTGAAACGAATTGGCACAACTAAAAAAACCCACGATTAAAAACCCAAATCTGGTTGCCGCAATGGCGGATTTCAAGCAGAGTCAGAACCAGCAGACCGAAGAAGCCATGCTCAGCGCAGTACAGGAGGCATCCTTTATTGCGCCGATTTCTCTGCAAACTTCCCTGAACGAAGTAGAACCAGATGAAAACGGACAGCGTCAGGTGCAGGCTTCGTTGACGGCTGTTTCCAACAAAGAAGGCGTGAAGCTGTTTCCGGCATTCACAGACTGGCTGGAATTTTTGAAATGGCAAAACAATCCGGACGCGGAAACCATGGTGATCACGTTCGATCAATACTGCGACCTTTTGCTAAAGCAGCAGATCGACATCCGCGGCATTGTCATTAATCCTGCGGAAAACAATCTGGTTATTCGGAAGGAAAAGATGGCAGAGCTGAAAGGCGTTTCGCTGCCAGAGCCTGTGGAGAATCATGCGATCACGCCGATGTTCGGCACAGAAAAGCTGACGAACCCGAATGTCGTAGCTGCCGTTACGCGTTTTCGCACAGAGGCAACACCGGAGGTGCAGAACATGGTGTTTGACGCGCTCCGCAAGGGTCGTTTTGTCGCACCGGCAATTATGAAGGATTTCCCGAAAACTGTAAAGCCGGGCGAAAAGGTTAACGCAAAGGCAGAGTTTATCATGCTCAATCGCGAGGACAAGAAGTTTCTGCCGATCTTCACGAGTCTCTCCGAGCTGCAAAAGTGGTCGACTGCCCCAGCGTGCAGTGCCGTGCCGCTGACATTCGCGCAATATACCGGTATCCTCTCCGATCCTAATGGCACGGCGGCAGGCGTTGTCATCGACCCGTTCACGCTTGGGCTTACCTTTACGAAGGAACAGGTTCTGTCGATTCAGCCGCGCTTAGAGCCGCAGGAGCTGAAGGTAATTCCGATGGACATGCTGCAGGAATTGAAGGAGCACCTGGCAGGCGTTCCGGCTGTAAAGAAGGCATATCTCTCCGGCATCCGGGCGAACGGCACAGACGGTCATCTGATTATCATTGAGCTTGATCAGCCGCAAAAGGATATTCGCGCGATTACAGATCCAATTGCACAGATCGCAAAGAAGCACGGCTCGTGTGTAGTTGCTCCGGCAGATTCGCCTATGGGCAAACAGGCGATCGAGGGAAAAGCGCCGTTTTATGAGGCTTAAGGCAACATCGCGCCATTTGATTCGATCCATAAAAAAACTCGTGAACGCATGGTACAGCTTCACGAGTTTTTTCTATGTAGTTTAAGAGGATCAGAGTACGCCTGCTGTCTCTAGTTCGCCGAATCCCTATTGCGGCAGCGCTTCACTGCGCAGCAGTGCAAAGGAAGGCTTCAGCTTATGATAAATCGTTTTCACTTGCTTTCCGTCATGATAATAGCGTGACAGCAAATTATTCAGCGTCAACAAGTCCTCGGATGTCGTCAAAATCGCGCAAATGCGGTTCACAACCTTGGGGTCGTCCGTCTCTAAAAGTTCGCGTACGCTCGCTTGCAGCGCCTTCGGAAATACCACGACTGCGCCGTTCTTTTTCTGCTTTGCCGGTACGATTGGCTGAATTTGCTGCACGCTCGGCTCTGCCTCCGCCTCTGTCTCCTTGAGAAAGCGGCTCGTATTCGGCTGTGCAACGCCGTTAATCGCGTCCTCAATGGTTGCACAAATCGTAAGGGACGTATCGTTCTGCTGCAAATATTGCGTAAAAAAGGTCAGATCCAAATCAAAATCCGTATCCTTGCTGATGATATAAAGCGGCACGTGCGGGCGCTTCCCTATCAAATAGCCAATGTACATCGAAAGCTGCAGATCGAGCGCATTCTTCACCGTATTTTTCCGCGTGGAAATCGCCGTCACTTCCATCAGCTGCAGCGATGCGCGGCAGGAAATCAATCTGCGATGTAATTCGAACGTCAGTCCACAACGATTCTGCGTATAGAAAATCACGACCTCGTCTTGCTTTGTCAATGTTTCAAGACCGGTCAATCCATCGATATAAACATTTTCGTAATCGACCAAATAAATAGCCATACATTCCTCCGTTTTCTCTTCCACCTTTTTGCAGCCGCACTGCGATGATTGCATAAAAAAAGAGAACGCTGCTTGCGTTCTCTACCATGGAGGCGCCATCCAGATTTGAACTGGAGAATCAGGGTGTTGCAGACCCTTGCCTTACCACTTGGCTATAGCGCCATTGGAGCGGATTACGAGGCTCGAACTCGCTACCTCCACCTTGGCAAGGTGGCGCTCTACCAGATGA
>JAJQAB010000001.1 GCA_021203985.1 Ruminococcus sp. | reverse complement strand
GCTTTTGGGTATATTTATATTATACCATATTGTCTAACTTTTGGGGAACGGTTCATTTCCAGGGAAACAGAAATTGTGGTGGTTTTTGTGTTGTCTTATTTTTCAGAGTCCAGCGTCACTGTGAACGGTCCATCGTTCACAGTGCGACCTGCATGTCCGCGCCAAAGATCCCCGATTCGACCGTTTCGATCGTCTGGCGGCAGTAGGTCTTGCAGTATTCGTACAGCGCCTGTGCCTGTGCTGGGAGCGCTGCCTGGGTGAAGTTCGGGCGGTTGCCCTTGCGGCAGTCGGCGTACAGCGTAAACTGCGACACGAGCAATAGCGCACCGCCCACATCGCGCAGAGACAGATTGATCTTATCGTTTTCGTCTGAAAAAATCCGCAGGCGCATCATCTTGTCCGCCATCCGGTGCACGGTTTCTTCGGTATCGGTCGATGCAAAGCCGAGCAGTACCAGAAAGCCGCGGTCAATTGCCCCCATCACCGTCCCGTCCACGGTAACGTTTGCGCCGCACGCGCTGAATCACCATCCGCATTGTCGCTCACTCCCCCTCCGGCACGGAAATAGCCGCGAAAACTGTGCCGATCGACTCGCGGATACACAGGTCGGCGCGGTAATCCATCGGCGTTGCGTCACGATTGATCAGCACCAGATACTCCCCGTGGAAGTTCCGCAGCAGCCCTGCCGCCGGATAGACCGTCAGCGAAGTGCCACCGATGATCAGCAGATCCGCCCGTTCGATTTCGTCCACCGCTTCCAGCATCGTCTGTTCTGGGAGCATCTCCTCGTACAGCACGACATCGGGCTTCACCAGCGCGCCGCAGCGTGGGCAGTGCGGAACGCCAGTCGTCTGCATGATCCATTCCGCGTCATAGACGGCGTGACAGGCAGTGCAGTAATTACGGTGCACACTGCCATGCAGTTCCAGAACGCGGCGGCTTCCGGCGCTCTGGTGCAGTCCGTCAATATTTTGCGTCACCACCGCAGAGAACCGCCCGGCGCGCTCAAGTTCCGCAAGCTTCTGGTGTGCCACGTTCGGCTTTGCCGTCAGGCAGATCATATGACTGCGATAAAGCCGGAAAAAGTCCGCGGTGTGCTGTTCGAAGTACGTGTGGCTGAGCAACATCTCCGGCGGCACGTCAAACTGTTGGTGATAGAGTCCGTCCGGACTGCGAAAATCCGGAATGCTGCTCTCCGTGGAAACGCCTGCACCGCCGAAAAACACGATGTGGCATGCGGCGCTGATCCAGCGCTGTAGGGTGTCGATTTCTGTTGTTTGCATGGTAGTCTCCTTTCTGCTGCGATCACTGCCAGCTGGTTAGCAGTGTGAATACTTTTTACGATCAGCGGCATAGTTGAAAACCCCTCCACCAGCCTGCGGCTGGTCCCCCTCCCTTTTCAAGGGAGGCGAGATGTTTGTGTGGATGGTTACAGTAACTTTTCGTTTCCCCCAAAAGGGCACCCGAAGGGTTTGCCTTGTGCAGAGCTGGCACGCCGTAGGCGTGACTGAAGGGTTTTGATATATTTGATCGAAAAATTGATTTTTGCGATCATTGCCAGCTGGTCAGCAGTGTGAATACTTTTACGATCAGCGGCATGGTTGCCATCGAACAGATCGTAGTCATCGCGAAAATCTGCGCGGCATAGCCATCGTTTTTCCCGTGCTTCTGGCATTGCAGCGTGCACATTGCCGCGGAAGGTGCGGCACTGAGTACCAGCACAACCATTCGGATTTCCAGCGGAATCCACACCAGCGGCACGAAGATTGCCATCAGCACCAGCGGCACTAGCAGTAGTTTCACGGCGCTAACGTAGTAAATACGCGGATTGCGCAGCGGCTGCAGCATATTCACCTGCGCCACGCTGATGCCGGACGCGATCATTGCCAGCGGCGTGTTCAGCCCAGAGATGCTGTCGAAGGTCGTCTGCAAAATCTCTGGCAGCGAAATCTGGAAGAAAAACAGCAGCAGTCCGATCACGATGCCAATCATGGTCGGCGAAGTCAGCTTTTTCAAAAGCGCTCTGCGGTCGCGCTGTCCGGTCAGCAGCATAATGCCGTGCGTCCACGCGAAGCAGAAGAACACGGTCAGAAATGCCGTGGCGTAGAACACGCCCTCGTTGCCGAAAAGCGCACTCGCGAGCGGAATTCCCATAAAGCCGCAGTTGCTGTAGATCGCGGAAAAGCGTTCGATTTCCGTCTCGCGCCCCGGCTTTTTCCGCAGCAGCAGCGTAACCGCCAGAATCGCCACCGCATAGGCAAACGCCGCAAGCACAAACGTCCAGAGCAGATTTTTCACTAGGCGCGTCTCATATTCCACCTCGGCGTAGGCGTTCACGACCAGCACCGGCGTGACGATTTCCAGAACGAAGTTCGAGAACTGTCTGCCACCCGTCTTGTCCACGATTTTCGCGCGATAGGCGATGATGCCCACCAGATTGAGCAGCAGCATCACCACCGCTTGCTTTAAAATAATCAGCGCCATCGATGTACCCCCTAAGGCTTACAAAAAAATAATCCCACCCGACCAAAAAAGCGGAACTCGGCGCGCGCCGCATTCCGCTTTGATCGAGCCATGACCCTGCGCGCGTCTCGAGCGACAACATGGAGATTACCCTTAGTATACCACAAGTTTTTGACCGTTTTTCTACAGCTCTGTGAAGATCGGTTGAATTTGCGCGGCGTTTCGTGCGAGCTGTACAGTTTCGGGCAGCTACGAGAAGTCCGCCACGAGGGACGCGGGTTTTTCTTTGGGCGCATCCTGCCGCAGGGGCACGAAATAGTACTGCTTTGTGTTGAGCAGTCGCCCGATATTTTGCGCCGATGCGCGCAGTGCGTTGTTAGTTGCGATCGCAAGGACGATGGGCTTTTAGCGGCGGAGCATGGACTTTACCGCCATGGTTGCGGTGGTGTCGGTGATGCCAGACGCGAGCTTTGCCGCAGTGTTCACGGTACACGGCGCGACCACCAGCAGATCCAGCATGTTTTTCGATCCGAGCGGCTCTACCTCGGCGATCGTGCGAATGGACGGGGCGGCGCAGATTTCCTCCAGTTCGCGCACGCGCGCAGCCGCCGTTCCAAAGCGCGTATCGAACGTGGCGGCGTGTTCCGAGAAGATCGGTGTCAGCGCTGCGCCTGCCTCGCGCAATCGCCTTGCCTGGGCGAAAGCTGCGGAAAAGGTGCAGAACGAGCCGGTGACCACAAAGCCGATTCGTTCGCCTGTCAGATCGATCATGGGCGAGTCTCCTTTCCTCGAGAATATTGCGGATTGTATCCGAAATGATCCCGCCCGCTGTCTTGGGTGCAACGCGCCCTGGAGCGATCGGGTGGAGTTGACAACTAAAAGCTAGATTCTCAGAGAATAAGAGTACGCCATGCGCGCGAACGGGAAGTTTTCCACATCATTTTAACTTCACCTCGATCCGCTGTGGGAACACGTGTATTTCCTGCACCATCAGTTCCAGTGCTTGCCGGCGTTCGATTAGGGCGACACGTGCCCACCAGGCGTTCCAGTGGCTTTCTGCATTGTCCGCGCGGTGTCTTGGGGCACGGCGGAGGCGCTGTTCCTGTTCGCGGTGCGCCTACGCGAGACGCTCTAGCTCGGCACGCAAAAACGGCACTGCCGCAGAAGGCTCACCCATTGCTGCCGTCACGCGGCGAATCTGCCCTTCCAATTCCTCGAGCGCAGTCGCTGCCTGGTCAGCGGTTTCCGGCGGTGGGGTTTCGGCATAGGGCAGCAGTTCTGCCGCACGGCGCGCCAGAACCGGCGCAACGGCATTCTCCACCACGGACGCACGCAGGGCAGGAATCCCCGTGCAAAAACCGCTGCGCTTGCCACGGCAGACGAGGTAGGTGTAGCGCGCATCGACACCGTTACAGCGCGTGTAGCAGTGTTCGCCGCACAGACTGCAGACAACGCTGCCCTGCAGCCAGGAGGTGTGACCCGTACCGCGGTTAGTGCTGCCGCCGCGCCACGCGAGACGTTCCTGGACACCGAGCCAGATGGCGCTTTCCACAATGCCCGGGTGCAGTCCTGACGCGAGGTGTTCGCCGCACGGGTGCGACCATTTTTCGCCGTAGCGCGCGCCGGTCGCCGTAGAACAGCCAGCCGTTTCCTTCGCAGTACGCTTCGAGCGGATGTTCGAGCACAATGCCCTGCGCCTGCAGGTAGGTACACGCGCGCAGGTCGCCCTGGACGTAGACCGGATTGCGCAGAATCCGCAGTATGGCGCTGTTCGACCAGAGCGCACCGTTTCGCGTACGTTTTCCGGATCGGTTCGCCGTTTGCACGAGCTGTTCGACATTTTCGTCACCGACACCATAGCCCGTGTAAAACGCCAGCACCTGCGCCACTTCGTCCGGCTGGGGCGTGAGCGCCCGGGTCGCCTTTCCGGCGTATGTCGCCGCCACCGTGCGGTAGCCATACGGTGCAGCGCCGCCGAGTGGCAGATGCTGTACCGCGCGCGTAGTAGTTGTCCCGGACGCGTCCGGCGATCGTCTTTTGCTCCAGTTCCGCGAACATCATCAGCAGATGCAGCAGCATGCTCCCGATTTCGCTTTCGGTGTCGAAATTTTCGCGAAACGACCGCAGCTTCACCCCGTGTGCCCGAAACAGGCGCATCATCTCGGCGAAATCGCACAGCGATCGGGAAATGCGGTCGAGCTTATAGACGCAGACCTCCTGAATTTTCCCCGCGCGCACATCGCCAAGCATCGCCTGAAATGCCGGGTGCTCGACATGCGTGCCGCTATAGCCGCGATCGATGTAGCACTGACGCGGCGTGTCCTCCGGCAGAAGGTGCTCGCAGTCCGCGATCTGCATTTCGATGGAAATGGACGCCTGACGCTCGACCAACTGCCGTGCATAGATTGCTGTCATTGCAATCACCTCCATAACAGCCTATGCGCGCGAATCGGGCGGATAGCACGCAAAAAAGACGCCCCAGGCAATTACTGCCCGAAGCGTCTCTTTGTGTGTAAAATGATACACATCATTCAGTTGCGATGCACGCTATCGCGCGCAGTCTCTTACTTTCTCTTCTTAGAAACCAGAGCAACGCCGCCAATAACAGCAACAGCAACACCTACGCCAGCGATCGGCAGTGCATCACCAGTTGCCGGAGAGCCAGAAGTCGTCTTTGTGGTTGCAGTAGCTTCAGCAGCCGGAGCTTCTGTAGCAGCAGTTGTCGGTGTAGCAGTCGGAGCTTCAGTCTCGCCAGCCTTGATTACGATCGAACCGCTGGAAACAGACGGAGAAGCATCATCCAGAACAGCTGCGTCATTGCCGTCAGCGTCCTTTGTGGTAGCGCTCAGCTTGTAGGTGCTGCCCTCTGTAGCAGAGGATTCAACGGTAACAGTGATCGAACCAGCGCTTGCGCCGTCAATTGCAGTCATAGCAGTAACCGGGAACCATACGAACTGGCCGTTCGCAACAGCTGCGCACAGACCGCCAGCAGTATTAGAACCCTGTACGAAAGTCAGGCCATCATCCAGTGTGATACCGAATGCCAGGTTGTTGAAGGAAGCGCCAGCAGTGATCGGTACTTCTACGGTGTAGTCTGCAGCAGCCAGCTCTTCGAGAGTCAGCTCAACAGTACCAACGGAGATGGAGCTAGCAGCGCTAGCCGGAACAGCCATAACAGCTGCAGATGCAGCAACAACAGTAGCAGCAGAAACGGCTGCCAGAGTCTTCTTAAATGTAGTCTTCATTTTTCTATATTCCTTTCAAAAATATAATTTATATGATATGCTTGCGGTGCGATATGCACCCCGCACCGCGCACATATACAAACGTTAGGGTATAATGATTGTGGGAGAACCGCTCTTACTGCGCGATAACTTCATCCCATGTGCTCTTCAAGCCAGCACTGTCGCTGGAGTACTTCAGAAGGATGTGATATGCGTCATAGATCGAAATCTCTGCATCATCGGTATCCTTACCGTCCTTCGACTCAGTGTCGACGTCAGATACAAAGTATATCAGCTTTTCTACGAATTCATCATCAGAGGAGATGGATGCGCTGAATGTGTAATCAACGCCTGCTCTCATGTTCGAATAATAGATTAGTGTTGCATTTGCATCGTAGATATCTACCTTACCATTCAGGTCAGTATCGCCTTTCTTCGCAACACCAACGGTCGGCTTTGCAGAGATTGCAAGTGTGTCGCCGTTTGTATCCTTGTAAGAAATCGTTACTGTACCTACATAGTACTGGAGATCGTCATGGATTGCCGCATCGCTCTCATAGAGTTCAGACGGTGTATTTGCAAACGCGATAACCGTTGCCGGGTCTGCGCTTACCTTCGAGCCGTTCTTCATGGTCAGTGTAACCGACTTAACGAGCTCAGAAGCATCGAAGGATTCATCGGTATCGAAGTATACGCCTTCACTAACCGATACGGAGATCGAAGAAATTTCGTCAACGTCCGGCTGTATGATCGAAGTCGTTGTGCCGTCCTTCTTTGCGGTTGTGGTGGTTTCGACAGTGCCAGCGGTTGTGCTAGTGGACGAACCATTTCCACCTTCGCCAGATACGGTAGTTGTTGAGGTCGATGTGTCGCCACCCTCTTCTCCAGATACAGTAGTTTCCGTTGTACCCGTAGCAACCGGTATTTCAGTTGTTGTGGAGGTTGTATCCGTTGTGGTGGTTGTCGTCTTGTCCGGATCAATCTCTGTGATCGAAACTTCACGATCTACATCGAAGGAAGCCGTGCCATTCGTTGCATCCACGGTAACAGTTACATACTTCTTAGTGGTCAGGGTGCTGAAATCGAGCTGATCTGCAACATCCTGTGCTTCCAAGTAAGCAACCACGTCGCTGTACTGAGCGTCCGTAGCATCTTCTTCTACGGTGAACTGAACAGTCAGTGCACCAGCAGATTCGGTTGCTGCTGTAATATCGGTTGCTTCATCAAAGACAGCCTGTACATCACTCGCAGTGATATCCAGCGTTACATTTGCGCCGCTCTGATCGAGTGCGTCATTGACAACGTCAACTACTGCTTCGATCATCGAGCCGTACTTTGCAAATGCATCGTCTGCGGAAGCCGGCAGTCTATTTGCAACGTTCGGGTACTTGTTACTCAGCCAATTCAATGCCGCAGCATAAACTTCCTGGCTTATCGCATAGGACTTTGTGCCCTGGAGCGTAGCGGTCGCGAGCTGATCCATCACGCTTGCAACCTGATCGATCTTCGACTTCAGCGCATCGGTTGTTTCCTGGAATTCTGCCATTTCAGCGTCGACCTTGTCGTTGATCTCCTGAATGGTTTCTTCTACCTCAGCCATCGTATCTTCATACTCAGCCTTTGCAGCGTCCAGATCAGCCTGTGCAGCATCCAGCTCAGCCTGCTTTTCGTCAACGTCAACGCCGCTTTCCTTTGCTTCATCTAATGCAGCCTGTGCTTCATCCAGCTGTGCCTGTGCGTCAGCCAGATTTGCTTCAGCCTCTTCCTGCTTCGGCTTAACGACATCGTTCATTTCAGCATCCAGACGCTCGTCAACAATCGTTTCGATCTGATCTACGATATCCTGATAAATCACGTCCAGATATTCCGAAATCGTGCTAACGGTGTACTCGCCCTTCGGTGTGTTGAAGACTGCGCTGCCAGAACCACTCTTGCTGTCCAGGTCGAGATCGACAACAACCTCATAGGTGATCCCACTCGTGTACTTCGTATTCAATGTCGTGTCAATGTCATACTTAGCATAAGCGGTGTTTTCTTCTAACTTCTTGTTGAATTCAGCCTGGAAATAAGCGGAAAGATCCAAGCTGCCCTGAATGGTTACGGATTGTGCAGAAGCATCGTAGAACGCTGTAGCATTACCAGACTGGAGCAGTACATCCTGTAAGATGCCTGCGAAATAGCTCGATCCAAATGCATCGGCCAGATCGGTCACCTTAACTTCTACGGTTGTGCCGTCCTCTACGTTCGCCAAAACGCTCTCGATGGTTTCATTCCATACAGATTCTTGTTCGAATGTGATGGTCTGCAGTCCGTCCTGTGCCAATGTGTCAGCTGCGTCTGTCGGAAAATTGGTATCGCCCGGGACTTTGAGAATCTGTGTTGTGTTACAAGACAGATTCTCATCCGGCGTATCAATCGCCAAAGCAGAAATCGCAAAAATCTGACTCAGTGTAACCGGAATTGCGACGACCGCAGAAAGAATTCTGCTGAAATTCTTCTTCATGCTTTTTACCTCTCTTCTTTCCAATGATTTTGCCATACCTTGAACCGGGTACGTACACCCGTTTCCTAACATTAGCGGTCCATTTCCGGATGATGTCGCTTCTATCCCCAGTAAAAATCGCTCGTATGGCAAGTAGCTTTGATTACTCCGAGCGTCCATCAAAGGATCCCGTAAATAATTTACACAATTATTTTAACATATTATTTTGCCCGTGTCAAGCCCATCCGATCATTTTTTTTGAAATTCTCGCTGTGATATTGTCCCAATTTTTGTCGCTTTTTCACAATTTTTCCACCTGTCGGCGATTTTGCCGCCCTTTTTTTCCGCTTTTTCGCTTTTCGCCATGTGCCAACGCCGCGTGTTCGGCGGAAGCGACAAAGCCCACACGGTCGAAATGCCGAGGTGCTCTGCCGCCGCGAAGTCCGTACCGCCCTGCCGGGACACCAGATCAACAACAAGCGCCCCGGGAGAAAGTCCGCGCAGCACCGATTCCGGAAGCATCATTGCCAGCACGGTATTGAAGATCACGTCCGCTTGTGCGGCGGCGTGCGGCAGCTGATCCATCGGGTTCGCGGCAAAGTCCTGCATCTGTGCGAGTGCACGCGTTTCGCAGCGTCTCGCGCAGACTGTCGTGCACATCCCGAGTGTGTCAAGACGTGGGGCAAGTGCCATGCCGATTCTGCCATAGCCGATCAGGAGTGCCCGGCTGCCATAGAGCGTGGTTTCGGTGTGTTCCATTGCCACCTGAATTGCGCCCTCCGCAGTCGGCACGGCGTTCCCGAGACAAAGTTCCTCGCGCTGAAAATAGTCAATCGTTTCCAGTCCTGCCGCCGTGGCGTGTACTTTGAGCGTCTCGCTGCGCTGTCCGCCCAGCACGAGCACGCCTGGCTTTCCCTGCGCAAAGAGCGCCTTCAGTTCGAGCGGCGATGTGTCCGCAGTGTGGTGTACAGTATGCCCATCGGTGTTCGCCGGTGTGGGCAATACCAGCACATCATACGCCAGCACGTCATGCAAATCCGCCGCGCACACGCGGACGCCCGTGCCGGATGTCAGCCCCGGGACGCCGACCGCTTCGACTACCCAGCCTGAAAGCGCGCTGAGCTGCTGTGCGGCATAGCTCTGGCGCAAATCGCCGCCCGCCGCCAAAATCACCTGTCTGTCCTTCATACTCTGTCATTCCCCCTCCGCTTCGATTTCACGGCACGCTGCACGCTGACAGACGCCGGGATCGAATCTGTTCCATGCGGCATTGCGCCGCGTTCGTTCCGACAGCGGTGAAAGCTGTCGATATGCTATTGTATGCGCGGGCGGGGGGGAATTGGTGCGCTGACAGAGGTCAGAGCTTTAGAGGACAGAGGACAGAGAACAGAGAACAGAGTTTGTGATTTTTACCAAATTTTCTATGCGTTTTGTAACGCGTAATCTCTGACTTCTTTCCCTTTGCCTCTGACCTCTGCAAGGGCATTTCCCACAACCACGAAACCGCCCGACAAAGCTGCCGAGCGGTTTCGCAAAAAATAATAAGGAGAATGTATGAAAAATAACGAGTTGTCAAATAAAGGGGATCAGTCTGTGCTCGACTGGACTTCCTCGAGCGTCACTTCAATCGTCAGCTCCTGACCACTTCGTACGACCGTCAGCGTTACAGTGTCGCCAGCACTGTACTCATTTTTGATCGCGTTCAGTTCTTCGGTCGTTGTGATCTCTTCGCCCTGGATGCCGGTGATGACGTCCATCGCCTGCAGGCCAGCCTGATCCGCAGCGCCGCCATCGGTGACGCTGATGATATACACCCCAACCGGAATATTATATGCCTGTGAAACTGCCTCCGAAACATCCTGGCAGGTGATGCCAAGCTGCGGACGGCCGGTCACATAGCCGTAGTTGATCAGATCATCAATGATTTCCTTCGCCTCGGTCATCGGAATTGCAAAACCGATGCCTTCGATCGAAGCACTGCTTGTCGAATACGAGGAGGACATTTTCGCGGAATTGATGCCAATGACCTGACCGGAACTGTTGATCAGCGGACCGCCGGAGTTACCGCTGTTGATGGCGGTATCCGTCTGGATCAGTGTCATGGTGTTGTCGTTGATCGTCACCTTGCGGTTCAGTGCAGAGATAATGCCGCAGGTTACCGTGTTCTGGAACTCGAGTCCGAGCGGATTGCCGATTGCGACAACCATTTCGCCAACCTGACAGTTGGAGCTGTCGCCAAACTCTGCCGCCGTCAGACCGTCCGCTTCAATTTTCAGCATGGCGAGATCGGCTTCCTGGTCGTACGCGGTAATGACTGCATCATAGGTCGTTTCCTCGTCCGACATCTGTACCTGTACAGCTGTCGCTTCACCATAGCCATACTCATCATCATAGATGACGTGCGCATTGGTGATGATATAGCCATCCTCCGACATGATAATGCCCGTGCCAACGCTGGTAGCCTCGGTCGTGCCATTGTTACCGTTGTCGTAGCCGTAGCCGAAGAAGCTGCCATAGGAATTATCACTCGTAGCCGCAGCAGTGTAAGTCGCCGTCACGCCGACAACCGAAGGCGCTACCTTTTCGACAATTTCCGTAACAGAAAGCGAACCATTGGTCGAAGCGAGCTGAATCCAGCTTTCACCGGAGCTTGTGCTGCTGTCCGAAGATGCATCCTCATCTGTTTCCACGTCCGCGGTGTCGGACGTGGAATCGCTCGAATTCGAAAGCACAGTGTCCTCTGCCTCGAGCGAAGTGCGAACACCCTCATAGATGCCAATCGATGCCCCAAAAACGACCACCATCGCCAGAATGATTGCGACTACCTTTAAGCCGGTGTGCTTTTTCTTCGGCTTCTTACCGGAATCGTTCGGCTTCGGGTCATTGGGGTTGGAATAATAATTCACATAGGTATAGCTGCCGTTGTCTGATTTCGGCTGCTGCGGATTCGGTGTCGGCTGTGCGCCATCTCCGCTGTACACGGACTCGTCCTGATGCGGTGCCGTGTTCCGATAATAGCCATTCTGATAGGCATACGGATCACTGCCGCCTGGTGTCGGATTGCCCGGTGTCGGGTTACCCTGTACAGGGCTGCCCTGTGCAGGATTGCCTGTGTTCGTCTCACCCGTCGGATTGACTTCATTTCCCAGATTGTTGTTTTCATACTCAGCCATAGCGCAACTCCCTTTCTCGAACGTGCCGCCTTTGTGTCCTCGATGCTCGAGTCCCGGACATGTTCCCAACCAAAAGCACATGCAAATTAAATTACCATGCCGCAGCCAATGTGTTTATTTGCGGCGTTTTCCTGTTACTGTACTCTATATTATACGGTTTTTTGTGATAATTATATGATAAATGCTAGAAAAGACGGTAAAATACGCGCGTTTATGTTCAAGAAGATTGCTTCACATGCATTTCACAAAGCGATTTACTCCCAGCTCGGTGTGCCGCCGGACGCCTGTGTTGAATAGTACAGCAGAATCCGATACGCATCGTAGATGCCGAGATCGCCCGTGCCGTCCGCATCCGCCGCGCGCCGCTGTAACGGGCCGAAGTCCGGTGCAAAGCCCACGCTCATGGATGAGTAGACCTGAAGCGTCTGATAGGCGTCTTGGATATCGATCGCGCCGTTTCCATCGACATCGCCGAGCGCATAAGTCACCTTCGTGTTCGATTCGACCGCGGTGATCATGCGGTGCAGGGCACTGCGCGTACTCGAGAGGGTCGAGCGTTCGCTGGTCGCGTCATATGCCGCCGTAATTACGCTGCCATCGCCATCGCCGAGCTGCGCATCCGCGCCGATTGCCGCCGCCGCAAGGAGAACTTGTCCCACCGGCGTAAAGGTCATGTTCAGGTTGGCAATGTCCGTCAGGTAAAAGGACAACCCGTCCTCGCCGTCCGCGCCGACAAACGCGTCATAGAAGTCCGCCACGGCAACGCGGTCGAGGTTTTCGATCGCCTGGTTGATGCCTGTCTCGATCTCGAGATCGCTGTTTTTGAGATATTGGCTCTCATACGATCCACCCAGAATGCATGCGTTCAGATAATAGTAAAGTTCCACCGTTGCCGCCTGGCGATTGTCACTCACCACGCCGTTCCACTGATCAAAGTCAATCGCGATCGGGTTTGGCACCGTTTGTATCACGATATTCGCCACCGGATTTTTCTGACGGATCAGCGTTACGGTCTGCTGCAAATTCGCGTTGATCGTTTCGACCGTATCCGGCAGGACATCGATGACATAGGACGTCACATTCAGCGCCTGCGAGGATGGCATCGCGTTAATCAAACCCGAAAGCGTGGTCTGGCTGCTCACCGAGGTCAGGTACGGGTTGTCGTAAAAAACCGCCTCCATCAGGTCGTTGACGCCCACCGAAACGAGGATCACATCCGCCGCTGCAACGTGTGCCTGTACAGTCGAATCGCTTGTCAGGGACGACACGAGATCCGCCGTTGTCGTGCCAACCTTCGCATCGTTCACCGCTTCGCCGCCGAGATAGTCCGCGACAATTTCCACCGCAGACGTGCCATCGCTTGCACCCGCAAGGCAGTCATCGCCGAGCGCTAACACCTGAACTGGCTGCAGCTCGACAGCAGACACCGTCATATCGGAAGAAATCGGCAGGATCGCCACACAAACCGCCGCGCAAGCCATAGCGGCGCATTTTTTTTCTGTTTTTTTCATATTGCATTTCCTTTCTGTACATCGCCAGGCGTTTTTTCACCAAGCGCACATGCTTAGCCCCAATCCACTTTTTCACTTGTATCTATTATACCATTTTTTCTGTCATCTGTCAAGCGTTCTGCGCACAAAAACACAGAAATCAATTTTAGTAAACAACATGTAATAATTTATCGAAGTCGACC
>JAJQAB010000051.1 GCA_021203985.1 Ruminococcus sp. | reverse complement strand
ATTATATCACTTTTTTCCTTCCTTGTAAGCACTTTGTAATTATTGATTTCCGTGTGCACAAAGAACGCCTGCGGCATTGTCCAAGGTGTCTGTTTTGCCAAAACAGCGCCGCCGCGTATGAGTAACCTGCAATTTTCTGGGCGTGCTATAGCTGAGACAGGAGATGCGCGGTAATATGGCAGGGGAAACGATACAGCGGATTCTAGAAGCGGAAGCCCGTGCAGATCAGCGCGAAGCGGATGTACAGGCAAGGGCTGCGGCAATGGTACAGGATGCACAGCGGCAGGCGGATCAGATGGAAGCGGAAGCAAAAGCGCGTGCAGAGCAGCTGCTTGCGGACAGTGCCGAGTCTGCCCGAGAGGCGGCAAACGCGCAAATGGCGCAGATCGAGAAGGAGACAGCAGTACAGACCGAATGCCTTCGCGCAGACGCCGCGCCGCGTCAGATGGAGGCGGTACAGGCGGTATTGGAAGCGCTGTGCCGTCCGGAGAGGTGAGGAGCATTGAAAGAACCGATGTGCCGTGTGACGATCTACGGCAGTCAGAGCCGCCGCAAAGCAATCTTGGAGTTTTTGCAGCGAAAACAAGCGCTGGACATTTCAGCGGAGGAGACAGTGCCGGAAATCCCCTGGCTGACCCGACAAGATATCGAGGATGCACAGGCGGAATTTTTGCGCCATCGCAATCTGGGCGAACGCGCGCTGGCGATTTTACAGCAGTATGCACCAGAGTCAAAGAGATTTCTGTCGACTGGTCATGGGAGAAAGACGCTGTCCACGGCGGCTTATCAGAAATTCGCAGAGGACATTCCGGAGATGCGGCGCATTGCAGAGCGCCTGATCGCGCTTGAAGCGGAGATTGTAGAAAAGCACAGCCAGATTTCCAACAATTTCGCCAAGATCGAAGCGCTGCAGCCGTGGCTGGCGCTGGACATTCCGGCGGATTACGCAGGGGCAAAGACAACTGTGCCGCTTGTCGGCAGTTTTCCGGAATCTCTTTCGGCGGAGGAAATTATGGTGCGCTATGCCGCGCTGGATGCGCCGCCGGTTCTGGTGGAGGTGCTGCAGCAAGCGCCGCAGCAGACCTGTGTCTGGGCACTTTGCCGCAGGGAACAGACGATCCCCTGTGAAGCGCGTCTGCGCACCCTTGGGTTTTCCCGCCCACGGCTGGCATTTAAGGGCATACCGCACCAGAATGCCGAACGGCTCGAGCGGCAAAACGCGCTTTTGGGCGAGGAAATCGCAGGATTCGAACAGGAGATCCGCTCCTATCGTGGCGCGAGAAATGCGCTGAAATTTTTGGCGGACTACGCCACCATACGCGCGGAAAAATATCGGACGCTCAGTCGTCTGCGGTAGCACCGGCGTGTATTTTGCCTAACCGGCTATGTGCCGAAGCGTGCAGCTCCCATGCTCATCCGACAGCTCGAGCAGACCTATCACGCGGCGGTGGAGACTGCGCCGGCAGGCGAGGATGCACCGGTACTCCTGCACAACAGCGGATTTGCGCAGCCGACACAGGGCGTTGTCGAAACGTTTGCCCTGTCGCGGCAAGGGGAGATCGATCCCACCGGCATTATAGCGTGGTTTTATTACGCTTTTTTGGGCTGATGCTGTCAGACGCCGCCTATGGGCCTGCTGCTGATTTTGGGCTGTACGTTCCTACTGGAAAGCAGTCGTGACATGGAATTTTCGCTGCGCCGCACTCTGCGGATGTTTCGCGGCTGCGGCGTGTCGGCAGTGCAGTGGAGAGATTCTGTTTGGCAGCTATTTCGGGGGACGCGGTCACGGTGATCGCGGAGACGTTTTTTCACCGCACCGTAACCATTCCGCCACTTTGGTTTGCGCCGGTATAGGAACCGATGAAAATGCTGCTGATTAGCTTTCTCTTTGGCTTGGTGCATCTGTTTACCGGTCTGGGAATTCGGCTCTATCAGTGCCTTCGGGCGCACGACTACGCCGCTACGTTTGCGGACGGGATTTGCTGGTATCTGCTCGTTGGGGGGCGGTGTGGTGTATTTATTCCATGTGGACATGTTCCTGACGATCGCGCAGATTCCGTTTCGGCTTCCAGCAGTGTGGGCGAACGTGGCTGCGGTTGCGGCAGGCGTTGGAGCATTGGGGATTCTGCTGTGCTCGTCGCGGCACGGCGGCGTGGGGGAAACGGCTCACAAAGGGCGCATATGTGCTTTACGGTGTAACCGGGTGGCTGAGCGATTTGCTATCGTATTCGCGCTTGCTGGCGCTGGGTCTTGCCACGAGTGTGATTGCTACGGTGTTCAACAAAATGGGAAGCATGTTCGGCGATGGGGTACTCGGGGTGATGATTTTTACGCTGGTGTTCCTTGTCGGTCATACGCTGAATCTTGGTGTCAATTTGCTCGGCGCTTATGTGCACACGAATCGTCTGCAATTTGTGGAATTTTTCGGGAAATTCTATGAGGGCGGCGGCAGGTCGTTTCATCCCTTCGCAGCGGACACCTAATATTATCAGGTGCAGGAGGATGTATTGCCTGAAACCAAAAAGATCACAGGGAGAAAAATTGAACCGCTCCCCAAAATACGGAAATCAATAATTACAAAGTGCTTACAAGGAAGGAAAAAAGTGATATAATA
>JAJQAB010000014.1 GCA_021203985.1 Ruminococcus sp. | reverse complement strand
TGGTCGACTTCGATAAATTATTACATGTTGTTTACTAAAATTGATTTCCGTGACTGAAAAATAAAAAAGCTTGACAGGAAAATGCAGGGATGGTATAATAGTGAAGATGATTGTGCGGTGCTTCGTGGGTGTAGTGACGCGTGGTGTCATGCAAGCGGAAAATACGATCGATAAGAAAAAGCGATTGGAGGATCGATTTATGAAGCATAGAATTGGAATTTTAACTAGCGGCGGTGATTGCCCTGGACTTAATGCGACCATTCGCGGCGTGGCGAAGGCGTGCTATGAAATGCTCGGCACGAAGAACGTGGAAATTGTGGGCATCTCGGATGGCTATTACGGGCTGATTCACAATATCTGTAAGGAAATGTCTCCGGATGATTTCTCCGGAATTTTGACGCGCGGCGGTACGATTCTTGGCACAAAGCGCCAGCCGTTTAAGATGATGCGCGTGATCGGCGAGGACAATATGGACAAGGTCGAAAGCATGAAAAAGACCTACCAGGCGCAGAAACTCGACTGCTTGCTGACGCTCGGCGGCAACGGTACGCACAAAACGTCAAAGCTTTTGGCGGACGAAGGCTTGAATGTCATCGGACTGCCAAAGACCATCGACAACGATATCTATGGCACAGACGTGACATTCGGTTTCCACACGGCGGTGGATATTGCGACCGATGCACTCGATCGCCTGCACACGACCGCGAACAGCCACTCACGCATTCTGCTTTGCGAAATCATGGGGAATAAGGCTGGCTGGCTGACGCTGAACGCAGGCATTGCCGGCGGCGCGGATATCATTTTGATTCCGGAGATCCCTTATGATATTGAAAAGGTCTGCAAGTCGGTGTTAAAGCGCAGCGAAAGTGGCAAGAACTTCTCGATCATCGCCGTGGCGGAAGGATGCTTCGACAAGGAGGAAGCGAAGCTGAAAAAGAAGGAGCGCACGAGACTTCGCGAGGAGGCTGGCATCACAACCGCCACCAATCGGATCGCGGCGCAGATTCACGAGATGACAGGCTTGGAAGCGCGCGTTTGCGTGCCCGGGCATATGCTGCGCGGCGGAAGCCCTGGTGCGTATGACCGCATTTTGGCAACGCAATTCGGTGTCTATGCGGCAAAGCTCATCCAAGAGGAATGCTATGGCATGTCGGTTGCAAAGGTTGACGGTACGATTATGGCGAATCGCCTGAACGACATTGCCGGCAAAACGAAATTCGTACAGCTGGAGGACCAGCTCGTGCAGACAGCACGGAATCTGGGCGTTTCGTTTGGCGACTAAATCGGCGGCGAAATCAAACATCCGACATCGACAGCAAGGGCGGCTGGAACTGATCGACCTGTTTCGCGGTCTCACGCTGCTGCAAATGCTGGCGTATCATGCGCTTTGGGATCTGACGCATTTATTCGGTGTGTCGATTCCCTGGATGGGCAGTATGGCGGCGTATGTCTGGCAGCAAGTCATTTGCTGGAGCTTTGTGCTGATTTCTGGATTTTGCTTTTCGCTGGGACATCACCATCTGCGGCGCGGATTGCTGATCTTCGGGTGCGGTACGGTGATCATGGTGGTTACCCGGATCTTTACGCCGGAAAGCCGCGTTGTTTTTGGCGTGCTCACACTCATCGGGCTTTCGATGCTGCTGATGATTCCGCTGGAACGCGTCTTTCGCTATGTGCCGACCGCTGTCGGTCTGCCTGTGAGCTTCGGGCTGTTTTTGCTGACGCGCAATATTCCGAAAAACGGATCGTTCGGCTTCGAACGGTGGGAACTGTTTCAGCTTCCGGCATCCTTTCGCAGCGGTGGCTATGGCTTAATGCTGCTGGGTCTGCGGAATCTTGAGATTCCGACCTCGGATTATTTTCCGCTGATTCCATGGCTGTTTTTGTTTATGACCGGCTATTGGATTTATCGGCTTCTGGAACGCGTGGCGCATCAGGCAGCACTGTTTCATATTCGATGGAAGCCGCTGTGCTTTTTGGGACGCCATACACTGGTGATCTACATGGCACATCAGCCGATCCTTTATGTGCTGCTTGGGGGAATTTGCCGTGTGGCGCGTTGTACGTAAAAAAATCAGAAAAAGCCGCCGTGCCGCGCAAAAAATCGCGAATCGGCGGCTTTTTTGCGGCGATATCGAAAAAAATTCGCAAAAAAAACTTGCACTTTTTATCACAGTGTGTTATAATAAAGCCATCGGACAAGTGTTCGAAAAAAACAAATTGAGGAGGACTTTGCAATGACAAAGGCAGGAAAATGGCTGGCAGGTTTGACCGCCGGCGCGGTGCTCGTTTCGGAGATTTGTACCCTGGAATTCGGGGGGGGGCGGGAGTATACTAACTGAAACCCTCTCTGGCATGCCGGAGATCGCGGCGAGCGCGGAGACGTATACATATGAGAATTTAAGGTATCAATATCTGGACGATGGGACGATTGAGATTACGAGTCGTGTTACGTATGCAACAGAAATTGAGATCCCGGAGACGATTGGCGGGGTTGCGGCGACAAGTATCGGGGATTGTGCGTTTTGGCAGTGTTTCTCCTTAACCTCCATCACGCTCCCGGACAGCGTGACGAGTATTGGGGATGAGGCGTTTATATATTGTCACTCTTTAACGTCCATTACGATTCCAGACAGTGTTACGAGCATTGGCAGTGGAGTGTTTTACTGGTGCGTAGCTTTAACATCCATCATTGTAGATGATAATAATTCTGCTTATTGTAGCGTGGATGGCATATTATTTGATAAGGATCTGGACGAACTGATTTGTTATCCTGCCGGTAAAGCGGATACATCTTATACCATTCCAGACAACGTGACGAGTATCTGGAATTCTGTATTTTCTTATTGTTCTTCCTTAGCATCCGTCACCATTGGAAACAACGTGACAAGTATTGGGTATGGGACGTTTTCTTATTGTAAATCATTAACCTCGATCACAATTCCAAATAGTGTGACAAGGATTGCTGCGGATGTATTTCGTAAATGTGACACTTTGACCGATGTCTATTACACCGGCACACAGTCACAGTGGGAACAAATCTCAATCAGCAGCGGAAATAGTTGTCTCACAAACGCCACAATTCACTACGCCGACAATCCTGTCCCGGTTGCAACTGAAACAACCACGACCACGTCCACAACAACTACAACAAAAACCACAACAACCAAGACGACTACAACCACCACGACTACCACGACTACCACCAACGATAACACCACCATCCCCACCGGCGACCTAGACGGCGATGGCTCGATCACGATCCAAGACGCCTACAACGCGCTCATGGTGTATTCCAAGACGTCCGCGGGCTTAGATTCCGGCTTAACGGACAAACAAAGGGAAGCCGCTGACGTAGACGGGGACTGGAAGATCACGATAGGTGACGCGTACAAAATCTTGTTCTACTATGCGACAAAGTCTGCCGGCGGCGAGCCGACTTGGGACTAATCGGCGCGGCTGACTTCGCAGCACCGAAGCAGAATCCGTGTCCCCATTTTTCCAAAATCCCTGCGACATTCCATGAAAAAATAAGAAAAACGCGAAGTTTCGTTTTGTTATCAAAAAAATGAATCGGTTGCACCAAAAAACGGGGAAATTGCCTTGACAAAGCAGAGAAAATTTGTTATACTAACAATATCGAAACAGCAAGAGCGCTGAGTGGATTACTCTGGCTCTTGTTGTTTTTTTAGGCTATGGTAGTAGGACGGTACCGCTGCTGCTGCAGCAAAACATCATGGAGAAGGTGCATTCATTATGGACGAAACGACAATTCTGGATCTGATCGGCGGCGAAGTGTTTGGCGTCTGGTTTTTGATCGGCGCGGCTTTGGTATTCTTTATGCAGTGTGGCTTTGCAATGGTAGAAGCAGGCTTTACACGTGCGAAGAATTCCGGCAATATCATTATGAAAAACCTGATGGACTTTTGTCTGGGTACGGTTGTTTTCATTTTGATCGGCTTCAGTCTTTTGTGCGGTGAGGACGTAGTGGGACTCATCGGAAAGCCGGGATTTGATATTTTTTCGGATTATGCGAATTTCGATTGGTCGGGGTTTGTGTTTAATTTGGTGTTCTGTGCGACAACGGCAACGGTTGTTTCCGGTGCGATGGCAGAGCGGACGAAATTTAGCTCGTATTGTATTTATTCCGTGGTTCTGTCTGTGATCATTTACCCGGTGGAAGCGCACTGGGTATGGGGCGATGGCTGGCTTGCAAATCTGTCAACACCGTTCCACGACTTCGCAGGTTCTGGCGTCATCCACATGGTGGGCGGTCTGTCCACTTTGATCGGTGCCGCAATCTTAGGACCGCGTGTCGGCAAATTTACGAAAACAAAGGATGGCAAGGTAAAAGCAAACGCAATTCCGGGTCACTCGATTACCATCGGCGCACCGGGCTGCTTTATTTTGTGGTTCGGCTGGTATGGGTTCAACGGCACTGCGGCGACCTCGGTCGATCAGCTCGGCGTTGAACTTCCTGACCACGACAATTGCACCGGCGCTTGCAACAGTTACCTGTATAATCTTCACATGGATCAAACACGGAAAGCCGGATGTTTCGATGTGCCTGAACGCATCGCTGGCAGGTCTGGTTGCGATTACGGCAGGCTGTGACGTTGTCAGTGGCTTAGGCTTGGTGATCATTGGCGTTGTTGCCGGTCTGCTGGTATGCTTCGGCGTTTGGCTGCTGGATAACGTGCTTCATGTGGACGATCCGGTCGGCGCTGTTGCTGTGCATTTCTTAAACGGCGTCTGGGGCGTGATTGCAGTCGGTCTGTTTGCGACAACGTATGTTCTAGGAAACGATTCCTGCGAGAGCTTGTTCTATGGCGGCGGCTTCTCACTGCTGGGCAGCCAGCTGTTGGGTATGGTTTGCATTCTGGCTTGGACGACAGTGATGATTACATTGACGTTCTTTATTATCAAGAAAACAATCGGCTTGCGCGTCTCTGCGGAAGAAGAGGTTTTGGGTCTGGATATCACAGAACACAATCTCGCTTCGGCATATACGGACTTTATGCCGTCTACGGTTGCGATGGAATCGACAGCTGCTGCGGCTGCGGAAACCGGCATGACGATTCCGGAATCCGAAATGATTGTAAAGCCGGCAAATGGCAGCAAGGCAAAGCTGATCAAGATTGTGGTAATGTGCAATCAGGATCGCCTGCAGGCACTGCAGGATGTGTTCAGCAAGCTGCAGATCAACGGCGTTACGGTAACGAAGGTTATGGGCTATGGATCGCAAAAGGGCAACGCGTCCTATTATTGTGGTGTTAAGACCGAAGGTGTAAAGCTGCTCGATAAGATCAAGGTCGAAGCGGTTGTGGCGAAGATTCCGCCGCAGAAGGTTGTCGATGCGATCAAGAAGGTACTCTATACTGGTCAGATTGGCGATGGCAAGATCTTCGTTTATGACGTTGAGGATGTCGTTAAGATTCGTACCGGCGAAACGGGCTATGACGCATTGCAGGATGTATAAGGGAATCCTCATGATCGCGAAATAAAAAAACGAAAGCAGCTGTGCGGTGTCTGGATGGATGCCGTGCGGCTGTTTTTTGCAAGCTAGATAAATACTATTGTTTTTCTGCTTAAAAAATTGCCTCGCATTCTGGGGAAATCGCCGAATTCTAGGAGAATTTTCTGTGCACTATTTACAAGATCCATAAAATATGGTACAATAGAATCAACAGTTTGAAGCATGCTTTCGAAGGACGCGCGCCTTTGTCTGTAATACGCGGAAAGACAATTGGAAAGGGTATGGTGTTTTTATGAAACAAGAACGTCAGGGAGCCGATATGGAAGCATTGTTCGAGGCGGTGCTGACTTTGCAGACGAAGGAAGAATGCTATGCTTTTTTTAAGGATCTGTGCACCTATCAGGAACTGAACGCGATTTCACAGCGCTTGCAGGTCGCAAAAATGCTGCATGCCGGACATGTGTTTCACGATATTGTAGAAGAAACTGGCGCGAGCACCGCAACAATCAGCCGCGTGAATCGCACGATCAAAGACGGCTGTAACGGATATCAAATTATTTTTGACCGCATTTGCGACCGGATAGATCAGGGCGCGGATGTGGACGGGGAGACGTGAGACGGCAAGTGTGCGTGGATGACTGCCGTTTTACAAAAAATAACATGGATTTTACGGGGGAAAGATGTCGAAAAAAGGAAAATCCATGCTACAATAATACAGAAACAGCGCCAGAAACGATCATTTGGTGATTCTTGTATTGTGTGGCTTGGATGCATCGCAAGGATTGTGAGAAAATCGGTACTGACCCTTGGCGAAAACACAGTTCGGGATGCATGGCGGCTGCGTTTTCGGGAAATTTAAAGGTAACACCGCATAAAGCCGTGGGAGACTCGTTGCACGCGTTGTTGCTTTTGTAAATGCAGATAGAAAATATTGGAGGTATCGTCATGAAATTAACATGCTATGACAACCGGGAATTGTCTTGGCTGAAATTCAACCAACGTGTTCTGGAGGAAGCACGGGATTCGGAAAATCCGCTTTGTGAGTGCCTGTCGTTTTTGTCCATTTTCCAAAACAATTTGGATGAATTCTTTATGGTGCGCTGCGGATCGCTCTATGATCAGATGCTGGAAAATCCGGACGCAAGGGATAACAAAACAAACATGACCTGTAAGGAGCAGCTGATGGCAATTCACGCCCGCGTGCGTGAATTGCTGCGCGAAAAGGATGATACCTATGTGCAGTTGCGCGCAGAGCTGAGCATGCAGGGCATGGATCTTGTCGACTTCCATACGATTACCACGGACGAAGCGGATTGGCTGGAGGCGTATTTCAAGTCGGAAATCGAACCATTGCTTTCGCCGCAGATTATCGGAAAAAAACAGCCGTTCCCGTTTTTACAGAACAAGGAGATTTATGCCGTTGTGCTGCTGGAAAAGAAGGGCGCGGAAAAGCTCGGTATTGTGCCGTGCAGCAGCAGCGTGTTCCCAAAGCTGGTTTCGCTGCCTACTGGCATGAATCGATTTATTTTGACGGAAGAGCTGATCCTGCATTTCGCGTCAGACATTTTCTCGCACCATACAATTAAGAGCAAGTCGCTGATCCGGATTGTCCGCAACGCGGATATCGACCCAGACGAACACAGAGAGGATGGGGATTATCGGAAAACGATGGAGCAGCTGATCTGCAAACGCCGGAAGCTCTGCCCGATCAAAATGGAATTTTCGCGCCTGATGGATACGGCGGTCATTCAGGCACTGTGCAGCTATTTGAATTTGACGGAACAACAGGTGTTCTACTCCGAAGCGCCGCTGAATTTGTCGATGCTCTCCGCGGTGCGCGATATGCTCCGGCGAAAGAAGTGCCTGTTCTATCGCCGCCGCGTTCCGCAGAATCCGTCATGGTACGATCCATCGAAGCGCGTGATGGAGCTTGTCGAGCAGCAGGATCGCTTTCTGGCGTTTCCGTATGAGAGCATTCGCCCGTTTTTGACGCTGCTCAATGAAGCTGGAAAAGATCCGCAGGTGGTTTCCATCAAGATGACGCTCTATCGCGTGGCGTCCAACAGTAAAATCGTAGAGGCACTGATGGAAGCGGCGGAGAACGGTAAGGACGTTGTGGTACTGGTTGAACTTCGCGCGCGATTTGATGAGGAAAACAACATCGAGTGGTCGCGCCAGCTCGAGGACGCAGGCTGTCGGATTATCTACGGGCTGGATCACATGAAGGTGCACAGCAAGCTCTGCCTGATTACCAAAAAGGTTGCGAATGAGATTTCCTATATTACGCAGGTCGGCACGGGAAATTATAACGAAAAGACATCCGCGATTTATACGGACTATTCGCTGATGACGGCGAATCACGAGATCGGGATTGAGGTGAACCGCGTCTTTCATGCGTTGTGTCTCGGTCAGACGGTGGAACAGACAAACCACCTTCTGGTTGCGCCGCATTGCATGCAAAATAAGATTGCCGAAATAATCGATGCGCAGACGGCGCTGGCAAATTCTGGGCAGCCGGCGTATATCGGTGTGAAAATCAATTCGCTGACGGATAAATATTTGATTGAAAAGCTGATTGCTGCTTCAAAGGCAGGCGTGAAGATCGAGATGATCATTCGCGGAATCAGCTGCTTGATTGCCGGCGTGCCGGGAGAGACGGAAAATATCACGATTCGGAGCATTGTCGGACGATATCTGGAGCATACGCGGATCTTTATTTTTGGCACGAAAGTGGACTGCAAGATCTATATCGCTTCGGCGGATTGGATGACGCGGAATACGCTTCGCCGCGTGGAGGTTGCTGTGCCGATTTATGATCCCGCGATTCGTGAACGGATTCTTTCGATGTTCGATGTCATGATGGCGGATAATGTCAAGGCGCGTGTCCAGCAGCCAGACGGTACGTACCGGCAGCAAACTGACGATGTGCCGAAGTGCAATGCACAGGAATATTTCTACGAACAGGCATATCTCCAAGCGGATCTGCCGGAGACGGAAAAAGCGGCTGCGCCAAAGGAATAAGGGCACACCCGATTGAATGAGAAAACTGATGTGGCAAAAAAGCTGCATCAGTTTTTTGTTGCGGCGCGCAATTTCGCGGATTGATTGCTGGAGAATATCACGTTTTGTTCAAAAATAAGACACGAATTGACGCTTGAACGTAGCACGAAACTGTAGTAAATTAAAGATAAGCGATTAGTCTAGGCTAATTGGAAAGAGCCGCTTTTTCGGAGAAAACGTCAGGTTCTGATTTTTTGCCACTTGGTTAGTATAAACTAACAATTAAAAAAAGGGGGAATCCAGATGCGGCGTGTACTTTTACAGGCGGCGGCGATGCTTTTGTGTGCGGCGATGCTCCTTTGCGGCGGATGCGGCGAAAACACCGAAAGCGCGGAACAAAGTGCCAGCACAGACGCAGCGGAAGCTGTAACAAAAGACGTCTTTGCGATGGATACATATATGACACTGACTGCATATGGAGACGGTGCATCAGACGCGGTGGATCAGGCGGTAAACTATATCGAGACGCTGGACGCGATGCTGTCGACTGGTTCGGCGGACAGCGAAATCTCGAAGCTCAACGAAACCGGAAGCGCTGTGCTTTCTTCGGAAGCGGCTGAACTTTTTGCGCGCGCACTGGAAATTGCAGAGGCAACGGACGGCGCATTTCATCCGCTGCTGTATCCGATCATGGAGGCGTGGGGATTTCCTACGCATGAATACCGCGTGCCGGATGCGGCGGAGCTGGAATCGCTTTTGCAGCTGACCGATCTGGATGATGTGACGCTCGATGCGGACAGTGGTCTTGTGACCTTTTTGAAAGAGGGCATGAAAGCGGATCTGGGTGGCATCGCGAAGGGCTATACCTCTTCGCAGATTATGGAAATTTTTCAGTCCTGCGGCGTGACGAGCGGTATGGTCAGCCTGGGCGGCAACGTGCAGGTACTCGGCGCTAAGCCGGACGGAAGCGACTGGCGAATTGCACTGCAAAATCCGGACGAAACGGAGAATTATCTGGGCGTTTTGGAGACGCAGGATCGGGCGGTGATTACTTCCGGCGGCTATGAGCGTTACTTTGAACAGGACGGAACGATATACCATCATATTATCGATGCGAAAACCGGCTATCCGGCGGAAAGCGGTTTGCAGTCCGTCACGATTGTCAGCGAGGACGGAACGCTGGCGGACGGCTTGTCTACAGCGCTCTTTGTCATGGGGCTTGATACGGCGAAGGCATACTGGCAGGCGAACAGCAGTACGTTTGATGCGATTTTTTTGACAGATGACGATACGCTTTATGTGACGGCAGGACTCAAGGACTGCTTTACTTCATCGGATTATGATTGGATCGTTATTGAGGAGGTGCAGTGAGTGATGAAGAAATGGAAAAAATGGAAGCCGATCTGTGGATTTTTGCCGGTGGTGCTGGTTGCCGCCTGTGTCGGCAAGTCGCTGAGCGGATACCAAGCGCCGGTGCTGACGATGGGCGTTGTGCCGGAACAGACATACAGCGACAGTGAGTCGGAGGAAGCGATTGCCACGGGGACGACTGCACAAACCACAACGACTGCCACAGCGCGCACTGCGCGAACGACAGCCATAGCAATCAGCACAGTGCAAGCAGAAGCTGCTGTACTACAGGTCGAAGTTGTCTCTGATGACGCGGTCTATGCGGATGGCGTCTATATTGGAACGGGGACTGGCTTTCGGGGAACGATTACCGTACAGGTGACGATCTCCGGCGGAAAAATCACGGATCTCACCGTGCTTAGTACATCGGACGATGCGTCTTATTTTTCGGTGGCTACTGCGCTGCTCGATCAGATCATTGCAACGCAGAGCACGAATGTCGATACAGTTTCCGGCGCAACGTATAGCTCGGTTGGACTGATCGAAGCCGTGCGCAATGCGCTGCAGCAAGTGGCAGTCGATGGGACGGCGGCGGAAAGTGTCGCAGATGTGTCGGTTTCGGATGCGTCCGGTCAGAATACGTCTGGCGGCAGCACAGCGGCGCTTTCGAAAAAGCAAACGGCAAAGCAGACGGATGCGGACGACACATATCGGGACGGCACATATACAGGAACGGGAACGGGTTTTCACGGTGAGATCACCGTAGAGGTCGTGGTGAAAAACGGTGCGATTTCTGACATCACGATTTTGGAGTCGTCCGATGATGCGGAGTATCTTGCGGTGGCTTTCGCACTGCTCGACCAAATCATCGCACAGCAGCGTACCGATGTCGATACGGTTTATGGCGCGACTTACAGTTCCGTTGGACTGATCGAAGCCGTGTGCGATGCGCTGTCGGGCGCAGTGGTGCACGAGGAAAATACGGCAAAGACTACTACCGCCACATCGAATCACAGCCGCGCTGCGACAACGACCACAAAAGCGCGTACCACAACGGCAGTTCAGTCGACTGTCACTGTGCCGCAGAACACGCAGAAGCGCGGGGCGTTTCCGTATCAGGACGGTACATACACAGGGACAGGCGATGGCTTTTGCGGCGAGATTACCCTGGCAGTAACGGCGAAGAACGGCTATCTGACGGCGATTACGGTGCAGCAATCGGACGATGACGCGGCATATTTCGAGAAGGCATTCGCACTGATTTCGACCATTCTGGAGACGCAAAGTCTTGCGGTCGATGCTGTTTCCGGCGCAACGTATAGCTCAGAGGGAATTCTTGACGCGGTGTCAGATGCGCTTTCCCACGCGGAAGAATATGTCACAACGACCGCAAAGACAACGCAGACAATTGCTGCCAAAACGGTTACGGCTTCTTCGAAGCAAACGCAAAGCACGGAAACCGTTACCACGGCGGTGACAATGGAATCAGATTCGGAAGCGCGCTATCAGGACGGCACATATCAGGGCATTACGATTTGTGAACCGGACGACAGCGAGGATTTTGCTTCGTACTAGCTCTCTGTCACGGTGGAAATCGAAAACGGTGTGATCGCGCGGATTGCAGATGCGGTCGGCAGCGGATCGAGCTATGATACGGAGAACGACTGGTATATCCTGCGCGCCATGAACGGCACAACGAAATATGCCGGTGTCGCCGCACAATTGAAGGGACAGTTGGACGCGCTGTCTGTGGACGCAGTGTCCGGCGCGACTTGCTCATCGAATGCCATTGTGGAAGCGGTGGAAAATGCACTGGAACAGGCGAGCGCGTCATAAATTCCTTACGCAAAGCTAAAGGAATCGAAAGTATGCATACATTTTGGGTGAAGGTGCTCAGCTGTGTCCTCGTGGTTACGGCAATTTTCGGGTATAGCAGCGTAGTGCAGAGCCGCCAGCAAAGCGAGCAGATTGCACAGCTGGAATTAGATCTGGAACAGCAAAAGCAAATCGCAGATGCGGCGCAGTCAGCGCTTGCCGCTGCTGCCACTGCAACGGACGTGACGGAAACGGTGACGGAGACTGTGGCGGGAGAACCATCATCGCTATATCATGACGGCGTCTATACAGGGGAAGCGGAAGAGTTCGGCGGCACGATTACCGTGGAAGCAGAGATTGCGGACGGCGAATTGATCCGGCTCGATGTTGTGTCTGCGGATCAGGAGGACGCGGCGTATTTGGAGGCGGCGATGGCGGTGACGGATGCAATGCTGGAAGCGCAGTCTGCGGATGTTGATACAGTTTCCGGCGCAACGTATAGTTCGAACGGGATCATCCAGGCGGCCGCGCAGGCACTGGGAAAGGCGAAGGATGCAGCATGAAACAGGGAAACAAGATTGCAAAATTAAAAAAATATCGCCATACCTACGTGCGCGCGTACATCCAGCTTTTGTTCTTTTTCTTTTTCCCTGCCGCGTTCACAACAGCGTTTTCGGGCGTAAAATCGATTTTCACACAGATCGGATTGGGCGAAGCTGTGATGCTGACGCGCTTTCTTACTGTACTGCTGGCACTCTGTGCGTTTACGATCGTGTTCGGGCGATTTTTCTGTGGCTACGCCTGCGCCTTCGGGACATTGGGCGATGCGGTTCGCGCAGGGTATGTCTGGCTCTGCAAAAAGTGGAAGAAAAAGCCACTCACGCTCAAAAAAGCTGGTGCAGACCGCTGTTGTATCTGAAATACGGCATTCTTGTGACACTTCTTCTGCTTTGCTTCTGCGGTGTGGATTCTGTCATAAGTGGGTGGAGTCCGTGGGAGGCGTTTTCGCTGCTGCGCGCCGGGAATTTCCGATTCAGCGGCTTGCTTCCGGGCGTGGTGCTGCTGGTCGCGATTCTCGTGGGCATGGCGCTGTGCGATCGCTTCTTCTGTCGCTTTTTGCGCCCGATGGGCGCTGTGTTTTCCTTGCTGCCTGTGATCCCACTGTTTTCGGTGCACCGCAGCCGGCAAAACTGCGCGAAAGGCTGCGCGGCGTGTAAGCGTGTGTGTCCATCCGATCTCGAAATCCCAGAGGACGGCGCGTGGGAGACTGCCGGCGATTGCCTGCAATGTCAAAAGTGCATCCACGTTTGCCCGAAGAAAAATGTGCACAGCGGCAAAGGCGTGGTGCGCGGTAGTGCAATCTGGACGACAATCCTGCGCGCTGCTATCCTGGCGGCTCTTTTGGTGTTGGCGGGACTTTGATTTAAGGCGGCACCGCACAGAGATTGTGCGTCAGATGCGCCAACAGATTTTTCTTTAGATTATCAAGTGACAACGCAGCAATACTCTATGTATTATCACGAAAATCAATAATTACAAAGTGCTTACAAGGAAGGAAAAAAGTGATAT
>JAJQAB010000010.1 GCA_021203985.1 Ruminococcus sp. | reverse complement strand
TGAGAGCGCGTTTTTCTTCTTCTTATTGTATCAGTTCTATTGTAGCATAACATTTGTGCGCGTTCCTCTTGCTTTTTTCCGCCACATTGTGTATAATAGTAGAGCAAATGAAACACCTTGCCGGACGACTACACCGGCACAGTACAAAATCAATCAGGAGGACTTTCTTATGAGACTCATCACAAGCTTTAAGATCGATCACGATCTCTTAGAGCGCGGCATGTATATTTCCCGCGTGGACGGAGACGTGATCACCTATGACGTGCGTATGAAGCACCAGAATAATCCAGAGGGGACTATATGGAGGACAATGCCATGCACACCTTCGAGCACCTCTTTGCGACTTATGTGCGCAATACGGAATACGCTGATGAAATTGTTTATGTTGGACTGATGGGCTGTCGGACGGTGTTTTATTTCCTGACACGGGATACGGTTTCCGGCGCAGAGGCAGTTCGTTTGGTGCAGCAGACGCTGCGCTATATCATCGATTTCACCGGCGAGATTCCGGGCAGCAAGCGCAAGGAGTGTGACAATTATCTGGCGCATGACCTCGAAGGCGCAAAGCAGATCGCACGGGAGATGCAGCCGGTTATGGCGAAGTGGTCAGATCGGCTTTTGAACTATCCGCGCGTGCTTCGGCAGGGCGAAAGCCACACCGCGGATGCGCGTCCGAACTGCGAATAAGGGCTGCAGTTGTGCGCTATTTGGAAAAACTGCTGAAATTTCTCCGCCGAAATCAGCAATCTTGTAAAAAACTTTTGCTTTGCCTATTGACTAATTTCAAAATTTCGCATATAATAATAAGTAATTGTCGATCGCGCATACTGCCGACGGCACAGTTTAATTTGCGTTTCTGAAAATCGGAGACGCGTCACAGGAGGCTAAATCGTGAGAAAAGTGAAAAAACCTGTTTTCTTCATTGTATTTGCCGTCATTGTTCTATTCGCACTCAGCACAATTTTCGGTGCACACTACCAGTACGGGGACATCGTCACGACCTATATTCACGGGGTGGACGATATCCGTCTTGGCATCGATATTCAGGGCGGTGTGGATGTAACATTTGAACCAGCGGACGATGCGGAAGCAACGGAAAAACAGATGGACGCGGCACTCGAGACCATTAAGCTCCGTCTGGCGAACCTGAACATCAACGACAGCGAAACGTACCTGGACTATAAGGGCAACCGGATTATCGTGCGGTTCCCGTGGCAGGCTGGCGAAACGGACTTCGACCCGGAATCGGCTGTCGAAGAACTGGGCGAAACCGCAGAGCTGACGTTCCGGGAGGGTACAACGACTAGTACCGATGACGATGGGAATACGATTCCTGCCGGCGAGATTATCCTGAACGGATCGGATATCGAAGAAGCCGGCACGGGCGCAACCCAGGACAAGACGACCGGGGAATACACCTGGATGGTTACGCTCGATCTGACCGATGAGGGCGCAGAGAAGTTCTATGATGCGACTTCTGAGCTGTATTCCGAAAGCGGTACGATTTCGATCTGGATGGATAACACCATGATTTCTGCGCCAACCGTCAGCGCGATCATTTCCGATGGCAAGGCAACGATCACCGGCGACTTTACATATGAAACCGCAAAGGAACTCGCGGACAAGATCAATTCCGGTGCGCTGCCGTTTTCGCTGGAGACGACAAGCTTTAAGACAATCTCACCGACTATGGGCGAGGGCGCTCTGGATGCGATGATCATTGCCGGAATCATTATCCTGGCATTTATCATCATTTATATGATTGTACTCTATCGTCTGCTGGGCGTTGTCGCTTCGATTGCGCTGGTTGGACAGGTTGCCGGCATGCTGGCGGCGGTTTCCGGCTGGTTTGGATTTATGTCGAGCACGACACTGACGATTCCGGGTATTGCCGGCATCATTCTGTCGGTCGGCATGGGCGTTGACGCGAATATCATCACCGGCGAACGTATTCGCGAAGAGCTGCGCAAGGGCAAGAACCTGGATACTGCGCTTTATTCCGGCTATCACAAAGCGTTCAGCGCGATCTTAGACGGAAACCTGACGGGTATTATCGTTTCGATCGTGTTGATGGGCGCGTTCGGCGTGCCGGACAGCATCTGGGCAAAGCTCTTCAACAGCACGATCTTCCGCTTCTTCGGCGCAACAACAGAGGGCGTAATTTACTCCTTCGGCTTCACGCTGATGACCGGACTGATTATGAACTTTATCATGGGCGTACTGGCGGCAAGACTGATGACCATGTCGCTGTCACGTTTCCGGTGCTTCCAGAACAAGAAACTTTACGGAGGTGGTATTGATGTCAAAAAAGCAAACTAAAGAACCAAAGCATTATGATGTCAATGTAAAGATCCGTAATTTCTGCAGTAAATCGAAGCTGTTTTTCATCATTTCCCTTGCACTGGTTGTGATCGCACTGCTGTCAACCTTTACTGGCGTAGATATTGCGCTGGAATTCAAGGGCGGTACGATTATTACCTATGGCTATGTCGGCGAAATCGATACTGGCACGGTCGAAAGCGAAATCAGTACGCTGATTGGCTCTTCGGTCACTGTACAGCAAGGTGACAGCCTTGACAGCGACACCCATACGCTGTCGCTGTCGTTCAGCTCGACAGAGGGTCTGACGGCGGAGCGCCAGTCGGAGGTAACCGACACGATCGCTGCACTCTATCCGGACAGTGAACTCGAGGTACTCGACTCCAACGATGTCAATGCGACATCCGGCAGTGAGTTCTTCACCAAGTGTATCGTTGCGGCAATTTTTGCGGCACTGATCCTGATTCTCTACATTGCGCTGCGATTCAAGCAAATCAGCGGCTGGTCCGCCGGCGTCTGCGCAGTCATTGGACTGCTGTCCACGCTGATCGTTACGTATGGCGGCGTTGTACTGATGGGCTTCGAGATTGACTCGAACTTTATGGCAGTCATCCTGACGCTGCTCGGCTATTCGATCAACGATACGATCGTTATCTACGACCGCATTCGTGAAAACCAGGTGACAATGCCTGGCATGAAGATTGAAGAACTCGTCAATATCAGTTCATCGCAGTCCCTGAAGCGTACACTGCGCACTTCGATTACGACCTTCGGCTCGATGCTGATCGTATCTGTCGTTTCGGCAGTGATGGGTCTGGATTCGATTCTGAGCTTCTCGATTCCGATAATGGTCGGCATCGTGATGGGTTCGTATAACTCGATCTGCTTTGTACCGAGCCTTTGGGTTTGGTGGCAGAAGCGCCGCGGTATTACGATCCTGAAGCCTGCAAAGAAAGTCGCAAAGCTGAAGGTTTGAACCGTTGTATATCGCACAAACTGCGTAATGCATAACAAACAAAGAGCAGCCCTGCCGTAGGAAGCGGCGGATGGCTGCTCTTTTTCTGTACCTGAAGGCTATGCGCAGCGCTGCCTTCATGCAGGACGCACTGCCACAAAAAACGGACATGATCACTTCCAGGCCGACCGTGTCCGCTTTTTGTTATCTTATTTTTATATGGTGCGAATTGATTTTACTTTGGGGTCGGATTAATACATGCCGCCCATGCCAGCATCCGCTGCCGGTGCAGCTGCCGGTGCTTCCTTCGGAATCGTTGCAACTGCACTTTCTGTGGTCAGAACCATCGCTGCAATCGATGCGGCGTTCTGCAGTGCGCTACGGGTAACCTTTGTCGGGTCAACGATACCGCTGCTCATCATATCGCAGTAAGTTTCCTTATATGCGTCAAATCCATAACCAACCTTGCGGCTGCGGCGGATCTTGTCGATGATGATGCTGCCTTCGAGACCTGCATTTGCTGCGATCTGGCAAAGTGGTGCTTCGAGTGCACGCAGAACGATCTTTGCACCGGTCTTTTCATCGCCATCGAGAGACGGCAGAATCTTTTCGACTGCCGGAATTGCATTGATCAGCGCCGTGCCGCCGCCAGCAACGATACCTTCTTCTACCGCTGCCTTGGTTGCAGAAAGCGCATCCTCGATCCGCAGCTTCTTTTCCTTCATCTCGACCTCTGTCGCAGCGCCAACCTTGATGACTGCAACGCCGCCAGACAGCTTACCGATCCGCTCCTGCATCTTTTCCTTGTCGAAGTCCGAAGTCGAAGCAGCAATCTGATTCTTGATTTCTGCGATCCGCTCCTGAATTGTCTCAGAAGTGCCGCCGCCGCCAACGAGAATCGTGTTCTCCTTGTCGATGACAACCTGGCTCACCTGACCGAGCATATCGATACTTGCATCGCTCAGTTCCATGCCTAGATCCGAGGACAGAACTGTGCCGCCGGTCAGAATCGCGATATCCTGCAGCATTTCTTTTCTTCTGTCGCCAAAACCCGGTGCCTTGACAGCTGCGCACTTGAAGGTGCCGCGGAGGTTGTTCAGAATAATGGTCGTCAGCGCTTCGCCTTCGATGTCCTCTGCGATGATCAGAAGCTTCTTGCCCATCTTCGCGATCTGCTCGAGCATCGGCAGGATATCCTGAATGTTGTTGATCGTCTTGTCGGTAATAAATACCAGCGCATCATCATAAACGACCTTCATCTTTTCGCGATCTGTGATCATATACGGTGATAGATAGCCGCGGTCAAACTGCATGCCCTCTACAACTTCGCTGTATGTCTCTGCAGTCTTGCCTTCTTCGATCGTGATGACGCCATCGGTCGAAACCTTTTCCATCGCCTCTGCAATCAGCGTGCCCACTGCTTCGTCTGCGGAAGAAATGGTCGCAACACGTGCAATATCCTCCGAGCCATCGAGATCCTTCGAATTTGCCTTGATGCTTTCCACTGCCGCATCTACTGCCTTGGCAATACCCTTGCGCAGTACCATCGGATTCGCGCCGGCAGCGATGTTCTTCGTGCCCTCGTGGATCAGTGCCTGTGCCAGAACTGTTGCTGTGGTCGTGCCATCGCCGGCAGCATCGTTTGTCTTGGTCGCAACTTCGCGAACGAGCTGTGCGCCCATATTTTCAAACGGATCTTCCAGCTCGATGTCCTTCGCAATCGTAACGCCGTCATTGGTCACCAGCGGTGCGCCAAATTCGCTATCGAGTACCACGTTGCGTCCCTTCGGTCCAAGCGTGATCTTTACGGTGTCTGCCAGCTTGTCGATGCCGGTGATCAGACTGTCTCTTGCTTCTGCATTATACTTGATATCCTTTGCCATAATAAACAACTCCTTTTCTCATGCAATGTAGCTTATTCTGCAATGCCCAGAATTTCGCTTTCGTAAACCAGTACCAGCTCTTCGCCATCCAGTTTGATCGTCTGACCTGCGCCATGACTGATCAGAACCTTGTCACCAGTCTTTACCTGCATCGGAATGCGTGTGCCGTTCGGAGAGAATTTCCCTTCGCCGCATGCGACGACCGTTCCCTTTGCCGGAACGCCCGCCGGTGTTTTCGTTGCCAAAACCAGACCGCCGGAGGTTTTCTCCTCCTGCTCTTTTTCTACCTTTACCAGAACTCTGTCCGCCAACGGTTTCATTGCCATAATAAACTCCTCCTACATAACAAATTATTACTTGAATCGTGAATCTATTAGCACTCATTCTCTCTGAGTGCTAATATCTATTTTACCAACTTTTCAGAAAAAATCAAGCCCTTTTCTACCTTTTTCCAGAATTTCAGAGAGTTGCATAAATTTTCGCAGATTTTCGTTCAAAAAACAGGGCATCATCACCAAAAACGGAAGTTTTTTTTGCCCGTTTTCGTCGCCTGAAATTTGGCTTTGCACCAAAAAATTCACGAAAAATATCCATAATAGTCCTACCTGTACTTCTTATTTTTTTCATAATTTACAATTGAGAAATAAAAGGAAAATATTATGTACACCAACTGGGCACATCATTATAGTATAATGAAAAATAGAGAATATGGCGACGCACTGACACGAAGATTTGCCGACTGTCTGAAAAAATATAGCACCGCAAAAAAACCATCGGCGATCTTTGTGCGGTGCTGCCAATACATAGGCGTCAGTACGCCGGACGAGCTATGCGATCGGGTGCAGTAGTGGCATCAAAAGCTCTATGCGTATTCCTGATGTTGTGCCAAGATAAAATAAAGTGAAATAAAGAGTGGACGCGCGTGTGTGTTTGATCGAAATGCACGCGGTGTAGAATCGATGGCGGCATATGGCAATCTGCAGCGCCGCCTTATGAAAAAGAGCTGGGACAACGATGATATTACGATTGGAAAGGCGTGAAATGTTATGGCATTAGAAAAAGTTCTTATTGTGGATGATGATCCGAATGTTTGCGATATGCTGCGCATGTATTTGGAAAAAGAGGGTTACAGTGTCATACTGTCCTATGACGGGGAAGAGGTGATTATGAAATTCAATGCGCTCGAGCCGGATATTATTCTGCTCGATGTAATGCTCCCCTCACAGGACGGATGGCAGGTGTGCCGCGATATACGAAAGAAGTCCAACGTTCCGATTATTATGATCACCGCGAAGGATGATACCTTTGATAAGGTACTGGGCCTGGAACTCGGTGCGGACGATTATATGGTAAAGCCGCTTGACGCGAAGGAAGTCATCGCGCGTATTAAGGCGATTGCGAGAAGAGTCGGCAACACACCAGAGGCTTCTGAGGTTCACGAAGTGTGTTATGACAATATCTCGATAAATATAACGCGTTATGAACTGCGTGTCAACGGCAAGGTTGTAGATACACCGCCGAAGGAACTCGAACTGCTGTTCTATCTAGCTTCGAATCCGAACCGTGTGTATACGCGTGATCAGCTGCTGGACGAAGTCTGGGGCTTTGATTATTACGGCGATTCCCGTACGATTGACGTGCACATCAAGCGCCTGCGCGAAAAACTCGAGGGCGTTTCTGACCGCTGGTGTCTCAAGACCGTTTGGGGCGTTGGCTATAAGTTCGAATCCGAAGAGGTGGAATAAGCCGTATGGCAGTTCCGGAGGAATTGCTCGCCGCGCTGCGCCGTTATGCGGCACAGGATTACCGCGAGCCGCTTGCGTGTGAAGCGTACGCCGGCACGCAATGGGAAGAGCTTGTCACACTCCTTGCTGCGATTGTCGAAAACGCAAAGCGCGCACAGGACGATGCACAGAGCTTTGCCGCGAACACGGCGCATGAACTGCGCACGCCGATCACGATCATCAGCGGATTTGTGGATGAATTACTGGATGGCACAGTGCCGCGGTCGGAACGCACGCAGACGCTTTCGATCGTCTCGCAGGAGACAAAGCGGCTGAACGCAATCGTGACGTCTATGCTGAATCTGACAAAGCTCGAGGCGGGGACACTTTTTCCGCAGGACAAGTGGTTTACACTCAACGATGTGATTTTCCATACCATGCTGATGTTTCAGAGCCGCCTGGAAAAGCGCGGTATAACGGTAGAGGGATTGGACGGTCCGTCCGTTCGGGTCTATGCCGATCCGGAACTGATCGGACAGGTGGTCTTTAATCTCGCGGAAAACGCGGTGAAGTTTGTAAACGACCACGGCACGATTTCCTTTTTGCTCGAGGAAACGCCAGATACGTGGAACATGACGCTGCGCAATACCGGAAACGGCATTCCACAGGAGGAACTCCCGAAACTCTGTGAACGGTTCTATCAGTCAGATGCAACGAAAAGTGCCGACCGAACGGGACTCGGGCTTGGACTCGATATCACACGGCGAATTTTACAGCTGTATGACGCGCAGATTTTTGTGCGCAGTGATGTACATGCAGACACGGAATTTGAAATTCGTCTGCCGCGACGCACGGCAAGTACCGATCAGGAAAAGCAATCTGGGGACGCGACCAAAACTATCGCTTGACGCTGCTTTGGCAGTACCCTTAAGACAGTAGGCAATTGCCGCTTTTGAAACGGCAGTGAAGGAAGAAACACAGCACTGCAGAAAGAGGATGGAACGGATTTTACCACAGAGGTGTGTCCTTCGGACGTGACAGATGACGCGTATGCCGCCAGTGATCCTTGTGCAGGGCTGTTTTGTGAAAAAGCGGAGCGTACCGGCGTGCGAAAGGCACAGGGACGCTCCGCTTTTGATATTTCAGGATTCGATCGATTTGAAAGGAGCGTCTGTTTGATGCAAAATCAGGAATCTACTTTTCAGCCACCGGACGATACAGTTCCGAAACAGCCGACACCGAAGCCGGACGCTGCAATACCAGAACAGCCAGCGCAGCCGGACACTACAGTTCCGGAACAGCCGACACCACAGCCGGATGTTACAATATCGGAACAGCCAGCGCAGCCGGAACAGCCGCGGTATATACCACCGCAGCGGAATTGGCAGACGCCGCCCTATGCTGCACCACAGCCACAGCAGCCTACACCGCAGTTTTCAGCCAACAGCGTGCCGCTGCAGACGAACTGGTATGACCAAAGCCAGCCGCAGTACGGAGGCTTTGCCGTGCCGCCGCAGATGCCGCCAGCAGAAAAACCGCCGCTCTCGCCGGAAAAAAAGGATCGGCGCACGGCGTTTTGGCTCAAGATCGCATCGGCGCTGATCGCACTGCTCTTGCTCTATTGTATTGGCAGCGATATTTACGCTTATCGTCACGGCGCAACGGTGCAGATCACGGCTTCCACGACAAACACATCATCGAGCGCGGAGGTGACGATTCAGCAGCAGGATAAGCCGACTTTGGACACGGACGCGGAAGGCGTGGATGAAAACGGCGCGTATACCGTAGAGGGTGTCGCCGCCGCGGTATGCCATTCGATTGTGGAAATCGACACCTACACCGATGCGGACGCCACGTATTTAAGTGGCACGGGTTCGGGCATTATCCTTTCCGAGGATGGCTATATCATCACGAACGCCCACGTCATCACCGATGGGGAATCGTTCGAAGTCATTACGGACGATGAAGTGACCTATACCGCTACGGTTGTCGGAAGCGACACGAAAACCGATATCGCTGTGATCAAGGTCGATGCCGAAAATCTGCCTGCCGCAACGATGGGGAATTCGGACGAGATCGTGTTGGGCGAAGCTGTGGTTGCAATTGGCAATCCCGCAGGTCTGACTGGATCGGTCACCAACGGTATTGTCTCCGGACTCAACCGCCAAATCCGTTCGGACGCCACAGGCTTTGATATGAACTGCATCCAGACAAACGCTGCGATCAGCCCGGGGAATTCCGGCGGCGCGCTTGTGAATATGTACGGTCAGGTGATCGGAATCACCTCTTCGAAGTACGTCAGCTCCAGCTATGAGGGTCTGGGCTTCGCGATCACGATCAACGAGGTGCTCCCGATTGTCGAGGATCTGATCGAAAACGGCTACGTCTCCGGACGCATGCGCATTGGCATTACGATGATTTCGCTGGAATCGAGCGAGATCCAGCTGGCGTTCTGTAATGAAATCGGTCTGGAGGATATTCCGGACGATCTCACCGGCGTCTGGATCACGGCGATTGACGAGGAATGCGATATCGCATCGACAGATCTGCAAATAAACGATGTGATCGTCTCTGTGGAGGGACAGGCGGTTGGCAATTATGACAAGCTGACTGCCGCGATCGATGGCATTCAGGCAGGCGAAACCGTACACGCAGTCTGTCGCCGCTATGCGGAAAACGGAGACGAAACGCAGTTTAACATCGCATTTCAACTGATGGAGGATACCTCCGGGAATTATTAAGGCAATACCGCACAAGACCCAGCGTCAGATGCGCCAACAGATGGCGTGCAAAGCCGTAGGCGGTCTCGTGTAACGGTGTTGCCTTAATAACACGAAGCATCGCCACACAGAGAAATTTGTGTGGCGGCGCTTTTTCGTGTTTTCGTTACATTACTTGCGGCAGAAAGCGCACGCTATCTGCCGCAGCCGCAGTCGTCACGATCATCCGAGCTGTTGTGGCTGCAGTTCTGCGAATTCTGCTGCTACTTCTGCTGGCTCTGCTGTGACTGACGGTTCTGGCTCTGGTTCTGCTGCTTGTTCTGGCTCTGGTTATTCTGGCTGTACTGACTGTTCTGGTTGTTCTGATTGGACATAACTGTCTCCATTTCTCCGCACACAGCTGCACACGGACATTTGCGCGTACACACACTGTGTGCGGACAGCGTGCCACATTACGCCCGGGACAGCGGCGGCAGTTTGTGTTTTTACCGCCCGAAATAGTATGCCCCACATTTCGGATTTTACACGGGTATTAGGAATTTTGCACAGCGCCAGTGTACAGCAGATAATAGCGTCCTTTTCTGCCATCAGCTTTTCGTGATTGCCGCGCTCGATGATATACCCGTGATCGAGCACCATAATAACGTCAGAGTTTTGAATCGTAGACAGCCGGTGCGCAATGACAAATACCGTTCTGCCACGCATCAGCGCATCCATACCAGCCTGTACAATGCGTTCGGTACGCGTGTCGATCGAGGACGTTGCTTCGTCCAGAATCATAACCGGCGGATCTGCCATCGCGGCACGGGCAATCGACAGCAGTTGACGCTGCCCCTGTGATAAGCCAGAGCCGTCACCGGACAGGACTGTGTTGTAGCCGTCCGGCAAGAGCATAATAAAATGGTGCGCGTTGGCACGTTTTGCTGCGGCAATACACTCTTCGTCTGTTGCGTCCAGTCTGCTGTAACGGATGTTTTCCATCACCGTACCGGTGAACAGGTTAACATCTTGCAGGACGATCCCGAGCGAACGGCGCAGGTCGGACTTTTTGATTTTGTTAATGTTAATCCCGTCATAGCGGATCTTGCCGTCCGCCAGATCATAAAAGCGGTTGATCAGATTCGTGATCGTGGTTTTCCCTGCGCCCGTTGCGCCGACAAAGGCGACCTTTTCGCCTGGCTTCGCATAGAGACTGACGTTGTGCAGGACGATTTTTTCCGGGACATAGCCGAAGTCCACGTCAAAGAACTGGACATCGCCCTGCATCTTCGTATAAGTTACCGTGCCGTCCGTGTGCGAATGCTTCCACGCCCAGACACCGGTGCGGTGATCTGTCTCGGTCAGTTTGCCGTCACGCTCTTCGGCGTTGACGAGCGTCACATAGCCCTCGTCCTGTTTCGGCTCTTCATCGAGCAGCGCAAAAATACGCCCAGCCCCTGCAAGCGCCATGATAATCGAGCTTGCCTGCTGCGAAATCTGACTCACCGGCTGTGTAAAGCTGCGGCTCAGCTGTAAAAATGCGGCGATCACGCCCAGCGTCAGTCCGCCCACATCGCGAAACGCCAGTGCACTGCCGAGTACCGCAAGCAGCACGTAGAGCAAATGCCCGAGGTTGTTCATAATTAGCATCAGAATATTGGCGAAACTGTTCGCGGAGGCAGCGTTGCGGTAAAGCTGTTCGTTGTATTTGTCGAAGTCCTCCTTCGTCTGTTCCTCATGGCAGAATACCTTGATGATCTTTTGCCCGTGGATCATTTCTTCGATATAGCCGTTCACCTGACCGAGGGAATCCTGTTGCTTGACAAAGTAGCGACCGCTTTTTCCGCCGATCACTTTTGTGATCACCAGCATCACTGCAACGAATACCAGCACAAAGAGCGTCAGCCAGATGCTGAGCTTGAGCATCGCACAGAAAACAGCGATAACCGTGACGATCGATGAAAAAATCTGTGGAATACTCTGCGCGAGCATCTGCCGAAGCGTGTCAGTGTCGTTGGTGTACAGGCTCATGATGTCGCCGCTGGAGTTGGTGTCGAAATAGCGGATCGGCAGCGTCTGCATGTGCTTGAACATCTCGTCACGAATGGTTTTCAGAATACCCTGCGCGACATTGACCATCAACCGGTTGTAAAACAGTGTGCCCAGAACACCGGCGGCATAGAGAATGCCCATGCGTACCAGCACCATCGCCAGTCCGGAAAAATCGTGGATGCCGCTCAGCAGCATCGGGGAAATGTAGTCGTCAATCAGCGTCTGCAAAAACATCGACCCCATGACGCCTGCCACGACGCTCAATAAAATGCAGAGCAAAACGAGCAGCATTTGCAGCCAATACGTTTTCATATAGGAAAGTAGCCGCACGAATGTTTTTCCCGTTCCATTTGCGGCGCCCGGTGTCATGACACCGCACGGCGGCGGCCCTTGCCTTCTTTGGTTTTGACTCATTGCGGAACACTTCCTTTCTGCTGTGATTCACAGACCTCACGATAAATCGCGTTATTTTCCAAAAGCTCCTCGTGCGTGCCAATGCCGTTTATACGACCCTCTTCGAGCACCACGATGAAGTCGGCGTCCATGATCGAGGCGACGCGCTGTGCAATGATAATCTTCGTGGTGTTTGGAATCTCCTCGCGGAATGCCTGACGGATGCAGGCATCGGTGTGGGTATCTACCGCGCTGGTGGAGTCGTCCAGGATCAGGATTTTCGGCTTTTTCAGAAGTGCCCACGCAATACACAGACGCTGCTTCTGACCGCCGGAAACGTTTGCGCTGCCTTGTTCAATATATGTGTCATACTGTTCCGGAAACGACTGAATAAATTCATCCGCCTGTGCCAACTGACAGACGCGCTGCATTTCCTCGTCTGTCGCGTCCGGATTGCCCCAGAGCAGATTTTTCTTAATTGTGCCGGAGAACAGCACGTTTTTTCTGCAGTACCATCGCGACCTCTTCACGCAGCGCTTCGATATCGTATTCGCGCACATCGATGCCGCCGACTTTGACACTGCCGATGGTTGTATCGTATAGCCGCGGAATCAGCTGTACCAGCGAGCTTTTCGCGCTGCCCGTGCCGTCCAAAATGCCGACCGTTTTTCCGGCGAGAATGTGCAGCGTGATGTTCTCTAAGCAGCATTTGTCCTCACGCTTGCTGTAGTTGAAGCTGACGTGATCGAAGTCGATGCTGCCGTCCGGCACGGCTGTTTTCGCCTGCTCTGGACTTTGAATATCGCTCTCCTCGTCCAGAATCTCAACAATTCACTCGATTGAAGCACGTGATATCGTAATCATTACAAAGACCATCGACAGCATCATCAGGCTCGACAGAATCTGAATCGCATAGGTCATCATGCTCATCAGCGCACCAGTCGTCAGCGTGTGACTGACAATCATCCGCGCGCCGAACCAACTTGTCAGGATCATACAGCCGTACATGCAAAACTGCATCAGCGGCATATTAAAAGCAATCCGCTTCTCCGCCTTGGAAAAGTCCTGATAGATCTCTTTCGAAACGCCGGAGAATTTTTCGATTTCATGTTCCTAGCGGACAAACGACTTCACAACACGAATGCCGTGCAGGTTTTCCTGCGTGATGTTGTTGAGCTTGTCATAGATCCGAAAGACGCGTTCGAAAATCGGATGCGTCCGCGTCATAATGAAATACAGCCCGACACCCAGAACACGAAAATCAATAATTACAAAGTGTTTACAAGGAAGGAAAAAAGTGAT
>JAJQAB010000055.1 GCA_021203985.1 Ruminococcus sp. | reverse complement strand
CTTGGTCGACTTCGATAAATTATTACATGTTGTCTACTAAAATTGATTTCTGTGTCAAAACCGGCAGGTTTCTTGACAATCCGCCAGAATTTTGGTACAATAATGCAAAGGCAGTGCAACCAAAAGACCGTCTGCGGTTTTTGGCAGGACTGCCGTAAAACAAACAGGCAAGCCCTGTTTTTCAAAAAAGGATGGATCGTTATGGCATATGTAATTGGTGTAGACTGCGGAACGAGCGGTACAAAGACCATATTGTTTCGGGAGGATGGCGCGGTTATGGCAAGCGCCACAGTAGAATATCCAATGGATCAGCTGAAAAACGGCTATACAGAGCAAGATTCGCTCGGCTAGAAAAACGCGATGATCCGCACGATTCAAGCGGTTGTCGCAAAAAGCGGCGCGCCCAAGGACGAAATCAAGGGCATCGGCATTTCTGGGCAAATGCACGGTTTAGTGATGCTAGACGGCGAAAACAATGTGCTTCGAAAGTCCATTATCTGGTGCGATCAGCGTACGGCTGCTGAAGTGGACGAAATGAACCGCGTGGTAGGGCAAGAAAAGCTGATGGAAATCACGGCGAATCCGGCGCTGATGGGCTGGACGACGTCTAAGATTCTCTGGGTGCGCAACAACGAATCGGACATCTATGCGAAGTGCAAGCACATTCTGCTGCCGAAGGATTATCTCAGCCTGATCCTGACAGGCGAGTGTGCTACAGAAGTTTCCGATGCATCGGGTATGCAGCTGCTGGACATTGCAAATCGCTGCTGGTCGGACGAGCTACTGCATCTGCTGCAGATTGACAAGTCACTGCTGGGCAAGGTCTATGAGTCCTGCGAGGTAACCGGCACGCTGACTGTGGAAATGGCGGATCTGCTGGGACTGCGTGCGGATACGGTCGTAGTCGGTGGTGCGGGCGACAACGCTGCCGCTGCGGTGGGAACTGGCGTGGCTTGCGATGGCAAGGCGTTCACTACGATCGGCACTTCCGGCGTTGTCTTTGTGCACACGTCCTCGATGGCGATCGATCCGAAGGGCAGAGTACACACTTGCTGCGCCGCCATACCGAACAGCTGGCATGTCATGGGTGTCACGCAGGGCGCTGGCTTGTCACTCAAATGGTTCAGCGACAACTTCTGCGATGTAGAAAAGCAGGCTGCTGCGCTGATGGGCGTGGACGAATATTACCTGATGGACAAGGAAGCGGAGCAAGTGCCGGTGGGTGCAAACCATCTACTCTATCTGCCGTACCTGATGGGTAAGCGCACGCCGCACCTCGACCCGAATGCGTGCGGCGTATTCTTCGGGTTTTCGGCAATGCACACCAAGCGCGACATGCTGCGCGCGGTCTTAGAGGGCGTGACCTATTCGCTGCGCGACTGTGTTGAGGTATTCCGCGAAATGGGCATTTCGGTTGATGACGTGATGGCGTGCGGCGGCGATACATCGCCCCTGTGGCGGAGCATGCTGGCGAATCTGTATAACTGTCCGGTGAAAACCGCCATCTCGAAAGAAGGTCCGTCCCTTGGCGTGGCAATCCTAGCTTCTGTCGGTGCAGGGCTGTATGACAGCGTACCGCAGGCGGCAAAGGCGATTGTTCAGACCGACAAGACGCAGTGTCCGCAGGCGGAAAACGTACCTGTATATGAGTCGTACTATCAGCTCTACCGGCAGATTTATCCGGCACTGCAGGCGCAGTTTGACGCGCTGGCAGCGCTTGCATAAGACGCCGCCGAAAAGGAGGCATGTTACATGCAAATGATTACATCCGTTGCAGTGATGCGCGACAGCGACCAGGCAGAAATTGCACGCGGAACAGACAGCAAACTTCTCATGTACCGCGCCGGAACGGGCCTCTTGCGAAGTCTCGACTGGCATGGCAAAATCGACATCGTCACGGGCAGCGGCAACAATGCCGGAGACGGTTATGTGCTGGCGCTGCTGCTGCAAAAACAAAACATTCCCTGCCGCATCGTTCGGGCAAGTACGAATTGTTCGCCGGACGGCGCGCATTATCTCGCGCAGTGTCAAAACGCCGGCATTCCGGTGACCGAGGATATCGTCTTTTCTCAGACGGACATTATCGCAGACTGTCTGCTCGGCACGGGATTTCAGGGCGAGCTGCGCCCACGGCTGCGGGACGTTATCCGGCAGATCAACGATTCCACGGCGTTTGTGTGCAGCGTGGATATCAATAGCGGCATGAACGGCGACACGGGCGAGGACTTTTGCGTGCGGTCTGATCTCACAGTTTCCATCGGCACGCTGCAATATGGGCATCTCGCAGGGCTGCACCGCGGCGTGATCCAGTCGCTGTGCAATTATGATATTGGCATTCCCTGCATCGGTCCTTCCATGCCACTCTATGCACCGGACGAAACGCTGCCGGCGGAAAGTGACTGCTGTCTGCCGCCGCCGCTGCGCACGATACTCGACAGCGCCGGGATTCCCCCAGGGACGCCGGAACAGCGTCTACAGGCGTACACTACGACGCTCTGGAAGCGAATTCGTTTTTGCAGCGTTTTCGATTCGGGTTACATATCTGCCATTAATCCTGCAAATACAACTCCTTGACTGCACCGATTTCCCCTTCTACTGTAAATACAACCGTCCATGACAGACTGAACCGACCCCAAAAAGTTAGACAAAATTAGAAACCGAATTTTATGCAAAGC
>JAJQAB010000137.1 GCA_021203985.1 Ruminococcus sp. | reverse complement strand
CTTGGTCGACTTCGATAAATTATTACATGTTGTCTACTAAAATTGATTTCTGTGAAAAAATCGGGCTGCTACTTGATTTTTCACTTGCGAAATGTTATAATAAAAAAAATACGATTGACCTAATGCGAAGGATCATGTGCAATGACAGTAAGGGTGAGGACTTTGAAAAGTATGACAGGATATGGGCGCGTAGTGGCGCAAAAGAATGACTATGTGATTACGCTGGAAATTCGTTCTGTGAACCATCGCTATTTGGAATGCAGCGTGCGGCTTCCGCGTGGATATGGCTATTTGGATGGCAAAATCAAAGGGCGTTTGCAGGAGCAGATTGCGCGCGGCAAGATTGAAGTGTCCCTGATGCTGCGACAGGCGAAAGGTAATGCGCAGACGATTCAGGTGAATCATGAGATGATTGCAAATTATATCCGCGCAATGACACAGGAAAATCAGCGCCTCGCGCAGGAATTGGACGGCGGCGTGTCGCGAAGTGGTTATTTGCGGCAGGATCTGGGCCTGTCGATGCTGCTGCAGCTGCCGGATGCGTTCCAGATTACACCGATTGAAGAGGATGCTGACGCAATCTGGGAGATGCTGCGCCCGGTGCTGGATGAAACGATGGAACAGCTTTTGCACATGCGTCTTGTTGAGGGTGAGCGACTGCGTGAGGATATCGCGGCGCGTTTGACGGCACTCAAACAAATGACGCAGCGCGCAGAATATCTGGCATCGCAGTCGAAGCAGTTGTATTATGACAAGTTGTATGCGAAGCTGAAGGAACTTTTGCATGACTGCTCGATCGATGAAACACGCCTGTTGACAGAGGCGGCGATTGTGGCGGAAAAAATTGCGGTGGATGAAGAAATTGTGCGCATGTACAGCCACATCGCACAGTTCCGTATGCTTTTGGAATTGGACGAGCCGGTCGGGAAAAAGATGGACTTTCTGGTGCAGGAAATGAACCGCGAGGTCAATACAACCGGATCAAAAACGCACTCGCTGGAACTCACGCGGCTTGTGGCTGATATGAAATCCGAAATCGAGAAGATTCGGGAACAAATACAAAATATCGAATAAAAGGAGCGATTGTTTTGCAGAAAAAAGGGATTTTGTTCGTAGTATCCGGTCCGTCCGGATGCGGAAAAGGAACGGTTTTGGCGGAGGTGCTCAAGGATCCGAATCTGTATTTTTCTATTTCCGCTACGACAAGAATCATGCGGGATGGCGAAGTAGATGGCGTGAACTATCACTTCTACAGCGATGCGCAATTTGAAGAATTGATTCGCGAGGACGGCATTTTGGAATATGCCCGTTATTGTAACCATTATTACGGGACGCCGCGAAAGCCTGTAGAAGATCAGCTCGAAGCCGGTAAGCACGTGATTCTAGAAATTGACGTAGTCGGCGCAATGAATATCCGGAAGAAATGTCCGGATGCAGTGCTGCTGTTTCTGATGCCGCCTTCGCTGGAAACACTGCGCCACCGTCTGTGCAAGCGCGGTACGGAGACTATGGAAGTGATCGAAAAGCGCGTGGCACAGGCAGATCGGGAAATGGCGTGCGCAGACCAGTATGACTATATTGTCATCAATGATGTCCTCGAAGATGCCGTGGCAGATGTGCAGGCAATCATACGTGCAGAATCCTGTAGAAATTATACTGAAAAATAACGCGCACGGATGATGCGTGAAAAAAACGAAGAGGTGCTTAGAAAATGAATATGTTAAGACCATCGGTGAACCAATTGATCACCAAAAACGAAAGCAGCTATTCTCTGGTGATTGGCGTTGCCAAGCGCACGCGGGAGATTGCGGATGAATTGTATGAGGAAAAGAAGGTCTTGGAAGAAAAGCCGGTGAAAACGGCGATTCGCGAGCTTGCTGCCGGAAAGTATCAGATCATAGAAGCTGAGGATCATACCTAATCTGTATGGCTACGGAGTTCGGATTACCACAGGTCTGGTGCGTTCAGGTTGCAGTGTGCGCCGCATCCTATTCGTTTGACCGCTTGTTTTCGTATGTATCTACGGCTGCTGTTTCGTTAGGCTGCCGCGTTGTTGTTCCGTTTGGCCGCAGGAATGCAAGACGAATCGGCATTGTGCTGGCGTGTGAGCTGCTGCAGCAGTCAGAGGTTCAGCTAAAATCGGTTCTCTCGGTCGTGGACGAGCGTCCGCTTTTGTCGGAGGAAATGCTCGAGCTGGTGTTCTGGCTGAAGGAAATGACGTTCTGCACCTATTATGACGCAGTACGCACGATTTTGCCGGCAGGTATGCAGGTGCAGCTAGTGGAAGAAATCCGCCTGGCAAAGCAACTGCCGGATACGTCGTTGACAAGTGAAGAAACGCAGCTGCTCTTTTTCCTGCAAAACGCAAAAACCAAGCAGGAATTTCGCCGCATACTGTCCGATGCCGATCAAACCGGCAGACAGTCGGCAAGGTCGCTGGAACAAAAGGGCTTTCTGATTCGCGAAGAAAAGGTCAAGGAACGCACACATAGGCAAACCGGAACGAAAATGCTGCGGCTGATTCCAAAGCAGGCGCAGTCGCAGCAGGTCACAAAAGCACAGCAAAAATTGGTGTGCTTGCTGCAGGAAATGGGCGCGGTAACAGAAAAGGAAGCGTGCTATTTGAGCGGCGTTTCCGGGTCTGTCGTGAAAAAGCTCGTGCAGCTTGGCGTGATCGAAAAATATACGGCAAAGCCGCAGCAAATGCCGAAGCAGGAATTTGAACAAACCGTTTCGCCACAAACGCTGGTCTTGTCGGACGAACAGCACGCGGTTTATCAGCAGGTTGCAAATGTGCTCGATGACGGGATGCACTGCTTCTTGCTCCACGGCGTTACTGGAAGCGGGAAAACAAGTGTGTTTATCCGGCTGATTGATACGGTGGTGCAGCGTGGGAAGCAGGTGATTCTGCTTGTCCCGGAAATTGCATTGACGCCACAGATTGTGTCGCAGTTCTATCACTATTTCGGCGCAATTGTAGCGGTGGTGCACAGCGAGCTTTCTATCGGACAGCGCAGCGAAACCTGGCGAAATATCGAATCTGGCGCTGTAAAAATTATCATCGGCACACGCAGCGCTGTGTTTGCACCAGTGCGTTCTCTGGGATTGATCGTGGTGGACGAGGAGAACGAACGCACCTATAAATCTGACAGCGCGCCGCGTTATCACGCGATTTCTGTGGCGAAGAAACGCTGTCAGACACACGGTTGTCCGCTGCTGCTGGCGTCTGCTACGCCATCGGTGGAAAGCTATTATTACGCACAGTGTGGTCTATATACGCTGCTGGAAATGAAACAGCGCTACAATCAAGTGCCGCTGCCTGCGGTAGAGATTGTGAATCTGCAGGAGGAACACTGCATCGGCAACGAAGGCATGTTTTCTGAAACGTTATCTGTGGCGCTGCAGGAGAATTTGAAGGCAGGGCATCAGTCCTTGCTGCTGCTGAATCGGCGTGGCTATCACACCATCATCAGCTGCGCCTCCTGCAACAAGCCGCTCTACTGCCCGAACTGCAGCATTCCGATGACATACCACAAGACAAATCACAGCCTGATGTGCCACTATTGTGGTCATACGCAGGAGCTTGTGGAGACCTGCCCGTCCTGCGGCAGTCCGCATCTGCGGAAAATGGGATTCGGGACGCAGAAGCTGGAGGAGCAGCTGCAGGAAATTGTGCCGGACGCGCGGATTTTGCGGATGGACGCCGACACTACGATGTCTCGGTCGGCGCATGAAGAACGATTTTCTGCGTTTCGCCGCGGCGAATATGATATCATGCTGGGTACGCAAATGATCGGGAAGGGACTGGATTTTCCCAATGTGACATTGGTGGGTGTGATGTCGGTCGATAAAGCGCTGTACGCCGGTGATTTTCGCAGCTATGAGCGAACGTTTTCGCTCGTGACCCAGGTCGTGGGACGCAGCGGACGCGGTGATGCGCCGGGCATGGCGATTTTGCAGACCAACATGCCAGATCACTATGTGCTGCGGCTTGCGGCACAACAGGCATATTCGGAATTTTATGCGCAGGAAATTGCCTTGCGGCGTCAGCTGATCTTTCCACCGATTTGTGATATTTGCGTGATCGGGCTTACCGGCGCACAGGAACAAGAGGTTCACACAGCAGCGCAGACAACGGCGCAGCTGTTAAAACAGGAAATTCAAAATCGACAGTTTTCTTATCCGATTTGGGTACTCGAACCTGTTCCGTGTGTTTATGGGCGGATTAACCGTAAATTTCGCTATCAGCTGGTGATCAAGTGCAAGAATACAAAGCCATATCGCGAATTGATTCAGGCGGTACTTCTACAGGCAGGATCGAATCGCTGCTGTGCCAACGTACATATTTATGCGGATATGAACGGCGATATTGGTGTTTGATAAATAGGAGGAGAAATATGGCGATTCGTAGAATTATCAAAGAAGGCGATCCGATTTTGCGCGCAAAGTGTCGTCCAGTAACGCAATTTGATGAGAAACTGCACCAACTGCTTGACGACATGCACGAGACATTGGATCAGGCAGATGGCGTTGGACTCGCAGCACCGCAGGTGGGCTATTGCCGGCGGTTCTTCATTATGCATCTGGGCGATGTCCGGATTGAAGCGATTAACCCGGAAATCTTGAAAACAAGCGGCAGGCAGCGCGTACTGGAGGGCTGTCTCTCCGTGCCGAATTGCTGGGGCTATGTGAAGCGACCGAATAAATGCGAATTTCGCGCACAAGATCGAAACGGCGCATGGTTTCAAATGACCCTGACCGCATTGGGCGCGCAGTGTATTACGCACGAATACGCACACCTGGACGGGCAGCTGTTTATCGATGTGGTGGAGGAATTTGTAGATCCGAAGGACTTGGAGGAAGCATGAAAATTGTCTATATGGGTACGCCCGAGATTGCCGTACCGTCTCTGCAGTTTCTAGCGGAGAGCACGCATGATGTAGCGACAGTTTTTACACAGCCAGATCGCCCGAAGGGACGCGGACACCATACCGTTCCGACACCGGTGAAGGCAGCGGCATCTGCCTACGATCTGCCAGTTTATCAGCCGCTCTCCCTACGCAAGGGCGAGGACGCCGAGCACGCATTGGAAACGCTCCGCACCATGCAGCCGGATTTGATTGTCGTGATGGCGTACGGTCAGATTTTGCCGAAGTCGATTCTGGATTTGCCGCGCTATCACTGCATCAATTTGCATGCATCGCTGCTTCCGGCGTATCGCGGCGCCGCACCGATTCAATGGTCGATTCTAAACGGCGAGACAGAAACCGGCATAACTGCAATGCAGATGGCGGATGGACTCGATACCGGCGATCTGCTGCTGCAAAAGAAAATTGCCATCGGTCCGGAAGAAACCGCAGCGCAGCTGTACGACCGCTTAGCAGTACTCGCGGCGGAAACACTTGCAGAAACGCTTGTTGCGTTGGAAGCGGGTACGCTGCAGCCTGAGCCGCAGAACGATGCACAATCGAGCTATGCCGCGCGAATCACCAAGGAAATGTCCGCACTCGACTTTACAAAGCCTGCACAGCAGCTGTACGATTTGATTCGTGGAATTACGGGCTTTACGATGCTCGGCGGAAAGCGCCTGAAGGTGTACGCTTCTGCTGTTGTGCCCAATGTTGCCGGCGCACCAGGGACAGTTTCCGATGCCGGACAGTTTATTGTGGCATGTGGGGATGGAAACGGCCTCCGGTTGACGGAAATCCAGCCGGAGGGAAAGCGCCGCATGCCGACTGCGGATTTTCTGCGCGGCACAACACTCGAAGAGGGAACAAGGCTTGGCTGAAACGGACGATAGAAAGCGAGGAACGCTATGCTTTATGGCTTATTGATCATTGGCTTGCTGATTAGCCTGGCCGCTTCCTGGAATGTGAATGCGACATTCAAACGCTATGCGGACACGCACAATCAGCGTGGACTTACTGTGGAACAGGTGGCACGCCAAATTCTGGACGACAACGGCTTGTACCAGGTCAGCATTGAACGAGTTGCCGGAAATCTGACGGATCACTATGATCCGAAGGCAAATGTAGTGCGTTTGTCGGACGCAACGTGCAGCGCAACGTCTATTGCGGCGATTGGTGTCTCTACACATGAATGTGGCCACGCCATGCAGCACGCGCAGGGGCATTTGCCGATCAAAATTCGAAGCGCGATCGTTCCGGTTACACAGATTGGCTCAAAATTCAGGTATATCATCTTCTTACTGGGATTGATTATGGGCAACTCCTATGCCGGAGAAGTGTTGCGCACGGTTGGCATTTTGCTCTTTTCTCTGATTGTACTGTTTCAGCTGGTCACGCTTCCGGTGGAATTCAACGCCAGCAAGCGTGCAATGCGAACGCTCGAATCGCGCATGATTCTGTACGGCGATGAACTGCCGCAGGCGCGAAAGGTTCTGACTGCGGCAGTGTCGACTTATGTCGCGGCATTGCTCAACAGCATTCTGCAGCTGCTGCGGCTTTTGGCTATTCAAAAGGGGAATCGCCGAAGATGAATGGTAGAAAGCTTGCGATACAGCTTTTAGACCGTACTGAACAGGAAAAAAGCTATTCGAATTTGCTCTTGGATCACGCGCTGTCGCAGTCGCAAATGGATGACGTGGAAAAACGCCTGTGCGCGATGCTGTATTATGGCGTCATCAAACGCCGGATCACATTGGATGCCGTGATCCAAAAATACAGCAAACAGCCTCTGCGAAAGCTCGACAGAACAGTTCGAAATATTTTGCGAATCGGGATCTTTCAGCTTTTGTACTGCGATCAGATTCCGGCACATGCCGCGGTCAGCGAAAGTGTGAAGCTTACGCGGACGCTGCGCAAGGCCAGTGCATCCGGCTTTGTAAACGCTGTGCTGCGCGGATTTCTCCGGGATGCGTGCCAGATTCCATATCCGCAAGAGAAAAACGCCGCAATGGCTGTGGAATATGCCGTGCCGGACTGGCTTCTGGAGACGCTTCTCGCTGCATATGGCGAAGAACAGACACGATCGTTTTTGGCGGACGTACTCTTGCCAGCGCCGCGGTATATTCGCCGCAATCCGCTTCGCTGCGGGAAGGAAGAACTCGAACAGGCGCTTGGTGAAAAGCTATCGCCGGTTAAACTTGTGCCGGATGCCTATTTGCTGCGCGCCGGAGATCTCCGGCATCTTCCGGAATTTCAAAAGGGCTGGTTTTATGTCCAGGATCTGGCATCGCAGATCTGTGCGCTGGCACTTGGCGCAGAGCCGGGAGAAACGATTCTTGACCTGTGCGCAGCACCGGGCGGAAAAACCTGTACGATCGCCACACAGATGCAGGATCAGGGTCATGTCTATGCGTTCGATCTGACAGAGCATCGGGTGCGGCTTATTGCCGAAAACGTAAAACGGCTGGGGCTGCACTGCGTAACACCGCTGCAAGGTGATGCGTGCGAAGCGCATCCGGCATATGCTGGTGCGGACCGTGTTTTGTGCGATGTGCCGTGCTCCGGAATCGGCGTGCTTAGCCGAAAGCCGGAGGTGAAGGAAAAAGATCCCGAGACGATGAAAACGCTGCCGCCGCTGCAATTGCAGATTCTCGAACAAGGCGCGTCTTATGTGAAGCCGGATGGGATTTTGGTATATTCCACTTGTACGCTGCTTCCAGCGGAGAACGAACAGGTTGTCCAGCAGTTTTTGCAAAAGCACCCGGAATTTGTACCAGAGCCGGTGCTTCCGATTTTCGGCGGAATCTTTCAGAAGCCGATGGTTACACTGTTTCCGGATGTGTGCGGCAGCGATGGATTCTTTCTTGCGAAGCTTCGGCGCAGACCGCACATGGAAAAATAAGCGCAGAAAACGCCAGTTTGTTTTCTGCTTGTGATGGAGGAATGCAATGGAACGAATCGATATTCTTTCGATGTCCTTGGAAGCGCTCGAGTACAAAATGACAGAGCTTGGCGAGCCAAAATTTCGCGCCAGGCAAATTTTTTCCTGGCTCCATCAGAAGCAGGCAACAGATTTTGCGCAAATGTCTTCACTTTCTCTCCAATTTCGGGAGAAGCTGGATCAATTTTTTTGTATAAATAGACTAAATATCGCGAGAAGGCTTGCATCTTTTATCGATGATACGGTAAAATACTTATATGAGCTTCCGGATGGCAACTTTGTTGAAACTGTTTTGATGCAGTATCACCACGGAAAAAGCCTGTGTATTTCTACCCAGGTGGGCTGCCGGATGGGCTGTCAGTTTTGCGCATCTGCGATCGCAGGGTTCGTGCGAAACCTAACGCCAGCGGAGATGCTCCTGCAAATTTATGAGACGCAGCGAGATGTGGGATGCCGGATCGACAGCTTGGTGCTGATGGGCATTGGCGAACCGCTCGATAATCTGCAGCAGGTTCTGGCTTTTTTTCAGCTGCTGTCTGATCCGAACGGATTTGGTATGAGCCTGCGGCATGTGACTGTGTCGACCTGTGGGCTTGTACCGCAAATACGGGCGCTGGCGGATCTGCGGCTTGGGGTGACGCTTTCGGTGTCACTGCATAGTCCGGAAAATGATCGCCGCAGCGCGATTATGCCGATTAACCGCCGCTATCCCGTTGAAGAACTTCTGGAGGCGTGCCGCTATTATTTTACGAAAACAGGACGCCGCGTGACGATGGAATATGCTGTGATGGACGGCGTGAACAGTACAAAATGCGATGCACAGCGGCTTGCACAGTGGCTGCAAGGGATGCAGTGTCATGTGAACCTGATCCCGGTAAACCCGGTGGCAGAGCGCAGCTTTCGGACGCTTCGCAAAACAACAGAGCAATTTCAAAAACAGCTGCAGGCGTGCGGCGTTAATGCAACCATTCGCAGAACGCTGGGTAGTGATATTCAGGCGGCGTGCGGTCAGCTACGCCGGGATGCGGATCAGCATCGTGAACAAATGGGGGCGATCGATTCCCCATAGGGAAATCTGATTGAGGTGGTAGAAATTGACAAGTGCAGTGCAAACACATATCGGATACGTGCGCGATGAAAATCAGGATCGCGTGGAAATACGCGAATTTGGCAGCCGAAAGCTGGCTGTTGTGTGTGATGGAATGGGCGGCGAGCGATCTGGCAGCAAAGCGAGCACAATGGCAACCGAAGTTTTTTTTGAGCACTTTGAAGAAGGTTATATCGAGGATATGGATGTGTATAGTATTCGTTCTCTGCTGTTATCCTCTGTGTCGGCTGCAAATTCTGTGGTTTATACTTCGGCGCGGATGGATTATCAGAATTTCGGAATGGGGACGACCTGTGTTGCGGCTTTTGTTGATGACACATATATCGCAATCGCAAACGTTGGCGACAGCCGCGCTTACTATCTTGAGGACGGCGCCATGCGCCAGGTGACGAAGGATCATACCGTTGTGAACATGCTGCTCGAAAAAGGACAGATTACAGAGGAAGAAATTAAGACACATCCGCAGCGGCATATGCTTGTGAAGGCGGTGGGCGTAGAGCGAACCGTTTGTCCCGATTTCTTCTGCGTGGAACGCGCGGAGCATCAGCCGTTTCGTCTGCTTCTGTGTTCTGACGGACTTTCCGGCTTTTGCTCAGATGAAGAGATTCAAGAGATCTTGGGCGCAGATTTGTCCGCGGAAGAAATGACACAGCAGTTTGTAGATAAAGCATTACAAAAGGGTGGAAGAGATAATATTTCTGTTGCAGTTGTAACAGCGTCATAAATGGAGGAACTGGAGATATGGACAAAGATAAATTCATTGGTACAAGATTGGATGGCCGCTATGAATTGACAGAGCTTGTCGGCGAAGGCGGCATGGCAAATGTTTATCGTGCCATGGACGTGTTGGATAACCGCATGGTTGCTGTAAAGATTTTGAAAAAGGAATATTCCGAGAGTGAAGAATTTCAGCGGCGTTTTCGGAATGAATCTAAGGCGATTGCGGTTTTGTCTCACCCGAATATTGTGAAAATTTATGATATGGGCTTTTCTGAACGCGTACAGTACATCGTAATGGAATATATTGATGGCATTACGCTAAAGGACTATATTGACAGCGAACGTGTGCTGAACTGGATGGATGCGGTACATTTCGTGATCCAGATTCTGCGCGCGCTGCAGCATGCACATAACCACGGCATTGTACACAGAGATATTAAGCCGCAGAATATCATGTTGCTGACGGACGGCACGATTAAGGTCATGGACTTTGGCATTGCCAAATTCGCCAGAGAGGAAAGCCGAACGGCAACCGACCAGGCAATCGGAACAGTTCACTATATCAGTCCGGAACAGGCGCGTGGCGATGTGACCGATGCAAAAAGCGATATCTATTCTGTCGGCGTCATGTTTTATGAAATGCTGACCGGCTGTAAGCCGTTCGATACTGACAACCCGGTTTCGATTGCTGTGATGCATATGCAGAATGTCGCGGAACGTCCGCGGAATATCAACCTGAATATTCCTTCCGGCTTGGAAGAAATTATTATGCACGCAATGGAAAAGGATGCGTCAAAGCGCTATCAGACTGCGACAGATATGATTCAGGATATCGAGGCGTTTAAGGCGAATAACCAAATTATCTTCGGCTATTATAACGCACCGCCTCAGCCGGGACAGACGCAGTACTTTACACCACCGCAGAATAACGACCGCAATATGCGCGGCGGCTCTGGCTATTCAGATTCAGATGACGGCTATTATGACGATTACACGGATGAGCGAGAACCAGAACGCGGAAAATCTCTGGTCGTTCCGATCTTGATGGCTATCACGATCGTTGTGGTAATCGTGGCTGCAATTGTGATTTTTATGATTTTCAGTCAGGAGACAGATGATTCGAACAGTACAACGGCGGAAGTTCCGAATGTAATCGGCATGGATTATGATGAAGCCGTGCTCAATTATCCGAATGTTGTGTTTGATGTAGAAGAACAGGAATATACAGAAAAATACGAAGTGAACATCATCTATAAGCAAAGCGTAGACGGCGGCACGTTTGTGAAAAAGAATGACGATGGAAAAATTGAACTGGCAATCGCCGTGAGCTACGGTATTCAAAAGGTGCAGATCCCGGATCTGACAAACTATATCTACGAAAAAGCGGAGGAAACGCTCGAGGCGCTTGGCGTTGAAATCGAGCAAAAGAAAATCGAAAGCACATCTGAGCAAAATATCGAAGCAAATCACGTCATCTATACCGATCCGGAAGCAAATACCGAGGTAGCAGTTGGCTCTACAGTGACAATTTATGTTAGCATGGGAATTGCAGTCGATGAAACAGATGTTCCTACCTTTGTTGGAATGACGCTCGAGGAAGCAGAGAAGGAGTGCGAAGCACGAGATCTTGTGATGGAAGTGATAGAAGAGGACTCCGAAGAGGAGAAGGACGTTGTCATCGCACAAGATCCAGAGCCAGGATCTACTGTAATTGCAGGCTCTACGATCAGCCTTACGGCCAGCACTGGCGAAGAACCGGAAGGCGAAGTCGCGTATGGCATCATCGATCTGCCGAGCAACATGAGCGGTTTGTACACGCTGAGCTTTACAGAAGCAGATACGGGTGTTGTACTGACGAGTTATCAGTTTGTTGCGGAATCGCTAACGGACGGGTCGGTTACTGCAACCGTGACCGGTACAGGAAAGAAGAGCGTGAGCGTTTCGATCACAAGCGCCTTGAGCGGTAAAACCGGCGTGATTGGCACGTACACCTTCGACTTTGCAAACGAATCCTTCTCCACAACGAGCGAGGATATCATCAGTGCACTCAATAAGATTGCAGTTGAAACAGAACCAGCAGAAACGCAAGTTCCCACAACGGAGGAAACAACGGCGATGGAAGAAAGCACTGCGGATTCGGAAGAAGAAACAGGAGAAGAATAGTCGATGTGTTGTACTGTGACAATTCCAGAAATGGCACAGGGCAGAATTCTCTCATCCACAGGAAGCCTCTATACCGTAGAGACCTCCTGCGGTATTTGTACCTGTAAAGCGCGCGGCGTTTTTCGAAAACGCGGCATTACGCCTTATGTGGGCGATTATGTGCAGCTCTCCGCGGATCATCAAGTCATTTGCGAGATCCTGCCGCGAAAAAACAGCATTCTCCGCCCACCGGTTGCCAATCTGGATCAAATTCTATTTGTGGTTTCCTCCTGCCGCCCTGCGCCGAATCTGCAGCTGCTGGATGCATTTTTGACGGTTGCGGCGTATCAGTCTATTCGCTCTGTACTCGTTGTGACAAAGATTGATCTGGATCGCGCGGAAGCACTGACAGCGTTGTATCAAAATGTTGGAATCCCTGTGCTGACGGTGGACTATCAAAAGCCGGAAACAGTCGCGGCGGTCGTGGCGCTCTTGAACGGACGCGTTAGCATGATGACCGGGAATTCCGGTGTGGGAAAATCCACGCTGCTCAATGCAATCGATCCGTCTTTGCATCTGCCGGTAAGCGAAATCAGCGAAAAGCTCGGGTGCGGCAAACATACAACGCGTCAGGTACAGCTGTATGCCTGCGCAGGCGGCTATCTGGCGGATACGCCTGGCTTTTCAACGTTTGATGCACCGCAGTATGTGCGGATGGAAAAAGAAAAAATTGCGGCGTGTTTTCCGGAATTTCAGCCGTATTTTGGTAACTGCCGATTCTCCGACTGCGCGCATGTCTGCGAAAAGGGATGCGCTATATTGGAAGCGGTCGAAAACGGCTTGATTACGAAAAGCCGCCACGCCTCTTATGTGTCGCTTTATCGTGAAGCGCAGCAGAGAAAGTCGTGGGAAACATGAAGCGCGCGGTTATTTTTGCCGGAGCACCGGTTGATGCAGCCGCACAGCCGCCCGTGCCATCGGCGCAGTTATATCTCTGTGCCGATGCCGGTGCGCGGCTGGCACAGGCACTTGGGATCAAGCCGGATTGGATCATAGGCGATTTTGATTCGCTCGGCGAAACACCAACCGGATTACGTGTCGCGGTATTCACATCGGAAAAGGACGATACAGATACCATACTGGCGGCAAAGTATGCCTTGTTGCAAGAATGCGATGAGTTGGTGTTCTATGGGGCATTGGGTGGACGGCTCGATCACACGATCGCGAATCTTCAGATGCTGCGTATGCTGGCGGATCATCAGGCGCATGGGATTTTGCTCGATGAGAAGCACTTCGTTACACTGCTGCGCAGCGAAACGTCAGTTTATCCGAAACGCAGCGGCTATCTCTCTCTGTTTTCCTTGACGGAGGTCTGCGAGGATGTGACGGTGCAGGGCGTGAAATATCCGCTTTCGCACGGCACACTGTCCGGATCATTTCCGCTTGGCGTCAGCAATCAAGTACTGGCACAGCAAGCAGTTGTGACCGTTGGAAAAGGCGATTTGCTGGTGGTTTTTGCGACAGAATAACGCAGAGAAGCCGGTACGCGCGAAGCCGAAAACCGGTGCATGCAGAACGGTGACACGGCTATTAAAAAATATAGGCAAGACAAGCACCTTCGATTTGAACCGACCCCAAAAAGTTAGATAAAATTAGAAACCGAATTTTATGCAAAG
>JAJQAB010000022.1 GCA_021203985.1 Ruminococcus sp. | reverse complement strand
AGCCCTCTGGCGGTGCTAGAGGATTACCTAGCGGTGATGTATCCACGCCCGGAATAAAGCACTCTTTCGTTGCCTTCGGCTCATCCATCGTGCCTGATTCCATTCCAACTCGTTTAACATCTTGCTTTTTCAAGCGCGTGTAACAGATCATTGACAACTCTACAGAATTTTTGAAAAAATCGCGGATAACCGCTTGACAAATGCGGAAAGATATGCTATAATAAATAATACTGGGGTATAGCCAAGTGGTAAGGCAACGGACTTTGACTCCGTCATTCCGCTGGTTCGAATCCAGCTACTCCAACCAGAGAACGACCGCGCCGCGCGATGGTCGGGAAGCCCGTGAAAGCGGGCTTTTTGTGCCTGGATGTCAAAAAAATTCACATTTCGGGTTGACAATCGCTGTGAAATGTGGTATAATATAATATATATATGTAACGATGGCACCACATGACGTGATCGAAAATTGAAATGGAGGAATTTGTATGTACGAAAATCGTATGGGGCGGCGCCTGTTGGCGCCGCTTTCGGTACTCGTGATGGCGGTGGGCATGTGTGTCCCTACGCTCGGACGGGCGTCCCTGACCGCGTATGTGGAAAGGTACTGTCACCGAATGGGACGGAACGATGGATACGACTTGGTTTTCCGAAAGTAAAACGTCTTTTACGCTCACGAATGCGGAAGAACTTGCGGGCTTTTCTCAATTGGTGAATAACGGTAAGGTTAGCGAAGACGTTACCGTGTATTTGGGAAACAATATTGTCATAAATGATACGGCGGATTTTGACGACTGGTCAGAGACGCCGCCTTCTTATAAATTCACGCCGATCGGTACAGAAACATACCCGTTTTCCGGCACATTTGACGGACAGGGCTATACCATTTATGGTTTGTATCAATCCGTTTCTTCTGCCTATGCTGGATTCTTCGGCAACGTCAGCGGTACGGTGCAAAATGTCAATTTGGATCATGCGTACATTGTCAATAGCTATGGCGGCACAGTGTATACGGGCGGACTTGTTGGCTATATGAGCGGCACGATCCAAAATTGTATGGTTAGCGGCAGTGTGTCGAATACAAATACAAATTCTTCTACTAGCACATCGGTTGGACCTTATGTTGGCGGCGTTTGCGGAATCAGTAGCACTTCATCTGCTACGATTTCGAACTGCAGCAGCAGCTGTGCAATTTCAGTTACGTCAACATCGACATATAATCCTGTTTATGCTGGCGGTATTGCTGGCTCTGCCTTGGGCACAATTTCTGATGCTTCGAATAGCGGCAGCATCGTTACGAATTCTTCAAGCACAGTTTATGTTGGGGGTATTGCCGGTAAGTCCACGAATGCAATCTCTAACGTTAATAACAGTGGCACTCTCACCGTTGAAAATAGTGCTGCATCTAACAAATATGTTTATGCTGGTGGCGTTAGTGGATACTTGAATGCCGCCACTGTTTCTGATGCAGAAAATAGTGGGGCTGTTACCATTAATAAAACATCTGCAGCTCTTCTTTATGTTGGCGGTGGTATTGGTTACGCAACAGGTGCTGTAACTGTTTCTGATGTAATAAACAGTGGCGCTGTTACAGCAGATACAGATTCTAACGCTTATGCTGGCGGCATTTGTGGTTGGGCAGCTCTTTCTTCAAGCAGCAATTTGTTTTCTCGTTGTTGTAACACCGGCGTTGTATATACTGGTACAACTAGCGTCTCTGGTGATGGTTCTTATGAAAAAGCTGTTGGCGGCATAATCGGGTATGTGAATTATTATGGATCGTTAGAATTGTGCAGCAATTATGGCAGTGTGACGGCAGAAGGTATATATAGTAGCGTATATGCTGGTGGCTTGATAGGATTAATAAATAGTAATGGAACTAGTGCTACACCGAATACCGTTACTGATTCCTATAATCGTGGCGCTGTGAGCGCAACCGCACCGAATAACAATTACACTTATGCCGGCGGTATTGAAGGTTATTTTTATAATTATAGCACCTCATATTACTATCAAACCATTGAAAACGTCTATAATACCAGCACGGTCAACGCATCCTACACCGGCGGTATGGTTGGCGGCTTGAGTAATACCACTTATTATCCTACGCTGACGAACTGTTATTATTTGAGCAAAGCCAGTCAAGATATTGGCAATAATTCTTCCGTTTCAAAAGCCTATCGCTACAATGAAACAAACATGAAAAAGCAAACATTTGTAAGCCAACTTGGCGACAGTTTCTACTATGTCGATGGAGATTATCCGATCTTGAACATGGAGTCTGGTGCGGTTACGGCGTCCTTCTCGGTGTCGGATCTGGTGCTGAGCGAATACGACGCGACGGCGGCGCTTGAGCTTGTCACAAACTATACCGGCGATGTGGTTTGGGTTTAGAGCTACACGACTATTGCTACGGTGTCCGACAGCGGTGTCGTGACCGCTGTGGCGAACGGTACAGCAACCGTTTACGCAATCTGCGGCGATGCCAGAGCGAAGTGTAATGTGGTCGTTGGCTATGACTACTACCTCGATGCAACCGATCTCACCGTAGAGATGGATAGCACGGCGACACTGACGCTCTATTCCTCGGCGAACCAAGAGCCGGCAACTGGTGTCAATGTGACCTGGGCTTTGTCCACGGAAATCAATTTTAGTAAACAACATGTAATAATTTATCGAAGTCGACTAA
>JAJQAB010000067.1 GCA_021203985.1 Ruminococcus sp. | reverse complement strand
ACTTGGTCGACTTCGATAAATTATTACATGTTGTTTACTAAAATTGATTTCTGTGAACGTGCGCATTTTTTACTTGACAAATGGAAAAGAATTCGATATAATAGAAAAATGTGAGCAGACTATGCGATAGCGTGGCGTATGTCATGAGGAAAGTCCGAGCACCATAGGGCAGGATAGCTGCTAACGGCAGCCGGGGGCGACCCTAGAGCCAGTGCAACAGAGAGATACCGCTGCAGCAATGCAGTAAGGGTGGAAAGGTGCGGTAAGAGCGCACCAGAGTATAGGAGACTATACTGCTATGTAAACCTTATTCGGTGCAACGCCTATTGGTGCATCCTGTTTCAACATCGGCCCGGTGGACAACGATGCAATGGCGGCACGAGCTGTGAGGCGACTTGCAGACAAGATAAATTATCGCACACGACAGAACTCGGCTTATCGGTCTGGTCACCGAAAGAAAGCGCAGCATTTTTGTCTGCGCTTTCTTTCCGTCTGCAAAACGGCATTTTTTCCGGCAGACTTGCATAAACTAGCGCCGGAGGTGTCGAAAATGCACAGTCAAAAAGAAACAAATCAAAGCGCCGCACGGCAAGGCGCCTCCGCGCAGCCAACAATGCAGACCACGGTATCTGAATCGGAAAAAATGCCGCACAGGAGGATGCCGATCTGATTCATCTTGGAACATTGTTGGATCGGCTCATGCAAAAATAAGCGGAAACTGAAACGGAGGGATTCAAATGGATGTGGAAACAACACTCTGGTATCAACGTCCGGCAGAAGATTTTGATCATGCGCTGCCGATTGGGAACGGCAGAATTGGCGCTATGCTATTTGGCGGAACAACAGACGATGTCCTGAAGCTAAACGAGGACTCGATCTGGTCGGGCGGAAAGCGAAATCGAAATAATCCAGACGCAAGAGAAGGACTCGAAGAAATCCGTGCAAACTTAAACGAAGAGCACATCGAAGAAGCAGAAAAAATTGCTTTTGAAAAAATGCAGGGCGTCACACCCAACAGCCGCCATTATATGCCGCTGGGTGATCTGCGGCTACACATGGATTTTCCCGGAAAAGCAAAACAATATCAGCGCAGCCTGGACTTAGAACAAGCGCTGGCATCCGTGCGCTTTACTGCGGATGACGTTACGTATGTCCGGGAGGCATTTGTCTCAGAGCCAGACCGCGTTCTTGTTTTGCACTTAGAAGCAAGCGAGCGGGGAAAAATCAACGTGCGTGCTGCAATTGATGGCAGAGACGATTACTATGATGACTGCCGCCCACACAGCGATTATGACAATATGCTCCTCTACACCGGCGGAACGGGCAGCAGAGACGGTATCTTCTTTGCAGCGGCGATGACTGCGTTTTCTGAAGGCGGATCTGTTCGGACGGTCGGCGGCTCTTTGGTCGTGTCAGACGCAGATGCAACAACGCTGCTGCTGAGCGTTGGCACAAGCTTTTATCACGGAGAGCAATACATCGATGCAGCGCTTCTGGATGCATCCTATGCGGCGGACTGCAGCTATGAGGAACTGCTCTACAGGCATTTGAATGATTATCAGGAAAAATTCCGCCGTGTGCGGTTCACACTCTCTGACAACAGCGAAGGCGGAAGCGAATTGCCCACAGACGAGCGTCTGATGCGTCTGCGCGGTGATGAGGGCGATCATAAGGAATGTAAGTTGCAGATTCACGACAACAAGCTGTCTACGCTGTATTTTAATTACGGCCGTTACCTGATGCTGTCGGCAAGCCGCCCCGGAACGCAGCCGATGAACCTACAGGGCATCTGGAACCAAGACATGTGGCCGACGTGGGGCTGCCGTTATACCATAAACATCAACACAGAAATGAATTACTGGCCTGCAGAGGTGTGCAACCTATCCGAATGCCATCTGCCGCTGTTTGATTTGATTGAACGGATGCGCACGCCCGGTCGAGAGACAGCGCAGGCGATGTACGGCTGCCGCGGATTTGTCTGCCATCACAACACAGACATTTGGGGTGATACTGCGCCACAGGATCTCTGGATGCCCGCAACCATCTGGCCAATGGGCGCAGCGTGGCTTTGTCTGCATATTTTTGAACATTATCAGTTTACACAGGATCTCGACTTCTTGGATCAGCATTACGAGGCGATGCGCGAAGCGGCGCTGTTCTTTGTCGATTATTTGATCGAAAACGAAAATGGCGAGCTGGTGACGTGTCCGTCTGTCTCTCCGGAAAATACCTATCAAACGCAGCGCGGCACAAAAGGATCGCTTTGCAGCGGACCGTTTATGGACACGGAGATTCTTACCGTTCTATTCCAAAATGTGATCGAAAGCAGCAGACTGCTCGATCGGGACACGGAATTCGCAGAGACGCTTCGCACGCTGCTGCAAAAGCTGCCGAAGCTGAAGATCGGGAGATATGGACAGATTCAGGAGTGGGCAAATGACTACGAAGAAGTGGAAATTGGTCATCGTCACATTTCGCATCTGTTCGCGCTGTATCCAGCGGATTTAATTACGCCTTATCATACGCCAGATCTCGGAAAAGCCGCACGCGCAACGCTGATTCGGCGTCTAGTGCATGGCGGCGGTCATACCGGCTGGAGTCGCGCATGGATCATCAATATGTGGGCGCGCCTTCTCGACAGCGGCATGGCATATGAGAACCTACAGCAGCTCTTGGCGTGGTCGACCAACCCGAATTTGCTCGATTCCCATCCGCCTTTCCAAATTGACGGCAACTTCGGCGGAACGGCAGCAATTGCAGAATGTCTGCTGCAAAGTCATCACGGTGAGATTCACCTGCTCCCGGCGCTTCCTGAGCCGTGGGCGAATGGCAGCGTCTGTGGTCTGCGCGCGCGCGGCGGCTTTGAGGTCGATATCGTCTGGCGTGAAGGGAAGCTGGAGACTGCCACGATTCATTCGCTTGCAGGAAATCCCTGCACGATCCGAACCGATACGCTGATCAGTATCAGCAGTGCGTCCGGTACGGTTGACGCACAAATGGACGGGACGCTCGTCACCTTCTCGACACAGGCAGGCAACGCGTACAAAATCCGAACCTAAGGAAAAAACCGCTGCCGACGCATTATGACAGGAAAGCGAGAGAGATCTATGAAAAAATTTGCGATTCTCGGTGCGGCGGCGCTGTTGGCACTTACTGGCTGTACCGAGGTTGCACAGGACATCACATATACAATTGCGCTGGTGGCAACGCAAACGACACAGCTGACCGCAGCGGCGGAAACGACACCGACACAGACGACTGCCGTGCAGTACGATTCCGTTTCACTTCAAGTGCCGGAAATCACACGGCAGGATGTGTCAATGACGCTCGAAGCAGAGGACGCTGCCACTCCGGAAGCCTGCAGCGTTGCCGCATCACCGCGTCTGGGCTATTCCGGTACGGGCTATTTAAGCGGATTAAGCGCGCAGGAGTCATCTGATCTGGTCATGGAAGCTGAAATTCCCGCAACGCAGCATTATGATATAACCATTGTTGTGGGAAGCAACGCCGCGTGTACGTGCAAAATCTGGGCGAATGACGAAGTGATTTACACGCTGACGATGGATTCGACAGAAAATTTCATGCGCGCTACCATTCAGGGAATTTTTTTGACCGAAGGGACTTGCGATCTGAGTATCGAGCCGGTAGACGGTGTGATTGACGTGGACTGCATCGAGCTTGTCAATAATACAAGTCTCTATGATGACGAATCCGTCCTCGCGGACACGCCGGTGAATGAAAATGCATCGGCATCGGCAAAAGCGCTCCTTCAATTTCTCAATGCACAATACGGCGAAAAAATCATCACCGGACAATACACTTCGGACAGCACAAATGCCGAACTAGAGGAAATCTATGCCGTCACGGGAGAATATCCACTAATTCGGTTTGATGATCTGGGCGCTTATTCCCAAAACGGCGGAGACGCATCCGGTGCGGACGTCATTTCATCAAGCCTGGCATGGGCACAGTCTGGCGGGATTGTCGGGCTATCCTGGTACTGGAACGCACTGATTGGAGAAGCGACCGTATACACGCAGGAAACCTAGTTTTCCCTGGCGGACGCTGTAACAGATACGGATGTTGCGCTGTGTTCCGAACAAGAGCTTGCCGCAATGCTGGAATCCGGCGAAATTTCAGAGGAATGCTACGCGCTAATCCAGGACATCGATGTGGTTTCTGAAGCAATGCAGCCGCTGGCGGATGCCGATGTCGCCGTGCTCTGGCGGCCGTTGATGGAAGCTGGCGGTGGCTGGTACTGGTGGGGCGCTTCCGGCGCGGATGCCTATCGCTGGCTTGGGGACTTGCTGTACACGCGTATGACGGAATATCATCACTTAAACCAATTGATTTGGGTGTGGAACAGACAAAGCAGCAGTTATTTGGCGGATGCGTCCCAATACGACATCGCTTCTGTTGACCTTTACGTGAAAGAGGATAAAACGTTCGGAAGCCGCTATGAGCAATACGTAGCGCTTCGAAATATGGCGCCCGGAAAACTATTGGAAATCAGCGAATGCAGCAATTTGCCGGATATGAATACAATGTTCCGGGATCACACCGTCTGGCCCTTCTTCGGACTCTTGTACGCGTCTTATCTTGGAACGTATACAAGCGATGCGGATTTAACCGCGATGTATCACTCTGAAGCGGCATTGACGCTTGGAGATTATCAGCCATAACAAAATCGTTTTTTCTGATACTTTGAGAAAAAATGCTTTTCACTCGAAATCGCATTCTTTTTTTCTTTTTTTATGCGGTAAAGCTTTCTAAAATTACGTTTTTCCTCGCACCTAAAATTTTTTGCAAAAACGGGTTGACAGAACTCTTCAAATTTCGTATAATGATCATATGAACAATTGTTCATATGAAAAAACTTAGGAGGAACGATCATGAAACATAGCTATCGCATGGAAAATCTGGACTGCGCCAATTGTGCCGCAAAAATGGAGGCGGCAATTCAAAAACTGGACGGTGTACATTCGGCATCGGTAAGCTTTATGACGCAAAAGCTGACGATTGAAGCGGAGGAGGCGGATCTGCCGAAAATTTTGAAGGCGGCGCAAAAATGCGTGCATAAGGTAGAGCCAGACTGTGAAATTCTGATCTGATCGTCCGGAAGGAGGACATATCGACGCATATGACAAAGCCGCAAAAAAAGCTTTTGTTTCACATCCTGATTGGTGCGACATCATTTTTGGCTGCTATAGCGCTGACACATTGGCTGGATCTGCCGCAGTGGATCACCTTGCTTATTTATCTGGCAGTGTACCTCATTCCCGGGTGGAGCGTCCTGTCAAAGGCGGCGAGAAATATCGCACACGGTCAGGTGTTTGATGAAAACTTTCTGATGGCAATCGCTTCGATCGCTGCCTTTGCGATTGGCGAATATCCCGAAGCGGTTGAGGTGATCTTGTTTTATCAGGTTGGTGAACTCTTTGAAAAAATTGCTGTCGGCAGATCGTGCCGCGCAGTTTCCGATCTGCTCGACCTGTGCCCAGATGAAGCAACGATGCTCTGCGATGGCGTCCCGAAAACGGTTCTGGTTGAAGAAGTCCCTGTCGGCGCAAGCATTTTCGTAAAACCCGGCGAAAAAATACCGTTGGACGCGGTAGTTGCCGAAGGGCAAACCACGCTCGACACTGCGGCGCTGACGGGCGAGTCGATGCCGGTTTCTGTTTGTCCCGGCGATGCCGTTTGCAGCGGCTGTGTGAATGTAAGCAGCACTGTTATGCTCACCGTCACAAAACCTGCCGCAGAATCCACTGCAGCAAAAATTATGGAGCTGGTGGAAACCTCCGCATCAAGCAAGGCAAAAACGGAGCAATTCATCACACGCTTTGCGCGATATTACACGCCTTGTGTCGTGATTGCTGCGGTGATTCTCGCGATTGTACCGCCGCTTCTCACAGGACAAGCGTTTTCTGACTGGATTTATCGCGCACTGACGTTTCTGATCATTTCCTGCCCCTGTGCGCTGGTGATCTCCGTACCGCTGAGCTTTTTCGGCGGAATTGGCTGCGCTTCGAAAAATGGCATCTTAGTAAAGGGAACCAATTATCTGGAAGCGTTGGCGCACGCAGAAATTGTCGTTATGGATAAGACTGGAACGCTGACGCAAGGAAAATTCCACATCGTCGAACAGCACGCTGTCGGCATTTCGGAGACGCAGCTGTTGGAATATGCTGCGCTGGCTGAGTCTGCTTCGAATCATCCGATTGCACAATCGCTGCGAGAAGCCTACGGAGCGCCGATCGATGCTTCGCGCGTGCAACAGGTGCAGGAGTCCGCAGGCTATGGCGTTTCTGTGCTTGTTGACGGAAAACGTGTGCTCGTTGGAAACGCTGCCTTCTTAGAAGCCGCAGGATGCAAGCCAGAACAGGTCGACTGCACCGGCACACAGGTGCACGTTGCGGTAGAAGGCGTTCTTGTCGGGAATTTGCTGATTACAGACACTTTGAAGCCCGATGCGGCAGACGCCGTAAAACAGCTGCGCCGTTTCGGCATTCGCTGTGTGGCGATGCTGACCGGCGACAGTGCGTCCACTGCAAAGGCGGTTGATGACGCACTGCAGCTTGATGCGGTGCACGCAAAGTGCCTCCCAACCGACAAGGTGCGTCTCATGCAGAGCTATCGCAAAAAGCTTTCGAAAAAAAGAACACTAGTCTTTATGGGCGATGGAATGAATGACGCGCCCGTTCTGGCGCAATCCGACATCGGTGTCGCGATGGGCGGGCTTGGCTCAGATGCGGCAATCGCAGCCGCCGACCTGGTCATTCTGGACGATCAGCCATCCAAGCTTGGCACAGCAATGCAAATTGCCAAAAAGACAATGCGCATTTCACATGAAAATATTGTGTTTGCCCTGGGCGTGAAGGCAATTGTGCTTGTACTCGGCGCCTGTGGTTTGGCGCACATTGGCGCAGCAGTCTTTGCCGATGTCGGTGTCTCTGTGATCGCAATTTTAAACGCAATGCGTGCGATGCACCGAAAGCCCTAAGCTGCCACACCACCCTGACCGATCAATTGAATCAACACAGAGGACTGCTGTATTACGTACAGCAGTCTTTTTTTGTGCTAAATTTGTGAATTGTAGAAAGTCCAAAACAATATATCGCCGCAGCCGACTCGGCAAAAATAACGCGATCACTTCCCATACACACAGCGCACACATGTGGAAATATAATCAGGCAGGCAGCTGCAATGGCGCAAACTCGAAGCGTACTCCGAACGACATGGCAAAACGTGCAGCGACAAGAAATATGGAAATTCGGTGAATTCCCGCCTTGCAGTCCCTCAAAAAATATGATAAGATATATACGTAGGACAAAAGAAGGATGTTACAAAATGGAAACAGCATGGCAAAGAGTTTTGATTGGTGAAAAAAGCACAATGTATGATGACGCGAGCCTCCACAAGCTGTGGGCGAATGGCTTTCAAGCGAAACGAGTGCGGCACAACGGAAAGGCAATCTTAGAAATGATCGAGAAGATTCATCCGGATCTTGTGATTATGGATGCAATTCTCCCGGGTCTCGATGCAATTGAGGTGATGAAGCGTGCAGCGTCCCTGCCGAAGAAGCCGCTGTTTATCATCACGTCTACTTACGAAAACGAATGCCTGGAACGTCAGGTTATGATGAACGGCGCATCGTATTTTATGCGCAAGCCGTTTGATATGCGCATTTTGATGGATCGCATGAAATCGCTGCTGGCGTATCAGGATCAGATAGTGTCTGACACACAGCCGAAAACGCAGGCGGAAGAAATGACGCAGCCAGAACAAACGCTGGAGATTGTCGTCACGGAACTCATGCATCAGCTCGGCGTTCCAGCGCACATCAAAGGCTATCATTACCTTCGCACCGCCATCATCAGCTCTGTGGCAGACCAGACATTATTGGAAAGTATTACGAAGGCATTGTATCCAACGGTCGCGAAAAAAAATACCGCACCACACCGCAGCGCGTAGAGCGTGCCATTCGTCACACAATTGGCATCGCGTGGGAACGCGGCGATCTGGATATGATCCAGTCCTTATTCGGCTATACCATTGACAGCTATAAGGGGCATCCAACAAACTACGAATTTATCGCGTTATTGACAGATCGGCTGGTTTTAAAATACGGAAACTTCTCTGACTTTCGGCTGGTTAGCATGAAAAAATAACCGTAATGCCTTAAGACAATACCGCAAAAAAGCATCTCACGGAAACGCTTCCGCAGCAATCCCCTTCGCGTAATCGTTCGAAGAAAAACGAAAAACGCGGAGGGGATTGTTGTCGTACCGTGCCTAACACGAAAAGAATACAAACCAAATCGATTCACGTTTTTTCAATTTGTGGAAATGATAAAATTTATTGATTTTTTTCAAATTTCGCTACAGATACTTTGTCGCTTTCTGCTATAATAAGATATAAGACAATACCGCACATCGCCCGGCGGCAGCTGCGTAAATCTACAGTAGATTCATGCGTATGTAACGCCGTCAGAGGCGACTTAACTTGCAGACCTACGATGAATACTCTGCAAGTCCAAGCGATCATAAAGGAGAACGGTTATGATGAAAATTCGAAAAACATGGCTTGCTGCTATCACCGCCGGCGTACTGTGCGCTGCGGCAATGACAACACCATATATACACACGCAAGCGGCTGACACGCTGCAAACTTCTGACGGTTTGACGTATCAAATCCAATCAGACGACACCGCTGTGATTACGGGTTGTTACGCCACGGCAACAGAAGTCACGATCCCTGACAATATTGACAGCATCTCCGTCACAAGCATCGGTGCATCTGCATTTTCCGGCTGTACGCAGTTGACAACGGTGTCGATCCCAGACAGCGTAACGGAAATCGGTGCGTCTGCTTTTTCGGATTGTGCGCTTACCGCTGTACAGCTGCCGGAAAGCGTTGCTGCGATTGACAGCGGTGCGTTTTCATCGGACAGTCTACAGCGGATCTCGATCACGAACGCGTCCTGTGTCATTGCTGACAACGCAATCGGCGAAAATGCGATCATCTACTGCTGGAGCGATTCGACCGCTTTGTCCTATGCTGCGGAAAATCAGCTTCCCTGGATGGAGTACCAAAAATTATCGTCAAAAACGCCATCCTATGGGCTGGGTTCGATTCAGATCACTTATAACCAGCTCAGCGCACGCGAAAACACGCTGACATTTGAAATTTGGGCGCAAAATGACGCGCCGTTCTCTGTGCTGGCGTTTGGCATGCAGCTGCCCTCTTGTATGACCTATCTTTCCGCAGATACCACCACCTCTGCCATCTTCATTCCCTCGCAAAACAACGGCTTTATCTGGTATCCGCTCATTAACGCTGAGGAAATTGATACAACCATCATCGGCAGCATCACTGTTTCTGTTTCTGTTTCCTCGAATGGCACATACACCATCGCCATGGCAAATGAAAATCTGATCGGCAGCCCTGCCACCGCAGATGGTGTCGTACCGCGACTTACAGACGGCACACTGACTGTCTCTGACGTGATTGTAACAACGGCCAAAGCAAAAACGACCACGACAACAACTACGACAACAACAGCAGCAGCAACAGCAGCGACAAGCGGCAGCAATGCCACGCAAGCCGAAACGGAATCCTTCTTACGCGGCGATGTTGACAGCAACGGCGAGGTCGATATCTTCGATGCGTATCAGGCACTGCTCGCCTATGCGAGAATATCGGCAGGCATGTCTTCTGCGCTTACCTCGGTACAGGAAAAGGCGGCGGATGTCGATGACGATGGCACGATTTCGATTTACGATGCGCATCGAATCCTCCTCTATTACGCTGAAAAGTCCGCCGGAATGACTCCAAGTTGGTCATAAGGCGGCTGCGGAAATCAGGAGATCACATGAAACACAAACTGTTCGCGCTTTCTGCGGCGATGCTGTGTCTTGTAACCGGATGCACCGATGCCGCATCCCAGGCGGAGAGCACAGAGTCGGTAAAATCAGAGGAATTCTTGCAGTTCCAGGAGGACGGATACCGCATTCGCTCCTACACCTATTACGACCCCACCGAATCCTACACGCTCACAGTACTGCTCCAAAATGGCGACCGATACTCCTGGATATCGCTATGCCTATGGGTTTTGCTGGGAGGAAGAGGACGGCTTGACAGATCCGACCTATGTTGCCGCAAATCGTGCGGATTATTTTTCCGAAGAAGGCGACTGGACAGCGGATGACACGTTCACGTACGACAACGCCTTTCAGCTCACCTGGGACACAAGCGGCGTATCCATTACGTTCGGCAAAGCAAGCGGAAAACAGCGCCATCTGGATCTGGCATATCCGGATCGCAGCGTACGCACGCAAGCCATCACGCAGGAAATCGATGACGCCTACAAGCCGGAAATCCATGCCATTTCCCTTACCGACGACTGTTACGGATCGCTCGAACGAAAGGTTCAAGTGCAGGACGTTTACAAAATTGATGTAATGTCCAGCGAATTGGTTGGGCTTGTAGGAACGCCGCTGGAAATCACGTTCTACGACAGCGTCTCCAACCTTTCGCTTGTTTTTTTATGACGAAACGGAGCTTCGCGGCATTCCGGAGGAAAATTTGATTGTCCTCTACAATCAGGGAGACGCCGCCTCATACTGCGAAATCGCGCAGGCGGAAGTGGACACAACAGCGAATACAGTCACCTTACCGGTCGCGCAGGAGGGCATCTATCTTCTGGCGGACGCCTATACCTGGTATTCCGCTTGGGGACATGATGCATCCGCCTATGCCTATGAAACGGACAAGACGGCATACCATTCTGATTGGGAGCACGAATGCGATCCGGGCGATATTCTGGAAATTGCTGACATCGACTGGGCGATCGCACAAGCGCCGGTTTTCTATATCGAAACACCGGAGCAGATCGCCGGCGTGGTTTATTATTCGAACGCTCTCGCAGACACCGATTTAACGCTTTATTTTGTGAACGACCTGGATCTCAGCGGCTACAGTTGGGTGCCAATGGGATGGCGTGGTGCAGAAAATCATACGTTTCACATCGATGGCATGGGACATGAAATCGCAAACATGACGATCAACCTGCCGGACGAAATCGAAATCGGTTTCATCGCCTATGCAAAAAATCTGGAAGCCTCTGATCTCAGCTTTACGAACGCTTCCGTCACAGAAAAAAATGATGTAGGCATTTTTTGCGGCGTAGATTATTCTTCTGACAGCTTGTCCCAAATTTCCTTACAAGGCTCTGTGCAGTCAAGCGGCACGGATTGCGGCGCGTTTTTTGGCGATGAAAACAGGATACAGTATACCGACTGTCAAGCAGACGTGCTGATCAACGGCGAGCCGTTTGACGATTCTACGCTCGGCGAAATGGAAGTGGCAGGAGAATTTTTTACCCTGACGCTAGACGATGCGTATTGCATCACCAGAGACGAGATCGAGGGATATGACAATCTGACCTGGGTGATCTATCATGACGGCGCATGCGTATTGCAGCGAAACGCAGAAAACGAAACCATTCTGGACACAACAAGCATTGGGATCGTTAGCGCACATTCTGATTCTGCGTACTGTGTCTACCTCAGCGCATTTATTGACGGAAGCTACCAGCGCGTCAGCAGCAAGCTGGAATATACGGTACCGTAAGGCAACACCCTTACAAGCAAAAAACTCATGATCGCACCCAGCATCACGAGTTTTTTTGCAATTTCGAGCATATGTAACATCCGTCTTACCGGCTGTGGTGCTGAATCGCCGTTTCGCGGTAAAAGTGCTGCTTTTGCTGCAGAAACATTTGCACCCCTGTTAGTATGCAATAGAGAATGGCACGATTTTCGAATTCCTCCCGTGTCTTGGGAAGCACGTCCTGACAATAGGCGGTGTGCAGTTCATCCAGGCGTTCGAGCAGCGTCTGGCAATCGTTTTCTTCGTGGTATTGATCGACAATTTCCGAAAAAAGCGCCGCAAGCGGCTGTGCCTGCTCCGGAATCTGGGTGAGGCAGGAGAGCTGATCGTAGATCCGCTGCAAAATCATACACTGTTCCCGGCGCATATTTACATAGTGCATAAAGTAAACATCCTGTTTCTAAGTCTGATTCTGCAAAAACTGTTCGATTTCCCCGTACAGCGCACGAGAAAGCGTCTCCGTGCGTGCAAACAGGTCGTCAGAAAACGGAATTTCCCGTACAGGATCTGTTAAATGCGCCGCCACCTGACGAAGAATTCGGCAGATCTATTCATCCAGCTCCGCATGCTTTTGACGAATCTTATGGAAATTGTCGAGCATAAACCAATTGACGGGAAGTCCAATTCCGCTGCCAATGATCAGAAACAGCAGTTCGTTTTGCAGCATAAACCAAGACACACCGCCAGCTGCCATATAATACGTTGCCATGACTGCATTAATAGGAATGGAGTCCTCCAGGCGCAGTCCATAACAGAGCAGCAGCAATAGCAAGAGCACAATGCCAAACGTCCAGGGCTTTGTACCGCAGAGCGCATAGATCGGTGCACTGATGAGTGTCATCAAAGCGAAAACCGCAAGCCGCCGCAAAATGCCAGAAAACGTCTTCCGGCGCGTGTTCTGCACGGTCAAGAGCGTGATAATCCCTGCCGATGCCGTATTCGTAAGGCCGAGTACCTCTGCGAGTAAAATGGCGAGCACCGCGCCCATTGCAATTTTGACGGCTTTCATCCAGGGAATACTCTGACAAAAGCGTTTCATCACATCCATCCTTTCTTTTCAAGTCAAAGCCGCAGCAGGCGATACAGCTATGATTGTCCTTGTGCGGTGCGGTTTTAAGGCGTATCGTACATCACAAGCGTATCCCCCGCCATGATTTGCGTATCCCCCTGCGGTACGATCGATTCGCCGCCGCGCAAAATTAATACTACCAGTTCCTCCTGCGGCAATCGCAGATCTGCCAACGTTTTTCCATTCCACTTATGATCTGACGTAATTTTCAATTCGCTCAACTGTACAGATATATTGCTTTTTTCATAAAAACCAGCCGCCAAGACTGCAAGATCTCCTTGCTCCAGCACCGTATCTCCGCGTGGAATCACATTTTTATCGCCGCGCTGTACTGTCACAAGAATGGTATCTGGCGGCAGTACCAGATCTCGCACAGACTTTCCAATCCACGGATTATCCGATTCAAACGGCAATCGCAAGAGCTGTAATTCCCGTTGATCGGTATAATCAGTAAAGGTTTTCAAAACATCTTCTGTTTCATCGATCATATGCAGCTTTTTGGATACAAAGGGCAGCAGCGTCCCTTGCAATGCAATCGAAAAAAGTACAATGCAAAACACCAAATGAAATAAATCATATTTCAAAATCACACCGTCTGCAGTTGCCATCAATGCAAAAATTGCCGAAGTAGCACCGCGCAGTCCTGCCCACGAAACCAAAAGCACCTGCCGCAGCCTTGCCCGAAATGGTGCCATCAGCACCAGTACAACAACTGGCCGCGCAATAAATGTCAAGAAAGCTGCAATTCCAAGTGACGGAAGAATTGCACCGCCTAGCTTTGAACCGACCCCAAAAAGTTAGATAAAATTAGAAACCGAATTTTATGCAAAGC
>JAJQAB010000029.1 GCA_021203985.1 Ruminococcus sp. | reverse complement strand
TTTGGGTATATTTATATTATACCACATTGTCTAACTTTTGGGGAGCGGTTCATTTCTTTCAGGCGGGTAAAATGGAGGATTTCAAGAGAGCGTTTGGTGAATTCGCAAGCGATAAGCAAAACGAATTGATCAGTTCTCGTGCGGAAATCAACCGACAGCAGATCAGGGACATGGTGAAACAGGTGTCACACGAACCAAAGAAAAAGGAAAAGGTTCATGAGAAGTCGAAGGATATGACGCATTAGGGTGATCAGTATGGATACAAGGAAAATAAAGAAGCTTGTTCTGAATAACCTTGCCTACGTCATTTTCGGTTATGCAGGCGATATAATCTGCCTTTCCTATCGAACGGCAGAAGGCGGCAATTTCAGCGAAAAGCTTTTGCCCGCTCTGTCGAATCTCGGCACGGCATTTGCTCATGTCATTCCGTCCTTTCATCCGATCGATTTGCTGTTTGGCGTAGCAGTCGGCGTGGCAATGAAATTCATCATGAAAATGCGTGCAGCCAACAAAAAGAAATTCCGGCAAGGCACAGGATACGGTTCGGCTGTATGGGGCGAACAAAAGAATATTGAGCCGTATATGGACTTAAAGGACAAGGACAACAACGTCATTCTCACGCAGACGGAAGGCTTGACGATGGGCAAGCCGTCAAGTCCAAAGTATGCAAGAAATAAGAATATTTTGGTGTTTGGCGGTTCAGGCTCAGGCAAAACACGATTTTTTGTGAAGCCAAATCTGATGCAGATGCACTCCAGCTACATTGTAACAGATCCGAAAGAAACAGTGCTGATTGAGTGTGGAAAAATACTTGAACATGGCAGACCGTATAAGGACGAAAAAGGCAACACTCGATACCAGCCCTATCGAATCAAGGTGTTTAACACCATCGATTTTGGCAAGTCCATGCACTACAATCCCTTTGCCTACATTTCCAAAAAGAACAGAGAAAAGGATATTCTGAAATTCGTTGATGTTCTCATCAAGAACACGCAGAGTTCACAACAAAACGGCGGTGATGATTTCTGTGTGAAGGCAGAAAAACTGCTCTACACAGCCTACATCGCCATGATTTTTACTGTGGATCCGCCTGCGGAACAGAACTTTGAAACGCTGATTGACATGATTAACGCATCTGAATGCCGTGAGGATGATGAAACGTTCAAAAACGCTATGGACAGGCTTTTCGAGTTTATCGAGTGTTGGATCAGCGGCGAATATCCCGATGACATGGAAATCAGTGAACAATTAGCCTACATGAAGGAACATCAGCCGAACGAAGAACAGAAAAGACTTGGAGCATTTGCATGCAAACAGTATCACGCTTACAAGCTTGCCGCAGGAAAAACCGCAAAGTCGATTCTCATCTCCTGTTCCACACGCTTAGCTCCTTTTTCCATTGATGAGGTACTTGAAATTACAAGCTATGACGAACTGGGTCTTGACAAGCTGGGCGACGAACTGTCGGCACTCTTTCTTATCATTTCGGATACGGATGCAACCTTTAATTTTCTCGTTGCAATTATGTATTCGCAGCTGTTTAATCTCCTCTGCACAAAAGCAGATAATTCGGACGGCGGCAAGCTCAAATATCATGTGCGTTGTTTGCTGGACGAATTTGCGAATATTGGCGAAATTCCGCAGTTTGAAAAGCTCATTGCGACGATACGAAGTCGTGAAATTTCAGCAAGTATCATTCTGCAAGCTAAAAGCCAGCTAAAGGCAATCTACAAGGACAATGCCGATACAATTGAGAGCAACTGTGATACTACGCTTTTCCTGGGCGGTAAGGAGAAGTCCACGCTCAAAGAAATTTCCGAAAGCTTGGGAAAAGAAACGATCGACAGCTTTAACACCTCCAATACAAGAGGTCAGTCAGAAAGCTATGGACTCAATTATCAGAAGCTTGGCAAGGAACTAAAAAGTCAGGACGAACTTGCTGTCATGGATGGCGGCAAGTGTATTCTGCAGCTTCGAGGAGTGCATCCGTTCTTCTCGGGCAAATATGACATTACACACCACAAAAATTATCACTTGTTGTTGGATGATAATCCAAAAGCAAAGTTTGATATTGCAGCATTTGTCGGCAAACGTGAAAAGCGGTATCTGACACTGAACAGCAGATATACGGCGGTTGTGTACGAAACGGACGTGAGTGAACAACTTGCCTAAAACGCAATATCGGAGAAAACCAACTTTAACATACCGCTCTTTGATTGCGTTTTGGCAGTTCAAAATACTAAGGCAATCCCACGCAAAAAACGCCTATTGGCTTTGCACGCCATCTGCTTGCATCTTTTCCGTCATATTTTGCAAAAATACTCGTGAATACACAAAGTATTCACTCCGTTTTTTGCTTTATCTGACGAAAAATCTGACTGCGCATCTGACGTGCATTCCTTGTGTGGTATTGCCTAACAGATTGGAGAAGATAGAAATGGAAAACGAAACTATTGTAACAGCGAGTGCTGCTGCAACAAACAGCGAGCCGAAGCACAAGTGACTTGCAAAGGGAAGCAGATTTGCGAAAAAGGCAGTTCTCTATTCCACCACGCTCGGCGTCATGAGTGCAGCATTCGCAACACAGGCTTTTGCCGCTACAGGTGAAGTCGATAACTTCCTCTTTCATTAGTACGGCGTGTACAGTCCTTAAGTCCGTCATCTGCCTGATTGGTGCAGGTGACGGTGTCTGAGGTGTTGTCAACCTTTTGGAAGGATATGGCAATGACAATCCCGGTGCAAAATCGCAGGGCATGAAGCAGCTGATGTTCGGTCTTGGACTGATTCTGCTTGCGATCGTGCTTGTTCCGGTATTGCAGTCCATGATGACGAATGCCGTCTGATTTGTATGACAGACCGTCAGCGTGGTGGGCGGTGTTGGACAGCTAACACAAGAACTTTAATGGAGAGGACGGTGAGAGAATGGGCGTCATAAGTGATGCAATCGACAGCTTGCAAGATTGGTGTGAAAATCTGTTCAAGGATGGCATAAAGTCGCAGTTTGACAGCATTTCGGACTTGCTGACGGAAACTTTCAATAAAACCACAGATGATGGCGGATTGATTTCAATCTTTTTGACTGATCATCCCGTCAGTTTTTCAGGTACATCCGGCGGAGGAACAACGATTTGGGCAACGATTGAAAAGCTATGCAACAATATCATTGTGCCGATTAGCGGATTCATTTTGGCGATCATTTTGCTCAATGATCTGATACAAACCGTCATACGAGGCAATAATTTCAAGGATTTTGATGACTCCATATTTATCAAATGGATCATCAAAGCCCTATGCGGTGTAATTTTGGCATCTAACGTCTTTTACATCGCATCGGCACTTTTTGTTCGGCACAGATGCCTGTGCAAAAGGTATCACGACACTTTTCGGTTCGGGTGATTTTCTCGGATCGGATCTGGCACTCAGTAAATCGGCGCTCAGCAGTCTGAATCTTGGTGAATTGATAACCGTGTGGTTCATCTCACTGATCATCCATTTTGGTGTCATGGTGATGATGGTTGCCATCGTCATTGTTTTGGCAAGCCGTATTATCGAAGTTTCCATGTACTTAGGCATTGCTCCAATTCCCATGTCAACCATGCTTGACGGCGGTGAATGGTCAAGTATCGGCAAGAATTGGGTCAAACAGATGCTTGCCCTATCCTTTCAGGGATTTTTCATCATCATCGCACTCGGCATTTTCAAAACGCTCTTTACCAATGCAATCGTTTCGCTTAACAGCAGTTCGGGCGGTATCATTCTGCAAATGGCAATGCTTCTGGGATACACGGTGGCATTAATCTTTACCATTCTGCGTACGGGTGGTATCTCAAAATCCGTGTTTAACGCACATTAACGGGAGGATGATATGGCACATTATGTACAAATACCAAAGGACTTAAACGATATAAAGCAGAAATTCATGTTCGGGCTGACCAAACGACAGGTGGTTTCATTTGGAATTGGCGGTGCTTTGGGCATTCCCATTTTCTTTCTGACACGAGGACTGCTAGGCACATCGGGAGCAATTTTCGCTATGGGTGCGGTAGCTGCTCCCGCCCTGATCTGCGGACTCTACAAGAAAAACGGAATCTTCTTTGAACAGGTCATCAGGAATATGTTTTGCTACTTCAAAAGATCGAGAAAGCGTATCTACAGAACCGTTAACCTCTACAAATGTATTGAGCGGCAGATAGAATATGACAAGCTGAAAAGGCTTTTGAAAAGAATTGAAAGGGAGTGAATCGCTTGAAGAAGAAAAAGAAAACAGACTATAAATCGGATGCGAAAGCAGTACTGGCAACGCCGATAGAGCAAATTGACAAAAACGATAAGGCGATGCTGCTTGCACGAATGAATGAAATCAAAAAATATAAAGACGATATTTCGTCCACACAAAATACAATCGGCTACACGCAGATGTATAAGGACGGTGTGTGCCAGATTGATGCGCATAGATTTTCAAAGACTATACAATTCTTTGATACCGATTATCATCTTGCGGAGTTTGAGGAGCAAAATGCGATTTTCTCGAAGTACTGCGATTTGATTAACTTTTTCGACAACACAGCTTCCTTTTAGCTGACGTTTGAAAATCAAAACAGAAGTCATGACAAGCTTGTCAAGGAGATACAAATTCCCGTGCAGGAGGACGATTTCAACGATATTCGTGCGGAATATTCAGAAATGCTGACTTCAAAGCTGTTGACGAGCAAAAATGGTCAGTCAAGCAGAAAGTTTCTGACGTTTACGATAGATGCCAATTCCTACAAACAGGCAAAACCAAAGCTTCTGAATGTATAAAGCGAAGTCATCAAGATGTTTAAGGGGTTTGGCGTGGATGCAAAAGCATTAAACGGCAAGGAACGGCTGGAAACGCTCTATTACAGCCTGAATCCATTCAAAAGTGATCCCTTTGTTTTTGACTGGAAAGAGATGCTGAAGACTGGCTGGGATACGAAGGATTTTATCGCTCCGTCAAGTCTGAAATTCAACAAGTCGAATTTTGAAATCGGCTCGGCGTTTGGAGCGGTCAACGGCATGAACATTCTGGCGGGTGAACTGCCGGATACCATTCTTTCCGATTTTCTTCAGCTGCAGTACCTCTTTTTCGTCAATTTGCACGTAGAACCGCTGGATCAGATAACGGCTTTGAAATTTGTCAAGAACAAACTGACCGCAGTGGAATCTATGAAGATTGACGAACAGAAAAAGCTTCAAAGGCTGGATACGATCCCGATATTCTCCCTCCTGCCATCAAGATGTACATCACAGATTTGGAAAAACTATTGGATGATCTCAACAGCAAGAATGAACGGCTGTTTCACATTTCCATTACCATTCGCAGCTATGCGAAAAGTAAGAAGGATTTAGGCTTGCAGCTGGAACTTCTGAAGCGTATCTGCCAGAAGAATAACTGTACGCTGATGCCCTGCGATTACTTGCAGGAGGATTATCTTTCTTCCTCTCTGCCGTTGGGTGTCAATCGGATACAGGTGACACGTGAAATGCACACATCGGGAATCGCCATCTTCATGCCGTTTACTACACAGGAGCTTTTCCAGATGGACGGTACATACTACGGTCTGAACACGGTTTCGGGCAATATGATTATGGCAAATCGAAGCAGACTGAAAAATCCAAACGGTTTGATTCTCGGCACACCCGGAAGCGGTAAATTTTTTTCGGTAAAACGTGAAATTCTCGACAGCTTTCTGAAAACAACGGATGACATTATCATCTGCGATCCGGAGGGCGAATATTTCCCACTGGTGCAGCACCTGCACGGTCAGCTGATCCGCATTGCCAGTAATTCGGAACAGTACATTAACCCAATGGATATTAATTTCGAAGGGAATCTGGACGACAATCCAATTTCTACAAAGTCGGATTTTATCATCTCCCTGTGTGAAATTATCGTGGGCGGTAAGTACGGTTTGACCGCAGAAAAACATTCCATTATCGATCGCTGCGTGAGAAATATTTACATTGAATTTTTCAAAAACAAACCGTCAAAAGAAAAGATGCCCATTCTGTCGGATTTGCACAAGGCACTTGTGCAGGAAGGTGAAATCGCACTGCGTGTGGCATATTCTTTAGAGATGTACGTTAACGGTTCGCAGAATTTGTTCAACCATCGAACCAATATCGATTTGAATAATCATATCATCTGCTTCGACATTAAGGAACTGGGCAATCAGCTGAAAAATGCCGGAATGCTCATCGTACAGGATAATGTGTAGAACAGAGTTACCCTGAATCGGGCGGAAAGAAAAATCACACGTTACTACATCGATGAATTTCATCTTCTGCTAAAGGAAGAACAAACGGCAAAGTATTCTGCTAAAATCTGGAAGCGTTTTCGTAAATGGGGGCGGTGTGCCGACCGGCATAACGCAAAATGTGAAAGACTTGCTTTCTTCGCAGGAGGTGGAAAATATTTTCGACAACTCCGACTTTGTGTATATGCTCAATCAGGCAGCAGGAGATCGAGATATTCTTGCTGAAAAGCTGCATATCAGTTCGCAGGAAATGGAGTACGTCACGAATGCAGGACCCGGTGAAGGTCTGATTCGCTACGACAAAATCATTTTGCCTTTTACGGACAATTTCCCAACGGATACCGTGATGTACGGTCTGCTGACCACCAAACCACTGGAACAGCAGTTGAAATAGGGTGAAGCTCTATGGCGAATTTAGAGAAAACGTATCATCAGCTGGAAAAGGCAAAGAAACGACTTAAAAAATACAGCAAATCGCAAAAACAATTGCAAATTCAATTTGTCCGCAAGCAAGTGAAAAAAGGCAAATTCAAAACAACAGCAAATCTCGTTCTTGGTTAGAAAGCCGATCGCTATGCGGGACAAGGCTTGATTCACAAGGCTGTGAATCTGCAAACCAGAGTGACGGGCGACGAACCGTCTGTTACGAAATCGCTGAAAAGTTTGCAGCCGAAAACCATTCGGGGTAAGGCATTCAAAAAGTCGGCACAGTTTGCAAATTTCATGGCACATGATGCAGTCCAAACGGCAGCGGATTTGTCACTTGCAGCGGAAACCGCCACGCTGAAAACAGGTCAGGCAGTTCAGCGAAATGTGAAATACAAGCTGAAGCAAAAGTATCGGCAGGAAGCTGCTGACGATTATCATCGCGGCACGATTGCCACGCTTGGAATTGCCGCAGATGCGGTAAAAGGAACACGCAGTCACTTTAAGCAGAAAAAGGCATTCAGGCTTGAAAAGGCACGATACAAAGTCAAGAAAGCGGAATACAAGCTGTTTATGGACGAGCAGTACAAACTGAAATCCAAATCAATAAAAACTACATCGAAAAGTCTGAAAAAGGACAGGAAGCTTCAGCGGAAAATCAAACAAAAGCAATGGCAAATTGCCGATATAAGCCGTCCTGCACCGCTGCTTCTCAAGCCTGCGGGATACACAGGAAAAAACTGACGGCAAGCGGTTGGCAAAAGACAGTCAATGCCGATAGCGACAATGATTTTCTGGCGGCAGCGGATTTCATGAAATGTCATGGTGTGGATCGAGCGGCAGCCAAAATACAGCCGTCCCACCTCAAGGAGAAAAATCAGAAGAAGAAAAAACAAGCTGGAGGACAGGAAAAGCAATACACAGCAAAAAAACTGCAAACCCGTGAAAGCAAGCTTAAGGAAAAGAGCGATTCAAAAAAGCGAAGAAAGAAGAAAAAACCAAAAAGTCAGAACAAAACATCTCTTTCCGACAAGCTGAAAAAAAGCTGCAAAGGATGCGTTTCGCTTTGTAAAAAAACGCATTTAGCAAGGAAGCGAGAAATGTGCTGCTTTCTCATTTAGCTCCCATTTTGCTCATCGCTTTGGTTTTGGTCTTTATCCTCATGATTTTTTCGGGTATATTAGGCGGTTCAGGCTTCGTTCTCGGCACGTATGCTTCGCAGGATTACGACCTTTCGGAAGCGGAAAAGTATTACACTTCCCTTACCTACAACATGAACGAAAGCATTATGAAAGTCGGCGATTCGTTCAAATGGAAAACGGGGCTGAAAGAACTTTGAGCGGATACCTCCAACATGAAGGATACGCCTGATAACTGGTATTGGGAACGTTCGAGCGTCTACGATTGGGATGCGGTGTATGACTTCGATGTGTACATGCTGTGGGCATTTCTTTGTGCCTATTATTATGACTTCGATGCGGACGATAATGGCGATATTACCTATTGGAGCTACGGCAGCGGCACAGAAGATTTGCTGGATGAAATTTTCGCCGAAGAATACGCCTTTGTCTACTGGTATGATAACCAGTCCCATTGGTAACAGCAATCCAATTACACCTATGACGGCAGTCTGCACTACGTGAAAAGCACAGGTGTCAAAACCGTAAATGGTGTGGAGTGCGGTGTGGTCACATTTTCGGGAAATCAGTCGGCACTCTCCAATTACGCAAACGGAAAAACCATATATTACAACTTAAACAACGGAGAAATTCTCAATTATGGTGATGATTATTCTGCGACAGGATGGTATTTGCTTGACCAGAGAACAAGTGTTGCCGATCCAAGCGGAAGTACTATTGTGGGAGCGTATACGTATTGTGACAGCTACTATGCAACTGATTACAGCGATGGATACGGCATTTTGTATTCGGTAAGCGGTATCGATACATGGACATATTGGCATTACTACAGCCGTAATTTATCCAGTGGAGCGGATCTGATGAATACGTTTCAATCGGTGGTCACACCACAGGATTTTGCTGTGAAGTGGTATATTGAAAATGCGGGGAATTTTAACAGTGCAGAAGCGGAAGAATTCCGAAATGCCATCATGAGCTATGATGCCGCAGGAAACGTCTGCGCGGTCAATTGGCTGGACAATATTCTGACAACACAGAGATGGTCCGGTACATCGTATAACAGTTGGTACGACCACATGGTATCTTTCGAAGAAAATGAAACCGATTTTGGTTTCATCAATGACGATGGCGAATGTCAGCCCTATGCCTATGCACAGTACTATCAGATGTACGAGTGAGTAACAGACTGCAATCTCTATTACAACGTTGAGCAGAAGAAAACATTTGACGATATTCTGCAAGAGAAGCTTACGGAAATGTCAAACAGCGAGGAACGTTTGGCGTGCTACAATCTCCTTGCAGGAAATGAGGAAGGCACGGACCCGATGTATGGCAATCATCAGACACATCGCAATATGCTGTCGGGCGATTCTATTCGGGATTACGAAATCAAACTTCCCTACGGTTACTATGTGTCGTCATGGAATGCAAGCAGTGACGGACTCTATCAGGGAATCAAGGTCTACTGTACAAACGGTGAATCGCTGTATGCTCCGTTCGACTGTGAAATCATCGATGTGAATACGGACGAAAACAAAATCACGCTGCGAAAGGACGATGTGCAGTATTGGTATGACGGCAGCGGCGGCACAAAACGAGATACGGAAGTAACGATTGCCAATGCCAAACTTCTGAGTGGTTACGAAAAGGGCGATACCCTGACCGAAGGCGAGGAGTTTGCAAAAACGACGGCTGGGAATGTCAACTTTCATGTGGAAATCGATACGGACGGATGTGGCTGGGATTACGTTGATCCAAGGCTGGTCATCTATTAAGGAACAGGATGTGACACGAAAAGAATCCGCTTTGGATGCACTGAACAAGAAAATTCCAAAGTTTGAAGAAAAAATCAATCAGGACAAGCAACTTCTGGAACAGCTGGAGGAAAAGCGTGAAACGCTTGAGGTGGAAATGCTTCGAACGTTTTTACACGAAAACGGACTGACCACGGAGGAAATCATCGCAAGGCTGACAACGCCTGCAGTATCGGAACAAAAGAATTTTATGGAGGATCGAAAAAATGAAGAACGCTAAGAAATCTTTTACGCTTTATTTTCGGCAATGGCACTGACTCTTGCAAGTGTGGGAATGTCAGTCACGGCATTTGCAAGGGAAACAACGGATGAAACGAGTGTAAATGATACGTCATCCTATGAAGTAAGCCTTTCCGATGAGGAAATGAACAGCTTGCTAGACGAGTTGGAAAGTGCGAATGATGAAAATGAAACGGATGAATCGTCTTATGACTACTATACCGATGATTACTACGATACGGACAGCAACGCAACGCTGATTAAGTATGAAGAAATCATTTATGACAGCGAGGAAATGCAGTTTATCGCCGTCACCACAAAGGATGGAAATGTGTTCTATATTCTCATCAACTATTCCGCTGAGGGTGAGGAGGATAATGTATATTTCCTCAATAAGGTAGACGACTTCGACCTCTATTCCCTGTTGTATGCGGAAAGTGAAAGCGAAGATGAAGATATAGATCCTGCGGAACAGGCACAAAAATATGCGGATGCTGCAACAGGCGGTAACACAAGCAGTTCGAGCAAATCAGACAGCGATGGGGATACAGAAGCCGAAGAAGCTGAAACTACCAGTGAAAGCGAATCGGTCGAAAGCAGAACGCCCATGAACAGCAATCTGACTATTCTTATGGGCGTAGGAGCGTTGGCAGTTGTCGGCGTCATCATATTCGTTCTCAAGTCTGGCAAACTCGGCAAGAAGAAGAACAGCAAGACCGATGATTTCGATGAAGAGTATGAGGACAATTACGGTGCAGTGGAAGATGAGGACGATGCATAATGCGTGTGCTGAGTCTATTTGACGGAATTTCCTGCGGAATGCTTGCCCTGCAAAGGGTGGGCATATCTGTCGAAAGCTATGACGCATTTGAGATTGACAAGTAAGCCATCACCGTATCAAAAAATAATTTTCCCGAAATCGTGCAGCATGGCGATGTTTTTGACGGCGATTTCACACAATTTCGATGATATGAATTACTTTTAGGCGATTCGCCCTGTATATACTGGTCTATCGCAAGGCAAGGCAGGGAAACAAATTGCAATGGCGAAGGGTTTCGCCTTTTCAGCGAATATGTCAGAGCCTTGCGTGAATCGGAGTGCCGATATTTTCTCTATGAGAATAACGATTCCATTCATCAAAATATCAAGGATGAAATTTCAAAGTGGCTTGGAGTTCAGCCGATCATGATCAATTCAGCCTTGGTTTCTGGACAGAATCGAAAGCGGTGTTACTGGACGAATATTCCCCATGTCACACAGCCGGACGACAAGGGCATTCTGCTTCAGGACGTGCTGGAAAACGGTGCGTCTTGGCAGGATAAGAGCTACTGTATTACAGCATCCTATCAGGGTGCTGTACTTTACAACACGCTAAAGCGAAAACAGCGGAGCATGGTTGCCGTTCCAATTCGTATCGGACAGATTGGCAAAGGCGGTCAGGGACAGCGAATTTATTCCGTGCATGGCAAATCCGTTACCATGACGGCGAATGGCGGCGGCATGGGAGCGAAAACAGGACTTTACAAGATCGATTTACCGGATGGTGACTATATCATCCGTAAGCTGACAACAATCGAAGCCGAAAGACTGCAAACCCTGCCTGACAACTACACGGCAGGAATCTCTGATTCTCAGCGGTATAAGTGTATCGGCAATGGCTGGACTGTGGATGTGATTGCACATATTTTAGGAGAACTGCGGAATGGCTAAAGCATTTGAAACTTCACTTGATACGAATAATTTCACGATATTTGACAGCTATGCGAAGGTGGTAAGCGTACTATCTCGCTCAGCTACACCCGTTTGCAGTATCAGCGGTGGAAGCGATAGCGATATTGTACTCGATATAATCCACAATGTCGGTGAAGATCGGAAGGTTCACTACTATTGGTTTGACACAGGTCTTGAATATCAGGCAACGAAGGAACATCTCAATTTTCTCGAAAACAAGTACCGCATTGAAATCGAACGTGTTAAGGCTTGCAAGCCGATCCCAACTTGCTGTCGGGAATACGGAATGCCTTTTCTGTCAAAGTATGTCAGCGAACAGATTATGAGATTGCAGCTTCATGGGTTTCAATGGGAGTATGAGCCTTTGCCTGAACTTCTTGAAAAATATCCCAACTGCAAGATTGCGCTCCAATGGTGGTGTAATGCCTATTACGCTCCTAAAAGCGGTGTTGTGCAGATGAGCCGATTTTCCATAAGCAGAAATAAGTGGCTTAAGGAGTTTCTGATTGCAAATCCGCCCGACTTCAAGATTTCCAACAAATGCTGTGAGTACGCAAAGAAAAAGCCTGCAAAATTGCTCATAAAGGAACATTTTGCAGACCTTGATATAATCGGTGTGCGCAAGGCTGAGGGCGGAATACGCTCAGCCGCTTACAAAACTTGCTTTTCCGAAAGCAAAACCCAAGGATATAACTCCTATCGTCCTGTATTCTGGTATACCGATAAGGACAAGAAAATCTATGAGGATTTTTACGGCATTCAGCATTCCCGATGCTACACGGAATATGGATTAAAACGAACGGGCTGTGTCGGATGCCCGTACAATCCAAAAGTGACGCAGGAACTTGACATAATCAAGAAGCATTAACCGAAGCTGTATACAGCAGCACAAAATATTTTCGAAGATTCTTACGAGTATACTCGAAAATATCGAGAGTTTCAGAAGATGATGAAAGAGAAAAACACAGCTTCCTGAGAAGCTGTGCTTGGTGGAATCATATGATTTTTAGAAGCTGAATGTATGTATGAGCAATGTTTTCCTTATTCACAGCTTCTCGGATATCGAATTACTTAAAGCCGTTTTGCTCTTTGTAGAACTTCATCAGCTGCGGTGAATTCTCCGCTTCAAGGAACATAACCATTCCACCGCCAATATATTGCATTTCCTTGATTTTTTGAACAGCAAGTCCCAGAATATCTTCACCTGAAATTCTTTTGTTTGCACCATTGGTGTAATTCTTGCCAAGTTGTGCAATAAGATAGGCAGAAAGTGTATATGTGCAGCTTTGCTCATCATATTCACTGACTCTTGAAATTTTTCTTTGAATTGTTTTACTGATCGTTTCAGCCTTATCAGAGTTCACATTGATTGTAATAGGCTTTGATGTCAACGTGAAGTAGCCCAAAAGTTCAGCATCTTCTGATGAATAAACAAGATAAGTGACAAATTGATTCTTCTTTGTAAAATCAATTGCCTGATGTTTCAGAAATCTCTCCACATCCGGATTTTTCGGATAAGAAAAGACGGAGAGGTCATCGTTAAGTAAATCCTCTCCGTCTTTTGGATTTTCAAACTCAAAATATTTGCGAATGTTAACGGTATTGTATTTGTTTATGTCAGTCTTATTTCTTCTTCCTTTTTGCCATCAATTTTTTCAGTTCGTCAACTGTGTCGATCTCTGAGTAGTTCACTTTGATTTCAGGCTTTGGACCATTAAAAGATTCTTCCACCGCATTAGCAAATACTTCTGCTTGCTCTTTCCCGAAAACCACAAAGTTCTTCGTAATACTTGAAGTTGCCATTTGCGTTCACCTCCCAAAATATGCAACGGCACTTGTTCCAATATATTCGTTAGTCGGTTTTTCCGTTCATTAATAATATACCATATAATCCGAAAAAAATCAAGAGGAAATGCAAAATAAAATACAAAGGAAGTGTAGAGTTGTCAATGACTGTTACACGCGCTCGAAAAAGCAAGATGTTAAATGA
>JAJQAB010000116.1 GCA_021203985.1 Ruminococcus sp. | reverse complement strand
TGGGTATATTTATATTATACCACATTGTCTAACTTTTGGGGAGCGGTTCAAACTTAGGCGGTTATTTCTTTAACCTTAACTATGGGAGCAGACCGCTTACCGGTGTGCTCTTTTCTTTCAGAGGCAAGAGTGCCAGAAATCAGATGCCAGAGTAGCGAATTTCTAAGAAAATAGAATTCCCCGAAAAAAAACAGAATCTCTGACCTCTGTCCTCTTAATCTCTGCCCTCTGAGAGCGTATGCTCTTTCATTTATAGTATACTACAACCGCGCCGCTTTGTCAAGAGCGGTTTTGCAATTTTCAGAAAAAATCGCAGATTTCAAAGAAATAAGAATCTTATTAAAAATCCAACAATCTCCGTCCTCTGTCCTCTTAATCTCTGTCCTCTGATAGCTAAACGCTCCCCCGGTCTTTCTTATTCCGGTAAAATCGTGAAGAAGTGCTGTGCCAGGTGGATGATCTCGCCGGACGACAGCTCGCAATAGCCGGTCTGCTTTGTTGGGAGGTTCAGGTTCGGCGCGTCAATCATCGCCGTCATCGGCTCTGGGCAGAAGTAGTGCTTTTCGCCGCGGTCGTTCCAGAAAATCCAGAAGTGATAGCCGTCCGAAACCTCATAGCCGATGCCCTTGCCGCTGGCGGTGTCTGTCATGCGCACGCCGTGGAACGGTCTGCCGACACCCTGTTCGATTTTTCCGGCGGTGTACATCTCGTTGTCCACCACGCGCCGTACTGGGCAGCACGTACCGCTGCAATAGGTCTTGTCGTAATCGGAGAGCGACAGGATTTCACCGGTCGGCAGACAGCGGTCGCTAAGTGTCCAGCGCTCGGTCACTGGCGCCTGAATCCGGATGTCCGCTTCCTTTGCACCATCCACAAACGGCGCGGCAATGGTCGTGTGCGTTGCCACGGAGACGGGCAGTTTCTTGGTTGACTGGTTCATAAACGAAACCTTATACTCCAGACCGTATTCGCTCAGGAGGAAGAAAAATTCCACGACAAACGGCAGGGGGAAATATTTGAAGAACGGATCGTTTTCATTATAGATATACGCCGTGCGCGCCCATGCGGCAGTGTCGTCTGCGGAGTGCGCCATTACGGTGTGTGCGCGCTTGTGCAGAAAGCCGTGGATGTGGTTGTGATACGGCTCTTTTTCGTTCACTGGCAACTGATAGGTCGCATCAGATGTACGCAGCACGCCATCTGCAAAGCGGTTCGGCAGGTAGAGTGTGGGCAGTCCCCAGACCTCCGGAGAGGCCTTGATGTCGTCCGGCGTATTGTTCTCATCCCACCGGAAAAATTCCACACCATTTTCCTCATCGCGCAGCCGCAAAACGTTCGAACCAATTTCCGGCGCAATCAGCGCGGTATAGCCGCCTACGAAAAGGCGAATGCACTCCATGCCCTTCCAGTCCACAATTTCTGCAAAATTCTTCATGATATGTTTTCCTCCTATAGTTTCGTGATCCGGTCGCGTGTGGCGCGTCCGGTTTTTTCTATTTGTTCCGGTCATTCCGGTTGACAACCCGTTTGATGGACGCGGACGCCGAGTAGAGCGTTTCTTCGTTGCCGCGCGCATCGCGGATCATCAGACCACAGTCGTCCGTGATGTCCAAAACGACTGCCTTTTTCATTTCGCCGCTTTGCAGTGCGATTTCCACCATGTTGCCGATCAAGCACGAGCGGTCACGGTATTCCTGCAAAAAACGCCGCTGTAGCAGCTCTGGCAGAAGCTGTTCCAGGTAATAGAGCACCGCCGCGAGCAGTTCCGCGCGCTTGACGACAAATTCCGGGCAGCTTTCCTCGAGCGATGTTGCCGTGTCGCACAGTTTCCCCGGCAGCATTGTCGCAGAGCGACGGATGTTGATCCCGATTCCCACGATCGCATATTCGAGCATGCCGGATTCGAGGCTCACGCCGCCTTCCGTGAGAATGCCGCAGCACTTCTTCTGGTCGAGCAGCAAGTCGTTGACCCACTTGATCTGTACATGTGCCGCGCAAACCGCATCGATCGCGCGCGCGACTGCAACCGCAGCACAGGCGGTCAGAAGCGGCGCGTCCTGGATGGCGATCACCTGTGTCAGGAGCACGGAGAAGTAGAGCCCTGTCCCGGGTGGCGAATAGAATCTGCATCCGTGCTGTCCACGTCCGGCGGTCTGTTCATTTGCCACGACAACCGTCCCGTGCGGTGCTCGCTCCTCCTGCAAAAGTCTGCGGCATTCGTCATTCGTTGACGGAATTTTCGGCAGAACATAGAGCGACTGCCCGAGCACAGCGCTTCGCAGTTGCGACCGAATTTCAACCTCTGTCAAAAGATCCGCCTCGTGTGCCAGATGATAGCCCAGCGTTTTTCTCGCTTCAATGACAAAGCCGTCCCTTTCCAGCTCCCGAATCGCCTTCCAGACGCCGCTGCGGCTGACGCCGAGTTCCCGTGCCAGTGCTTCGCCCGATCGATATTCTCCCTGCGCATTTTCCAGTGCTTGCGCAACTGCGTCCCTAATTCGCACATCGATCACCTCCCAATTTCCTTACCTTTTTAACAATCTTTAATATATTCCCGACAACCGCGCAGATAGACCAGCCCCGAAATTACTGTCAGTGCCGTGCAAATCCAGATCAGACCGCCTAAGATCCACGTTTTCACAAATTCCGGAACTGCCACGCCAAAATCGCCCACCAGCGACAGATACGCGAGCACCACCACGATCGTCACCATCGTCACGGCGGTTTTGAGTTTCCCCCAGATTCCTGCGGCAATCACAACGCCCTGCTCCGCCGCGAGTAGGCGCAGTCCGGACACCATAAATTCCCGGGCAATCATGATAATCAGCGGAATCGCGGACATCTGGAACTGATCGAGTTCGACCAGCACTGTCAGTGCCGTAATCACCAGCACCTTATCCGCAAGTGGGTCGAGAAATTTCCCGAAATTCGTCACAAGTCCGCGCGCGCGCGCAATTTTTCCGTCCAGCAGATCCGTCAGAGATGCCGCCGCGAATACCACAAGTGCCAGCAGAAAATGCAGCGGAATCGCGTCCACATAGATAAACACCACAAAAACCGGGATCAAAATGACGCGCAGCAGGGTCAGCTTATTCGGCAAGTTCATCGCTTACCTCCTCTGCCAGCAAATCATAGTCCAGCGTATCGAACACCTCTGCGGAGATATATGCACCAAGCCGCAGACGGCGATCGCTTTTGATGAAGATTTTTCCGTCAATGTCTGGCGCGTCCGCCACAGTTCGCCCGAAGTAGCAGCCGGCATATTTATCATAACCCTCGATCACCGCAGTGACAACACTGCCCACCTTCGCGGCATTCTTCGCGGCATTGACCTCCGCCTGCTGTTCCATCAGGATTTCGGCGCGGTGTGTGCGCACCTCTTCGTCAATCTGATCCTCGAACTGTGCCGCACGCGTCCCTTCCTCCTCGGAATAGACAAAGCAGCCGAGGTGATCGAACTGCATCTCCTGCACGAAATCGCCAAGGCGGTTGAACTGCTCCTTCGTCTCGCCGGGGAAGCCCGTGATGAGTGTCGTACGCAGCGTAATCTGCGGCACGCGCTCACGAATGTGCGCAATCGTCCGGCGCAGCGTTTCCTCGTCACCCGGGCGGTTCATGCGGTGCAGGATTGTCCCATCACAGTGCTGAATCGGCAGGTCGAGATAGGGCACCATGTGCAGCTCTTCGACAAAGACGTCCAGCAGCGCATCGGTAATGCGTTCGGGATAGCAGTACAGCACGCGCACCCAGCGAATACCGGGGATTTGACAGAGCGCACGCAGCAATTCCGGCAGATGCTGCGGCTGATCAAGATCTTCGCCATAGCACGTGGTATCCTGCGCCACTACGTTCAATTCCGTCACATGGTGTGAGGCAAGCCACTGCGCTTCCTCCATAACATCCGCAAACGGCACGCTGCGATACGGTCCGCGAATCTGCGGAATCGCACAGTAGCTGCAGCAATTCGAACAGCCCTCCGCGATTTTCAGATACGCAAAAAACGGCAGTGTCGTAACAATCCGGTCGCCGGTCAATTCAGCGTCCGTTTTCTTCCCGAAGCGCACCACTCGCTCTCCCGCGAGGACGTGGTCGAGGATGTCGACAATGTCGCGGTTGTCGCTAATACCGATCACGGCGTCCGCTTCGGTGAACAGCTCCGCTGCCTCCTCCTGATAGCGTTCGGTCAGACATCCGGTGAGGATGATTTTTTTCAGCGTGCCTTCCTTTTTCAGCGCGCCCAGCTCGAGAATCGTCTCGATTGCTTCTTCCTTTGCGGACTGGATAAAGCCGCAGGTGTTGACCACGGCAATTTCCGCTTCGCCCGGCTCGGTCACCAGCTGATAGCCGTGGGTGCGGAGCTTTGCGAGCATCCGCTCAGAATCCACCAGATTTTTGGAACAGCCAAGCGAAACCATTCCCAATTTTATCGCCATAGTTTCGTTTCCCTCCAAGGCTTATGCCTCTTCTTCTTCCGTTTCCTCTTCTTCGAGCGCATCGAGTGCGCTTCGCACGGCGGCGTTGATTTCGCCGAACGAGTAGCCCTGCCGCACCAGCGCCGCCTTTCCCTTTTCGATCATTTTCCGGTCGGACGGGTCACCGAAATATTTCCGGTATCTGCCTTCGATCAATTCTATCAGCATCTCGTCCGTCTGCTCTGCATAAGGGTTGAGCGCCCGATCGATTTGCTCGTCCAACAGTCCGCGCCGCCGCATTTCCTGTCGGGCACGCCGCATCCCGAAGTGCTTCACCGCCACGTAATGATGCGCCAGCTGTTCCGCATAAGCGCGGTCGTTGATCAGCCCCACATGCACCAGGCGGTCGACCGTGCCATAGCAGACCTCACTCGGGTATTTTTCCACGAGCTTCCGGTACATTTCCTGATAGCTATAGCCGCGGCGATCGAGCAGAAAGCACGCATAGCGATACGCCTTGCGCGAAAGCTCCACCTGCTGTACGCGCTCCCACGCGTCCGCGCCGAGGTGCTGCCCCTGCGTCAGCTGAAAGCGATGCACTACCGATGCGTGCAGGAAAAAGGGCGTGCCACTGTCATCGAATTCGAGCCACCACGTCTCGCCCTTGTGTGGCTTGAGTGTTGTAATTTTCATAGGCTAGATCCGTCCTTATGCCGGATCGAATTCTTCAAAGTCCTCTTCGGCGCTGACTTCCAAATTCTCGGTCACATCGATCGCGTCAAAGCTCTCCGGTGCAAAGTCCGCGCCGTCATCGCCGTCCACTGCCACTTCGTCTAAATCTGCGTCCTCCTCTTCTCCGGCAGCCTTCGCCGCCGCTTCATCAAGCTTCGAACACTTTTTCTTCTTCTTCGAAACCGACTGCAGATCATCCTTCTGCTCCAAGATTTTCTCCTCGATTTCCTTCATCAGCTCCGGCGTTTCTTCGAACAGCTTCTTGACATTGTCGCGGCCCTGTCCGAGCTTGCGATCCTCATAGCTAAACCACGAGCCGCTCTTCTTGATAATGCCCAGCTCCACGGCGGCGTCCACGACCTCACCGCTTCGGGAAATGCCCGTGCCGTACATGATGTCGAATTCGCAGTCGCGGAACGGCGGAGCGACTTTGTTCTTGCTGATTTTCACCTTCGTACGGTTGCCGATGATGCGCGAGCCTTCTCGGATCGGTTCACCGCGGCGCACTTCCATCCGGACGGACGCGTAGAATTTCAGCGCACGGCCGCCAGGTGTAACTTCCGGATTGCCATAGACGATGCCGATTTTCTCGCGGACCTGGTTGATGAAAATTGCCACGCAGTTGGACTTCGAGATGACTGCGGTCAGTTTACGCATCGCCTGTGACATCAGCCGTGCGAGCTGTCCGACATGTGCATCACCCATATCGCCGTCAATTTCCGCCTTCGTGGTCAGTGCCGCGACCGAGTCCACAACAAGCACATCGATTGCACCAGAGCGCACGAGAGCCTCGGCGATTTCCAGCGCCTGTTCACCGCTGTCGGGCTGCGATACCAGGAGGCTGTCGATATTGACTCCAAGCGCTTCGGCATAGAGCGGATCGAGTGCGTGCTCGACATCGATGAAAGCGACTTCGCCGCCCATCTTCTGCGCTTCTGCGATAATATGCAGTGCAACGGTGGTTTTACCGGAACTTTCCGGACCGTACAGCTCGACAATACGCCCACGCGGCACACCGCCGACCCCGAGCGCGAGATCGAGCATCATCGACCCGGTCGGGATCGCTTCGATGTTCAGCGCAGTGTGGCTTTCGCCCAGACGCATAATTGCGCCCGAGCCATAGGTTTTAGTGATATGGTTAATGGCACTTTCCAGCGCCTTCTTTTTCTCCTCGTCCGTCTCCGGTATATCGATAACCGTTTTCTTCTTACTATCCTTTGCCATGTCGTTCGACTCCTCCTTGTTTTGGCAACCCCGCGCAAAGACCGCCTGCGGCTTTGCGCGCCATCTGCTGCGACCGAAAGGAGTGCCCTTGCGGTACATCTTTTCCTTTATCTTATCAAGTTCCTCCTTGCAATACATAGAGTATTGCTTCGTCGTCACTTAATAATCTAAAGAAAAATCTGCTGGCGCATCTGACGCACAATCTCTATGCGGTGTCGCCTTTGATTATGTACTGTGCTGCCCCAAGACAATACGCGCCGTTCTGGTATCATCCGCCACACTACGGCATCCGGTCAGTCCGTTTTCCTCTAAGATCCGGCAAACGTGCGCCGCCTGTCCGGCCCCCACTTCAAATACCATCGCACCGGCGCGCGACAGCACCGGTTTCCAAAGTGGCACGAGCCTTCGGTAAAAGTCCATGCCGTCCGTTCCACCATACAGTGCCATCTCCGGCTCAAAGCGAACCTCACGCTGCAAGTGTGCCATGTCCTCTTTCGACAAGTACGGCGGATTGCAGGTGATCACATCGTAGCTGTCAGCTGACGCGCGGTAAAACGCATCGTCCGGTGCGCAGACATCGCCCAGAATCGCTTCGAGCTGCGGCGCGTGTTGCGCGAGGTTTTTTTGCAGATACCCAATCGCCCGTTCGGACTTTTCCACACACGCCCCCGTCACACCAGGCAGGTGCGCAGCAATCGCACACGGAATACAGCCTGTACCACTGCACAGATCGAGCAGACGCGTGCGCCCAGTTCCCTGCCGCAGCCCACGCACAGTTTCCACAAGCGTTTCGGTATCCTGCCGCGGAATCAGCACGCCTTCGCCGACAGAGAATGTCAGCCCGTAAAAGTCCCACGTACCGCACAGGTACTGGAGCGGCACACCCTCGCTGCGCTGGTGCAGCAGGTGTGTGAGCTGTTCGAGCTGCTCCGGTGTCAGCAGTGCATCCGGGTCACGCAAAAGTGCATCGTGCGACAGTCCTGTCACCGTCTCCAAAAACACGGCACTTTCAAAGCCCGGCGAGTGAATACCCTCTGCTTCGAGCGTCTGCCAAGTGAGCCACCGCGCCTGTCGGATGGTCTGATTTACCACTGATCGTCCTCCAGATTTTCCGGAATGCAGGGCTTGAGCGCCACAATGGCACACTCGATCTGCCCATCGTCCGGTTCACGCGTGGTCATGCGCTGGATCTGCAGCCCCGGCCAAGAGAGCGCCCGGGTAAATCGGCTGTCGCTTCGTCCGGCGAGGCGGATAAACTCGTAGGAAATCCCCATCACCACCGGCAGCAGCAAAATGCTCACGAGCACGCGCTGCCACACGACTGTCAGCGGCACGAGACACATCACGAGAATGCTCACAATCAGCGTGATAAAGATAAAGCTTGTGCCACAACGCGGATGAAAGCGCATGTGTGTCTTGACGTGTTCAACCGTGAGTTCCTCGCCCGCCTCATAGCACGCGATCGTCTTGTGTTCCGCACTGTGGTATTCATACGTGCGGCGCATTTCCTTCATCAGACACGAACAACCCGTGTACAGCAAAAACAGGGCGATTTTGAGAATACCTTCGAGCAGCGAGCGAATCAGACGGCTGTCGTCCGCGATCGGTGTCGTGCGAATCAATCCCCCTACCAAAAACTTCAGCAGCCATACAAAGAGCAGCACCGCCGCCGCCAGACCGACCACAACGCCAATACCCATGACGACAGAAAAGAACGGGTCTTTCTTTTCCACTTCGGGTATATTTGCTTCGGCTTTTTCGGCTTTTTCCACATTCTTTTCGGCTTTTTCGGCTTTCTCGTTCGCTTCTTCGTCCTCGTCCACCTGTTTTTCCGCCGATTTCATCAGACAGCGATAGCCGTCCACCAGCGAAATCACAAAGTTAAACACGCTGCACACAAGGGGACACTTGCAATACCACGGCATATTTTTGCCATTATTTTCCGGCCACATTTCCACATCGATCGTGCCATCGGGCAGCCGACACGCCATCGCGCCGGTATTTGTGCCCTTCATCATCACGCCTTCGATCAACGCCTGTCCGCCGATTTTGGTTTTATGCTTCGGTGTTTCCTGTTTCTTCTCCTGCATATCTACCGTCCTTTCCGGAAATTTTCGCCGCGTGAAACGCCGCCGGTTTACATTCCCTGTGCCTTCAGATCGTTTTTCACCGGCAGCGTAATCGTCACATTCGTGCCGACATTCTGTTCGCTGGTAATATCCAGCCGTCCGCCGTGCATCATAATAATCTCATCCGCCACCGCAAGCCCGATGCCCGAACCGCGGCGCGTGTGATTTGCCTTGAAAAATTTCGTCTTGACGCGCGGCAGATCGGCTTCGCTGATCCCCATGCCGTTATCGGTAATCATCACCTGAATCATATTGCCAACCTCTTCCGCACTGACAGTAATCGTATTGCCCGGATTCGAGTACTTGATGGCGTTGTCGATGACGTTGATGAACACCTGTCGAATCCGGTTTTTGTCACCATAGATAAACGGCAGCATTTCCGGCTCTTGGTAGATCACGCGGATATTTTCGCGCTTCGCCTTTTCCGTATAGATCAGCACCGCATCGCCAAGTTCTGCCAGAACGTCCATATTCGCGCACTGCAGCGAGAACTTGCCGTCCTGCATACGTGAGAAGTCGAGCAGCTCTTCAACCATTTCCGACAGACGTTCGGTTTCGTTGACAATGACATGCACGCCGCGGCGCAGCGTATCCTGGTCGGTCTCCATGCACATCGTCTCCGCCCAGCCCTTGATCGCCGTCAGCGGTGTGCGCAGCTCGTGCGAAACCGAGGAAATGAACTCGTTTTTCATGTTCTCCGTATTCGAAAGCTCGTCCGCCATCTGGTTGATTGAAACGCACAGGTCGCCGATTTCATCGTTGCTTGCGCTGTTGATCCGCACGGAAAAATCGCCCTTCGCGAACTTTTTCGTGGTGGCGTTGATTTGCTTGATCGGTCGGACAATCGAGCGGACAAAGTATGTACCCGTGATAATCAGCAACAACAAGATACCCACGCACACCGCCGTGATTGTGAGCGTATAGGCGTACAGCGTCTCCTGGATCTGGTCGAGCGAGGTCACCACGCGGATTGCGTTATATTCAGTCGTCATGCCCGAAATATCCATCGTCACCGCCATGATCGTTTCGTCTCCAGACGTGCCGATCCAATAGCCGTCCCCTTCCTCCATTGCTTCCTCATAGTCCGGCATTGCCGTATCGCCGGACGACGTAAACCCCGAGGAGGTCAGCACGACTCTGCCGTTGGCATTAATCGCCATCAGCTCCATCTTCTCCTTATCGGAAAAGTTCTCGATCGTGCTGCGCATTTCCGCAGAAAAGTTCATATCGGCGTCCTGAGAATAGCGGCTCAGAACGCTGACAACTGAGCTGATCTTTGTCGTGAGATACTGCTGTGACGCACCGTAATAATAGCTCTGGACCGCATACACAAACGCAAACTCCAGCACCAACAGCACCAGCGCAATCAGCCCGAGGTTATTCACAATCCAGCGGCGCGTGATCGTGGCGCGTTTTAGTACAGACTGCGCGGATTTTTTCCGCCTTTGTTTACTTGTCATTCCATTTATATCCATAGCCCCATATGGTCGTAATATAATGCGGCTTGCTCGGTTCTTCTTCAATCTTCATACGAATGCGGCGAATATTGACATCGATAATCTTATCATCCCCGATATAGTTGTCGCCCCAAATATGGTTGAGGATGCTTGCGCGGTCGAGGGCGGTGTTCTGGTTGTTCAAAAAGAACTCCATGATCTGGTATTCCACCTGCGTTAGGTCGATCAGTTCGCCGTTTTTGGTCACGGTACGGCTCTTCATATTCAGCGCGAACGGACCGCTTTCGACCACGGGAGATTGCTCATCGCGAATAAAGCTCATGCACACGCGCCGATAAATCGCGTCCACGCGCGCAGTCAGTTCCGATGGCGAAAAGGGCTTTGTGATATAGTCGTCCGCGCCGAACATCAGACCGCTCACCTTATCCATTTCCTGTGTCCGCGCCGTCAGCATAATAATCCCGAGTGTCGAGCTTTTTTCCCGCAGCTTCTTGCAGACTGTAAACCCATCAATGCCCGGCATCATAATATCCAGCAGCACGATATCGAAATTCCCATATTCCTCGTCAAAAACACGCAGCGCGTCCTCCCCGCAGTCGACATCAGTCACGTCATAGCCGGCGCGCTTGAGGTTAATCACCACGAAATCGCGAATGACATCTTCATCCTCACACACTAAAATTTTTTTCATGCTAACCATCCTTTTTTTATGCAAAAACACATCAGCTGACAAATACAAACTGTACCATCAAATCCTGCCACGACTTTCCAAAGGAGTCGTCCGTTGCGGCGGCGCGCATATAATAGTATGCCTTGCCCTTGGTGTGCAAAAGCTGATAGTCATCTGCTTCGCGCTCATCGATTTCCTCTTCGTCATGCACAGAGCTATAGCGCATCAACTCTGTCATATCCTCTGTAAATGCGCCGTCATAGCGATAAAAGATGAGATCCCCCGTCAGCGCATTGGTGGCAGCCGTTACGTTGCTGTACCAGTCGAGCGGTAGGCAGAACATGCAGCCGTCACTGAGACTGAAATAGCCACGGCACGTCTCGACAAGTGCCGTGCCCGAAAGCCCGAGCCACTTGGTCAAGCGCACCTGTTCCGAAGCGTCTTCGTCATAACCCGGGAACAACTCCTGCACGGGAATTTCGATCCTGCCGTCACCGTTAATATCCATCGACAAATACCCCACCGAGCGCGTAGTAGACGCGACCGTTTCCGTATCGGGGAGAACGTAGGAGAGCATTCCATCGTCCACGCAGAGAATTTCCGTCTGGAGCGAGGATGTGCCGGTCGTACCGTCAATCCAGATGCCCGGCGTGTCGTCCGTGCTCGTGTTGTAGAGCACCTGGCTGTAATCCAAAAACGCCGTACGCATCTCGAGCTTTCCACTGAGCGAAAAGTTGTCGCCCTCCATCCGATAGAGCGAAACGTAGGCGGCAGCGCTGTCGGTCGCTCTGCCGAGCACGAGAAGTTCCTGCTGCGAATCGTTGTCGAGATCCGCCACGTCAAACATTGTGTACGCCGTCTGGAACAGCAGTGCCATTTCGCTGTCCATGTACGAATAGACCGTCAGCGACTTGTCGGACTGATCCGCGCCGCTGTAGCCGAGGAAAATTCGGTTGTGCTCCGCTTCGCCAATCGTGGCGATTTCCACGCACTCAATCTCCGCCCCGTCCGCCGGAATGTCACAGACCGCCTGCCACTGCGCGTCCACCTGGTCGAGGATGCTGATCCGAAGGTTGTTTTCCGATGCCGCGAAACTCGTTTTCTCATAGAACACCAGCGCTTCATCGTCGCCGTCATCATCGAGATCCGTGACCGTAAACGCCGAAAGATTCGTGCCCGAGCGCGGATACTGCAGCGTAATGCTGCCGCCGACCGCGTCCTGCAGGGTAAGATAAATCTGCTGCTGCTCCTGACTCAAACTCGGCGGTTTCAAGAGCGTGTCCACAGACGCGCCCACGCTGCAGCCGGTCATCAGACATATCAACAGGCAAAATGCGGCAAGCATCCCAAGCCGCCGCATGCCTTTTGTTATTTTTCGCGATCTCATAACGGTACATACTCCTTCGGCTTTGTGATTGCCTTATACGCCGGACTGATAATGCGCTTTCTAGTGAGCATTTCCTCCATCCGGTGCGCCGCCCAGCCGACCATACGTGCGGTCGCGAACAGCGGTGTAAACAGCTCGTCAGGAATACCCAGCATCCGATACACCAGACCGGAGTACATGTCCACATTCGCGCAGACAGTCTTGTCGATACCGCGCACCGAGTACATCAACTCTGGTGTCAGCTGCTCAACCAGATCCAGCAGCAAAAATTCCTGTTCGATTTCTTTCCCTGCCGCGAGTACCATTGCCTTGCGCTTTAAGATCACCGCGCGCGGATCGGACAACGTATAGACGACGTGTCCCATGCCATAGATCAACCCAGAGCCATCGTTCGCTTCTTTTTTCAGGATTTTTGTCAGATAGTCCGCAACTTCGCCTTCGTCATCCCAGTGCTTGACATGCACCTTGATATCATCGAGCATCTTCATGACCTTCATATTTGCGCCGCCGTGGCGCGGACCTTTCAGCAAATTGATCGCCGAGGTATACGCCGCGAAGGGGTCTGTGCCCGAAGAGGTCGCCACACGACAGGCGAAGGTCGAGTTATTACCGCCGCCGTGATCCGCGTGGAGTGCCAGCAGTGTATCGAGCAGCTGTGCTTCTTCTTTTGTATACTGCCGGTCGACACGGATCAGCGACAGAATCGACTGCGCAGTATTTTCCTCCGGCCGCAGCGGATGCATGACCATGCTGGCATTGTCGAATTTATGGTGCTTCGCCTGATACGCCCCATCCATGAGGATCAGCATTTTCGCAATCAAGTCGAGTGCAATGTGCATCTCGTCCTCGAGTGTCGTCTGATCCGTCACATCGGAATAGGAGTAGAGCGAGAGAATGCTTTGGGCGAGTTTATTCATAATATTATTCGAGGGCACCTGTATAATCGAATCCACCAAAAAGCCGGGCGACAGTTCACGGCGTTGTCCGAGCGAAGCTGTCAGACACTGCAGATTCGCCGCATTTGGCAGTCTGCCGAACAAAAGCAGATAGACGACCTCTTCGAACACAAAGCTATCCTCGCGCTCTGCGTTTTCGATCAGGTCGTGAATGTTATAGCCGCGATAAATGAGCTGTCCCTCAATCGGCTGGCGCTCGCCCTCGTCAATGATATAGCCGTGCACATTACAGATTTGGGTAATTCCGGCAATTACACCAGAGCCGTCCGCATTGCGCAGACCGCGTTTTACATCAAAACGTTCATAGTAACTCGGGTTAATCTGTGCATATTGCTTGAATTCACTGCATAAATTTATGATATCCGATTTTTCAATACTTTCGTTATAGATCAGCTGTGATGTCATTGGATCAAAACCTCCCTCTTTCCGCCGCTGCGCACAAAGTCTGCAGCGGAGCACGCGAAGATCTTGCAGACGCGAGATCGATTCATCCATCTCCACCATACGATCCCACCGAAATCTTCTGGCAGTCTTACTACTCTATTATACACAAAAAAAAATCATCTGTCAACTAGTAGAGAGACGTTCACGGAAATCAATTTTAGTAAACAACATGTAATAATTTATCGAAGTCGACTAAG
>JAJQAB010000058.1 GCA_021203985.1 Ruminococcus sp. | reverse complement strand
AGAGCGCGTTTTTCTTCTTCTTTTTGTATCAGTTCTATTGTAGCATAACATTTTCCGTATTTTCCGCTTTCCTTCGCGCGGCACGCGGTCAAACGCGCGGCAGATTTTCGCCGCAAAACAGCCCAGCAGTCCCAAAGCCGCCAGGCTGTCGTGTTCAGCTATACCGTATAGCCCAGATCGCGAAACGCATCGATCAGGTCGCCCAAGATCGCAGCGTTTGTCGCGGAAACTGCGTGCAGCAGCAAAATCTCGCCGCCGTGCGCGTGTGCCGTCAGACGTTCGAGCGCCTGTGTCGGGTCGGGCTGGTCATCGACATTCCAGTCGACATACGCATCGCTCCAGAAAATCGTGTGATAACCGCACGCCTGCACCGTCTCGAGCGCCTCGACGGAATATTCGCCGCACGGACACCGGAAATACTGCATTTCATACCCGTAGGTGTCCAGGACGTACTGATGCAGATCCATCACTTCCGCCTTCGCCTGTGCTGCGGTGAGGGTCGGCAGGCTTGCATGCGTCATGCCGTGGTTGCCAATCTGGTGTCCCTCCGCAATCATGCGCTCCATCAGCGCCGTTTCCTTTTGGGCATAGTCGCCCGTGACGAAAAAGAGCGCCGAGACATGCTTTTCGCGCAGCGTGTCGAGAATCTACGCCGTATAGCCGTTTTCGTAGCCCTGATCAAACGTCAAGAAAATCCAGCTTCGATCGGGCGTTGTCACATGCGCGTCAAAGTCAGCGTACTGTGCATCAAACGAGAGCACATCGATCGGGCGGTTTTCCGTATCGACTGCCATGCCCTGTCCATAGCCGATCACATTGCCGCTCACGGTGCTGACAGGCATTGGCAAAGCAGCTGCGGCGAGAATCCCTGCCGTCAGCCCCGAAATCCATTGGTTCATCTGCCACTTCGCCTCCTTCGGCTGCAAATCACCAGCCATTCGCAGTATGCCCATGTGCCGCGGCGGCGATACCTGAAAGTTTCTGGGACACGCAAAAAAGCCACCCGACCGTGCGCGACTTTGCACCGCACCGCCAAGTGGCTTTTCGATTATGCGATTTGTATTGGCAACACCACACAAAGACCACCTACGGCTTTGCACGCCATCTGCGACGACCGAAGAGAGTGACCTTGCGGTACATCTTTTCCTTTATCTTATCAAGTTCCTCCTTGCAATACATAGAGTATTGCTTCGTCGTCACTTCATAATCTAAAAAAATCTGCGAAGTTTATGCTCGGAGAGTACATCTGACTTACAATTTCTGTGCGGTGTTGCCTATTATTTGTATGGTCGGGCAGGCGCTTGCGCCCGCGCGCGATGTTTTCCCGAAGGTCTTACCACTTGTACGCCGGCAAGTCCTGTTTATACAGAATCGAAACACCAAGTAAAAGAAGTCGCTGCGCCTTGTCCACGGCAGCAGTCGGTTTCTCGCCTTGTCGATCGGATCGCGCAGTCAATCGCGCAGTCATCAGTTATCGAGATACGACTTTACCAAAACCTGCAGTAGCTCGTCCCGATCGATGTGCCGGATCATGCTGCGCGCATTATTATATGTGGTTATATAAGTCGGGTCCTCAGAGAGGATGTAGCCTACAATCTGATTGACAGGATTATATCCTTTTTTGGTCAATGCATCATATACGAGCATCAGCGTTTTCTTCATCTCAATTTCTTTTTCATCGTTCACAGAAAACGTCATGGTTTTATCATACATCACAATTCAACCTCCTTTGAATTGGCTACTTTCCTATTATACCCGAAATCGAATGATTCGGCAAGGGATTCCACACTTTTTTGCCGTTTTGCAACGGAACGCACCCTGATTTTTGTGCATATTGACGATTCTATCGGGTGCATTTCCCCACATTCTGCGGCTTTTTTTGTGAAGATTATAGAAAATTCCCGGCGCTATGTACCGAAGGTAAGGGATTTCCCCCACTCTCGGCGGCGTGTCAGCCCTGTGCTGCGCTGCGCTTTACAAACGAATCGCAGTTCGTACATTCCAGCACAGTCGGGTTCGACTCGTGCGTGCCGACACAGATGCAATCGAGTCCGCAGTAATCCTCCGTCACCATGTTGTGCTTGCACTGGGCGACCGAGCACTTGATGTTGCTGTTCTTCTTCTTGTTGTCCATCTTCCCTTGCTCCATTCCGCGAAAAATCCCCGGCGCGCTCTCGACAGGGCTTGTTTGCTGCCACAATTGCAGCGACGACACCGCCGGTTTCCTGCACGCCGGTACACAGAAAGTATGCCCACGCGCGCGGAATATACACACACGTTTTTCGCGAAAGCCTACCGCAAAATACCACGAATTTTGTAAAGTTTAAAATATAGCACCAAAATATTCATTGCATTTTCAGATACACGACGCTATAATAAAAGGTAAATCAAATTCACTCCGTCCTGGCACTGAGCATGCGCAAGACACATTCAGAAAGGACATATACAATGAAGAAAATGAAAAAATGGAACAAGCTATGCGCCGCAGTGACTGCGAGCGTGCTCTGCCTAATGGCAGCCCCCTCCGTATTTCCGCACACCTACACAGTGCGTGCAGCGACCAGCGCGGCGGCTTCGGTGAACGCTACTGCGAACAACTACACCGTGTACGCCGATCTTGTCAACTCGTATCTGGTCGAAAACAAGGACGGCAGCTATTCGCGCATCGAGTCGACCAATGGGAAGAATGTCGTAGTGGAAAGCTACGCGGTGCGGAGCAGCGTGGGAAAGCCGAATGAGATTTCTCTCGGGTCGAAAACGATTACTGGCGAATTGCCCTATTTCGGCGGCTTCTACGAAGGCGAGGACTTCTATTTCCTCGTCTTTGGACAGGACAACGAAGATGAGGACGACGAAACCGAAGTACTGCGCGTGGTGAAGTACAGCAAGAGCTGGGAGCGGCTCGAAAGCTGTTCGATTTACGGTGCAAACACCTATGACATCTTCAACGCCGGATCGCTGCGCATGACTGAGACGGACGGTTCGCTTTTCATTCACACCTGCCACTCGATGTATGCGTCCTCCGATTCGCTCCATCACCAGGCGAACATGACATTTCGGATTGATGAAGAAACGATGACGGAAATGGATTCGTTCTACGGCATTCGCAACATCTCCGTGGGCTATTGCAGCCACTCGTTCAACCAATACATCGAAACCGATGGCGCGTATGTCTATCGTGTCGATCACGGCGATGCCTATCCGCGTTCGGTTGTGATCACACGCTTTAACGTTGGCTCTAGTATCACGGACACGGACTTCATCCAGGTTCTGCCGATCTGCGGCGAAACGGGGACAAATGCCACGGGCGTTTCAGTCGGCGGCTTTGCACTTTCCACAGAAAATTGCCTAGTTGTGGGAAACTCGGTCGAGCAGATCGACAGTGTTTCGTTCGACACCTCTGGACAGCGCAACATCTTCCTCACGGTCACCAACCAGGAATTGACAAAGACCGACACGATCTGGTTGACGGACTACACGCAGGACGATGGCATTACGCCGTACACGCCGCAGCTGGTGAAGGTCAGTGACGATCAGTTCCTCGTGCAGTGGGAGGAATACAACAGCGAAACGGGGCTCGTTACCACGAAGATGATGACCGTAGACGGCAGCGGAAACCGTACTTCGGACGTGGTGTCCACGCTTTACCGGCTCTCGGACTGTCAGCCGATTGTCGCTTCGGACGGACTTGTCAAGTGGTACGTCACACAGCACAGCGGCAACAGCACCGCAACGACTTTTTATGCGATTGACCCGAACGATCTCGAGGCGCAGGAAGTGCTGATGACGAGCGACCTCGATAATGACGGGAAGGTGACGATTCAGGACGCCTACAATACGCTTTTGGCGTACGCGAAAATCTCGGTCGGACTTGATTCCGGTTTGCTTGATGTGCAGATTGCCGCCGCAGATGTGGACGGAGATGGAACGATTACGATCACAGACGCGTACCGGATCTTATTGTACTACGCAACCGAATCCGCAGGCGGCGATCCCTCGTGGACGTAAATGAGGAGGTGGCGCGTTGACGCTGCAGCAGCTGAAATATATCATCCAAATTGTACAGTGCGGCTCGATTTCGATGGCGGCGCAAAAGCTGTACATCACCCAGCCGAGTCTTTCGAAGTCGGTTGCCGATCTGGAACAGGAAATGGGAATTCTGATCTTCCGGCGTAGCAGCCGGGGCGTGTATCTCACCGAAGAAGGCACGCGCTTTCTCTCCTACGCACGGCAGGTGGTCGAACAAGCGGAGCTGCTCGAACAGACGTATAAGCACAGCGAACATATCCGGCGCGTGTTTGCCGTTTCGGCGCAGCACTACGCCTTCGCGGTCAACGCCTTTGTAACGCTCGTGCGCGAATACGGGCAGGACAAGTACGAATTCTCGCTGCGTGAGCTGCGCACAAACGACATCATCGAGGATGTCCACACAATGCGCAGTGAGCTTGGCATTCTGTTTTTGAGCAAGTTCAACCGTGAGGTGCTGCTTCGGATTCTGCACAATCACGATTTGCAGTTCGTGCCGGAATTCACGGCAAAGCTGCACGTCTTTGTGAGCCGCGACAATCCGCTTGCCGCGAAGGCTTCTGTGACGCGCGAGGAGCTGCGGGACTATCCGCGTCTTACGTATGACCAGGGAATGAACAATTCCTTTTACTTTTCCGAAGAGTTGCACAGCACGGACGAAAGCCCGAAGAGTATTCTCGTCTCTGACCGCGCAACGTTGTTCAATCTCCTGATTGGTCTGGACGGCTACACGATTTCCTCCGGCATTCTCAGCAGTGACTTAAACGGCACAAATATTGTCTCACTGCCGCTGGAGAGCGATGAGGCCATGGAGATCGGCTATATTCACGCGTCCGCCAGACCGCTCAGCCAGATTGCAGAACGCTATCTCGAGCACCTGCGGACGTATATCCAGCAATATCAGGCGAACGAGGCGAGCCAATAATACGCCTTTCAGCAAATACAAAAAACTGCCCCTTGCAGGAAAATTCCTGCAAGGGGCAGTTTTTTATCAATATCGCAGACGATTATTTCTTACGCCAGGGTCTTACGCACTTCCTTCGCCGCCTGTACCAGATGTTCCAGACTCGGTACAGTCTCAGCGTTGCCGCGAGTCTTTAATCCGCAGTCGGGATTGACCCAGAGCTTGCGCGCAGGAATCTTGTCAAGCATCTTCTGCAGCGCCACCTGAATCTCCTCTTGAGACGGCACACGCGGCGAGTGAATGTCATAGACGCCAGGGCCAACCTCGGTGCGGAAGTTGCTTTCCTTCAGGACATCGAGAATCGTCAGATCGGAGCGTGATGCTTCGAAGGTGATGACGTCTGCGTCCATGTCGTCAATCTCGCGAATGATGTCCGCGAATTCGCTATAGCACATATGCGTGTGAATCTGCGTCTCCGGCTTAACACCGCTGTGTACCAGACGGAATGCAGGGATTGCCCAGTCGAGATAGTAGCTCTTCCAGTCGGACTGACGCAGCGGCAGCTTTTCGCGCAGCGCTGCTTCATCAACCTGGATAATGCGAATGCCGTTTGCTTCGAGATCGAGCACCTCATCACGAATCGCCAGCGCAATCTGATACGCGCTCTCCTTCAGCGAAATATCCTCACGCGGGAACGACCAGTTCAGGATGGTCACAGGTCCTGTCAGCATGCCCTTTACCGGCAGATCTGTCAGGCTCTGTGCAAAGGTCGACCACTTTACGGTCATTGGCTTTGCGCGCGAAATATCGCCCCAGATCACCGGCGGCTTCACACAGCGCGTGCCGTAGGACTGTACCCACGCCTTCTCCGTAAAGAGATAGCCGTCCAGGCTCTCACCGAAATATTCGACCATGTCATTGCGCTCGAACTCGCCGTGCACCAGGACATCCAGCCCGATCTGCTCTTGCAGACGGATGCAGGCGGTGATCTGTTCCTTCAGAAACGCGTCATACTGTTCCTGTGTGGACTCGCCCTTGCGGAACGCTGCGCGCGCCGCGCGAACCTCCTTGGTCTGTGGAAACGAACCGATGGTTGTTGTCGGCAGAAGCGGCAGCCCGAAGCGCTCGTGCTGTATGGCTTCACGCGCTGCGAATTCCGGCAGACGCACAAAGTCCTTCTCGGACAGTGCCGCCACGCGCGCCTGTACCGCCGGATCTGCACCGCTTCTCGGCGATGCAAAGAGCGCCGCGTTGTTCTGATATGCCGCGGTTTCTTCCGGTGCATCCGCTTCCAGAATAGCCTTCAGTTCAGACAGCTCGGAAAGCTTTTCCTCGGCATACGCAAAGTGTCGGCGATATTCTTGCACCATCTTCTCCTCATTGCGCAGCGTATACGGCACGTGCAGCAGCGAACAGGAGGTGCTCAGGACGATTTGTGCGGCGGACTGTTTCAGCGTTTCCACCAGTTCCAGCGTTGCGGCATAGTGGTTTCTCCAGATATTTCTGCCGTTGACCACGCCTGCAAACAGCAACTTGTCCGCCGGGAAGCCGTTTTCCTGTACCAACGCCAGCGACTGCTTGCCCTCGATGAAGTCCAGACCGATTCCGTCAAAATCCATCGCGCAGAGTATCGTGTAGCAGTCGCGCACATCGCCGAAATACGTCTGGAGCAGCACCTTCACGCCGTGCTTGTCGGACAGAATCTTTTGATAGAGCGCCTGGAACAGCGCCTGATCCGCATCGGTCATATCCTTCACCAGGCACGGTTCGTCCAGCTGCACCCACTGTGCGCCGCACGCGGACAGACGCGCGAGAATTTCGCCATAGGCGCGCATCGCATCGTCCACGAAGTCCACCGCCGTCTTTTTCCCGAGGAAACGTGCGAGCTTCAAGAACGTATACGCCCCAATGATCACCGGCTTTGTCTCGACACCTGCCACCTTCGCTTCATTAAAGAGGTCGAAGGGCTTTGTGTCATCGAGCTTTAACTGCGTGGTGTCCTCGATTTCTGGCACCATATAGTGATAGTTGGTGTGGAACCATTTTTTCATCGCCAGCGCCTTGACATCACCGTGATCGCCCTGATACCCTCTCGCCATCGCGAAGTACATATCGAGCGCGGACAGATCCAGCGCACGGTAGCGCTCCGGCACAGCGTTCAGCAGCACGGCAGTATCGAGCATGCCGTCATAAAACGAAAAATCGTTGGACGGGATCAGATCCAGACCGCTTGCCTTCTGTACGCTCCAGTTTTCCTGGCGCAGGGTTTTTGCCGTCTCCTGCAGTGCGTCAGCGGAGATTTCCTGCCGAAAATATTTCTCACTCGCAAATTTCAGCTCACGCAGCGAGCCGATTCGCGGGTATCCAATAATAGACGTTTTCATAATACAGCCACCTTTTCGATTTCAGTTTAAGTAACACCGCACAAAGACCATCTGCGACTTTGCACGGTGTTCTCTTGCAATTATTATACCACATTTTCAGCACATGCGGTAACACCTATTTTTTATCTTATTACATAAATAAAAGCTATAACACACCGCAGCTGTTATTCGTGCGACTCGTTCACTTCATCGATATAGGACTGTACCTGGTCATAGATCGAGTTCACCGACTCTGACCACGGTGTACCGCGTGACGAAGCGCGAACGCCGTGGTCACTGCTGTCGAGAATCTTTGTCATATTGGTCGAAATACCGTTGTAGAAATCGAACATCGGATTTTCGAGTGCCATTTCATTCATGGTATTCTTCATTTCGATCATTTCATCTGTCCACTCGTAGTCGTCAATGAACTGCTGGTCGCTGATTTCCTGCGTGCCCTCGCTGACTTTGTTGAAGTGGAAACAATCGAGGAACTTCGCAACGCCCTCCGGATTATCGCCGCCCTTAACGAACAGGTACGCGTTGACACTCGTGGGGATGTAAGTATTCGTCCGCCTTTTCATAGCGCGGCACAGGTACAAAGAACACGTCCTCGCCGAAGGTCGTTGACCACTGCTCCTTGTCCGTGCTCAGCGTCCAAAGTCCGCACGGATAGAACAGGAGCTTGCCTTCACCAATATAATAGTCGCGTGATGACCAGCCGTAATCGCCAACGCCCAACGCGATGTAATCCGACTGCCACAATTCGTACATCCAATCCTGGTAGTCCTCGATCGCCTCGTTGCGCAGGTTGTTGACGAGTTTCCCGTCCTCCATGCCAATATATGGCACGCCGGTAGATGCCGTAGCGCTCTTCGGAAGTGTCGACATATTCCGAGAGCATTTCCTCGAACGCATCCCACGTCCACTCGCCTTCCGCAAACAGATCCGCCGGATCGTCCAAGCCATATTCGTCAATCGTCTTGCGGTTATAGATCACGACGCAGTAATCGCCCGTCACTTCCACAATTGCCATGTAATGGCCGTCATCCCACACCATCGAGTCGTTCGCATCCTTCACGTCCTCCCAGAGCGAGGAATCCAGGTCGATATAGTCGTCATACGGCACGAACATGCCGCGCACTGTGCCCTTCGGGAACGCGTCCCAGTTTCCGCCATAAAAGAAGTCGATTCACTCATCGCTATTGATATAGTTCGCGAGATTGTCATAGCGTTCACTATAGGTGGTCTGATACCACTCGACCTCGCCGCCATAGCGTTCCTGGAAAATCGCAAGCTCAATCGGCGTGGTTTTTCCGGTGTCGTCCGAGTTAATGTCCCAGTCCGAAAGCCACTTGATGGTCTTGTTCTCCAGCTCGCCGGTCAGCTGTTCGTCCGTTTTCGCAAGCTCCGCGAGCGAAAACCCGCGTTGCCGTCTCCATGTCCTTTTTCGGTGTGCTGTCCTCCGCGTCCGAATCGCCGCACGCGGTCAGCGGCAGCATCAATACCGCGGAAAGCAGACAGCAGAGCGCGATTCTTGCATACATCTTCATAAAATCGATTCCTTTCTTTCCTTTGCGCTTAAATGCCAATACATTCTAAGCAGAATCGTTCCTGCGGCACCGCCTGGGTGTCCAATTTGCCCGATCGATGCCGACTTCTTTTTTATTATACCATAAACGGAATCCACATTGCAAGGCTTTTTTGTGAAATATGCATTGCCAGGCGTGAAGTGGAGGGAATCGGGCGCGCATTCCACGCTTTCGGCGAGATTTCCCGGAAATAACACTTGCATTTTTCCGGAGGATCTTGTATAATGAAATATAGGAATTGTCAAATCGAAATGGAGGATCTCAAACTATGCCTAAATATATTTTCGTCACCGGTGGCGTTGTGTCCGGTCTGGGCAAAGGAATCACTGCGGCTTCCCTAGGGCGTCTGCTGAAGGCGCGCGGCTATCAGGTTACGATACAGAAATTCGACCCGTACATCAATGTCGACCCCGGCACGATGAGCCCGTATCAGCACGGCGAAGTGTTCGTCACGGATGATGGCGCGGAAACTGACCTCGATTTAGGGCACTATGAGCGCTTTATTGACGAAAGCCTGTCCGTCAACAACAATGTCACCACGGGCAAGGTCTATTGGACGGTGCTCAACAAGGAGCGGCGCGGTGACTATCTCGGCGGAACGGTTCAGGTCATCCCCCATATCACGAATGAAATCAAGGAGCGCATCTACCGTGTCGGGGAGGAGTCGGGCGCGGATGTGGTCATCACGGAAATCGGCGGCACGGTCGGCGATATCGAGAGCACACCGTTTCTCGAAGCGATCCGGCAGTTTGCGACGGAAGTCGGCAGGGGAAACGCGATGTATATTCACGTTACGCTCGTGCCGTATATTGCCGGCTCGAACGAGCTGAAATCGAAGCCGACACAGCACTCGATAAAGGAACTGCTCTCGATCGGCATTCAGCCGCACGTGGTGGTTTGCCGCACAGAACTTGCAATTCCAGCGGAGATGAAACGCAAGATCAGCATGTTCTGCAACGTCCGGGAAGCGGACATCATCCAGAACATGACTACGCCATCACTCTACGAAGTGCCGATGATGCTCGAAAACGAAGGACTGACCGACAGCATCTGCTATCACCTCAACCTCGAAAACCACAAGCCGGATATGGCGGACTGGATCGCGATGACTGAGCGGCAAAAGCACGCGGATCAGGACGTTACCATCGGTCTGGTCGGGAAGTACGTGGCGCTGCAGGACGCGTATCTGTCCGTAGCCGAAGCGCTGCACCACGGCGGCATTGTCAACGATGCGCGCGTGCACATCCAGTGGATCGACTCGGAAAAAATCACGCGTGAAAACGCCGAAGCGATGCTAAAGAACTGTGATGGAATCATCGTGCCAGGGGGCTTTGGCAACCGCGGCATTGAGGGCATGATCGAAGCGATCCGTTACGCGCGGCTTGGTCGTGTGCCGATGTTCGGCATCTGCCTTGGCATGCACATGGCAGTGGTGGAATTTGCGCGCAATGTCGCGGGCTTTCCGGACGCGAACTCCTCGGAATTCAATCCGGAGGGCGCGCACAGCGTAATCCATATTATGGACGATCAGAAAAATATCGAAAACATGGGCGGCACGATGCGCTTAGGGCTGTATCCGTGCAAGCTGACGCCCGGCACGCTGGTACATGACATCTATCAGGAGGATCTGATCTACGAGCGCCACCGCCACCGGTTCGAGTTCAACAACAACTACCGCAAGCAGTTAGCGGAAAAGGGACTGCAGATCGCCGGTCTGTCGCTGGACGAGCGCCTGGTCGAGATCATCTCGCTCCAGGATCACCCGTGGTTTATCGGCATGCAGTTCCATCCGGAATTCAAGTCCCGTCCGAATCATCCGCAGAAGCTCTTCGCGTCATTCATCGGTGCGGCACTCGAGCAGAAGAAGCGGACGAAGTGATGTGTTAGGCTGGGATTTTGGGACACGGAAATCAAGTTTTCGGTTAAAGCGATCAAGATACGCCACAAGGGCGCCAAGAAAAGTGTTTTTTTAAAAAGAGAACATTTCCCCTCGCCTCCCCTGAAAGGGCACCTGAAAGGTGTGCCTTGTGCTGAGGGGAACCAGCCGCAAGGCTGGTGGAGGGATCTGCCTTACACTAAAGGAAACCGATAACAGCCAGTAGAAGAATTCCATTCTGAAGCAAATTTCAAAATTGATTTCTGAGATTTTAGAAAGTGAGGTGCAGATCCATGAATCGCATGCTGATTGTGGATGATGAAGAAAAAATTCGCGCGGTTGTGCGCGAGTATGCAGAATTTGAGGACTACACCGTAGAAGAAGCTCGGGACGGCATGGAGGCTGTGGCGCTTTGCCGTGAAAACGACTATGATATTATCATTATAGACGTTATGATGCCGCGCCTAGACGGCTATTCCGCCTGCAAGGAGATCAAGAAGCAAAAGGACATTCCGGTGATTATGCTGTCGGCGCGCGGTGAGGAATATGACAAGCTCTTCGGCTTTGAAACCGGTATTGACGATTATGTCGTAAAGCCGTTTTCGCCGCGGGAACTGATGGCGCGTGTGCGTGCGGTACTGACGCGCAGCCGTGCATCGAAACAGCCTGCGGCGAAACAGGCGCAGCGCCTGACGTTCGGCGGGCTGGAAATCGACATTGCCGGCAGAGAAGTCTATGTGGACGGCGTGCGCATATCGATGACGCCAAAGGAATACGACCTGTTATTCTATCTCGTAAAAAACAAGGGGCTTGCCCTCACACGGAACAAGCTGTTAGAAGAGGTTTGGGGCTATGATTTCTTCGGGGACGACCGCACTGTCGATACGCACATCAAGATGCTGCGCGGCAGCCTAGGGCCGTATCGCTCGTACATTGTGACCTTGAGAGGAATGGGATATAAGTTTGAACCGGATGCATAAACTGCTCCACGGACCCGAAAAAAATCTCCACATCGGCATCAAAATCTGGATGCTCTATATTCTCTTCGTCTGCATCATCTTTCTCTTGATGTGGCTTTTCCAGGTGATTTTTCTGCAGTGGTTTTACGAAGCATTCAAAATCCACGACACCGCGAAGCTTGCTAAGCAAGTCGTTGCGGCATGCAACAGTGAGAACTTCGAAGAAATCGCAATGAATCTGGCGCTGCAAAACGAAGTGTGCATTGAAATGATCGACACCGATGGGCGCGAGGTTTATTACAACTGTGTCTATGACGGCGAATGTCTGCTGCACAGCGAAAACAATGGTCTGTTTTTCTACATGACCGATCTGAAAAACAGCAAGACGGACACGATCGCGCGCCACCTGATGAATGACGAACTGCAGAGCGAAATGCTCGTATACGGCAGCACGATCTATTGGGAAAGCGGCGAGGTGGCTGGCTATCTCTTCCTGAACACAAAGCTTGTACCGGTCGAGTCGACAATCTCGATCTTAAAGCGGCAGACGGTGATCATCACGAGCATTCTTGTCGCGTTCAGCGTGATTTTGTCGATCTTTATGGCAAATCACATTTCTGCGCCGCTGGTGCGGATCACGCGTTCGGCGAAGCGTCTCGCGCACGGCGACTATCAGACGAAATTCGAGGGCGGCGGCTATGCGGAGGTAGACGAACTTGCGGAAACGCTGACCTATGTGACGCACGAGCTTTCGAAAGCCGAAGAAATGCAGCGCGACCTGATCGCGAACATCTCGCACGATCTGCGCACACCGCTGACGATGCTGAAGGCGTACGCGGAAATGATCCGCGATCTCTCCGGCGACAACCCTGTCAAGCGTGAGCAGCACCTCAATATCATCATTGAGGAAACCGACCGCCTTTCACTGCTTGTGAATGATATGCTCGATCTCTCGAAGCTCGAAAGTGGCACGCAGAAGCTAAACTACAGCGTGTTCGATATCGCGGTGTGCATGCAGGAGATTGTCCACCGCTATGAGGGAATCTCGGAGCAGATGGGCTATCACATTCACTTTACGCCGGACGCATCCTGTCTGGTGAACTGTGACGAGGGGAAAATCAACCGCGTGATCGGCAACCTGATCAACAACGCGATCAACTACACCTCCAAAGACGACAAGCAGGTTTTTGTCACGCAGAAGAATCTGCCCGATCGCGTGCGGATCGAAGTGCGCGACACCGGCAATGGCATCGAGGATGACAAGATCAAGCTGATTTTCGACAAATATTACCGCTCGGAAAACCACAAGCGCGAAGTCGTTGGCACGGGGCTTGGACTCTCGATTGTCAAGGCGATTTTGAAGATGCACGAATATGACTACGGCGTGAACAGCAAGCTCGGCGAAGGCTCGACCTTCTGGTTCGAGATTCGCGATGTTGTCCAGAAAGACGGCTAAATTTTCAACGGTCTTTCAGATGCATTTCACGAAACGAACACATTCGTCCGGTATACTAAATATATGCTCTGATGAGGAGCATGTAATATCCTCAAACCGTTATGTGTACGCACCGATACAGAACGGTATCCCCAACAATCCCTATATCATAGCAAAAAACGTCTCGTAAAAACGAGACGTTTTTTGTGGCAACACCGCACAGAGATTGTACATCAGATGCGCCACAGATTTTTCTTTAGATTGTGAAATGACGACTAAGCAATACTCTATGTATTGCAAGGAGGAACTTTGCAAGATAAAGGAAAAGATGTACCGCAAGGGCACTCCCTTCGGTCACCGCAGATGGCGTGCAAAGCCGTAGGCGTTCTCGTGTAGCGGTGTTGTCTTGTGCCCAGACACACAAAACCGCCGCAGGAAGGGTTTGAACCGACCCCAAAAAGTTAGATAAAATTAGAAACCGAATTTTATGCAAAG
>JAJQAB010000024.1 GCA_021203985.1 Ruminococcus sp. | reverse complement strand
GAGAGCGCGTTTTTCTTCTTCTTTTTGTATCAGTTCTATTGTAGCATAACATTTCCGAAAAAAAGTCCTACTTTTTCCGAAAAACTGTCATGTTGATCCCGGGAAACAAAAACGGCTGTGCAAAAAGCACAAACCGTTTTGGTTGTGTATTCAAAGCAACACCGCACAAAGACCGCCTACGGCTTTGTGCGCCATCTGCTGACATCTTTTCCTTTATCTTGCAAAATTCCTCCTTGCAATACACAAAGTATTGCTTCGTCGTCATTTCACAATCTAAAGAAAAATCTGTTGGCACATCTGACACACAATCTCTGTGCGGTGTTGCCTTAACGTCCCGCGAAACAGCACTTACGCCTTGCCAACAGAGCCGAAGAGGTTCATCTTCTCCTCTACCTTTGCCATGATTGCTTCGTAGCCCGGCAGGAGCAGCTTTCTCGGGTCAAAGCCCTTGCCCTTCAGATCCTTGCTTTCTTCGATATACTTTCTGGTTGCCTCAGCAAATACCAGCTGGCATTCGGTGTTAACGTTGATCTTTGCAACGCCCAGAGAGATCGCCTTGGTGATCTGGTCGTCCGGAATACCCGTACCGCCGTGCAGTACCAGCGGCATATCGCCAACAGCCTTCTTTACTGCCTCCAGTGTCTCAAAGCTCAGACCTTCCCAGTTCTCCGGATATACGCCGTGGATGTTGCCGATACCAGCAGCCAGGATATCTACGCCGAGATCTGCGATCGTCTTGCATTCCTGCGGATCTGCACATTCACCCTTACCGATGACGCCATCCTCTTCGCCGCCAATTGCGCCGACTTCTGCTTCAATCGACAGACCCAGCTTGTGTGCAACTGCAACAAGTTCCTTTGTCTTTTCGATGTTTTCTGCGATCGGGAAGTGCGAGCCGTCAAACATGATCGAAGTAAAGCCAGCCTTGATGCAGTCATAGCACTGATCATACGTGCCGTGGTCGAGGTGCAGTGCCACCGGAACGGTGATCCCCAGCGATTCGTCCATCGCCTTTACCATGTCTGCAACCGTCTTGAATCCGGTCATGTACTTTCCAGCACCGCCGGAAACGCCGAGAATTACCGGAGACTGCAGCTTTTCTGCTGTGTTCAGAATTGCCTTTGTCCATTCAAGGTTATTGATGTTGAACTGACCAACCGCATACTTGCCGTCTCTCGCCTGATTCATCATGTCCTTTGCCGATACTAACATAAATGAGTGCCTCCTAAAGATAAAATTACAGACAACCTGTCGATCCACAAATCCAGGCAGACTGTGTACTTACTTATTATAACACACCATCTCCGAAAAATCAATGGGTTTCCAAAATTTTTTCAAAAAATCTTCCAGCCGGTTTGCTGCCTGCGCGACAGAATTCGACACGATGTCGAGAAAACAACACTTGATCGAAAATTGATGCTTGCAGTCCGCTGCTTTGTTCTTGTATAATATTCTTGTGTTATTTTCTTGTATTATACGGGAAGGGGCTTGTTTTATGGACATTCATCATTTTTTTCTTGGCAACGCATTTGATGCGCACACCTACTTCGGCGCGCACTGTACCGCTTCTGGCGTGGTATTCCGCACGCTTGTGCCAAACGTAAAATCGGTTTCGCTGATTTGGGAGGGCGGCGGCTGGACACCAATGCCGATGCAGCGGATTCATGACGGCGGAATCTACGAAATCACCGTACCGGACGCGATGCCCGGTCAGATGTACAAATATCGCATCACACCGCAGACGCCCGGCGGCGAAACAATCGATCACTGCGACCCTTACAGCTTTGGCATGGAACTGCGTCCGAACAACGCATCGATCATCCGCGATCTGGAAAGCTATGCCTTCCACGATCAGGCGTGGATGCAAAGCCGCGACACTCATCGGGAAAAACCGGTCAATATCTACGAAGTGCATCTCGGCTCGTGACGGACAAATCCGGACGACCCAAATGGCTGGTACAACTACGAGGAGATTGCGCCGAAACTTGTCGCCTACGCCAAAGCGCACGGCTACAATTACATCGAATGCATGCCGCTGAGCGAGCACCCGGCGGATTGCTCGTGGGGGTATCAAAGTACCGGATTTTTCAGCACGACCGCACGCTATGGCACGGCGCACCAGCTTATGCAGTTTGTCGACATCTGCCACCAGGCAGGCATCAGCGTGATCCTGAATTTCGTTCCGGTACATTTCGCCGTAGACGACTACGCGCTCAGCCATTATGATGGTACAACGCTCTACGAATATCCTGAAAAGGAGGACAATTACAGCGAATGGGGCAGCTGTAATTTCATTCACGCGCGCGGCGAGGTGTGCAGCTTTTTTCAGTCCAACGCGAACTTCTGGCTGTCGGTATTCCACTTTGACGGGCTGTGCATGGACGCTGTCAGCCGGCTGATCTATTGGGGCGGCGATCCGCAGCGCGACACAAATCCTGCAAGTATTATGTTTTTACAGCGCATGAATCAGGGACTGCACCAGTGCCAGCCGGACGCCATGCTGATCGCGGAGGATTCCACCAGCTACGATGGTGTCACGCGTCCTGTAGAACAGGGTGGACTGGGCTTCGACTACAAGTGGGACATTGGCTGGATGAATGACACGCTCGACTTCTTCCGGCAATACCACTGGGAACGCAAAAACGACTACCACAAGCTAACCTTTTCGATGCTCTATTTCCCGAACGAATCCTATCTGCTGCCGCTCTCGCACGATGAGAATGTACACGGCATGGCAACGATTCTGCAAAAAATGTTCGGCGACTATACGCTGAAATTCCCACAAGCGCGCGCACTCTATTTATATATGTATGCGCACCCCGGAAAGAAACTCGTATTCATGAGCAGTGAGCTGGGACAGCTGCGCGAGTGGATGGAGACGCAGCAGCAGGACTGGGATTTGCTGCAATATCCCATCCACGATGCGTTTTGCCACTATATGACGGCACTCACTCACCTCTATCTGACCGAGCCGGCGCTCTATCAGGCGGACTATACCGCGGACGGCTTCCGCTGGGTAGACTGTCATCAGGAACAGCGCTGTATTTATGCGATCGAACGGCGTGCCGGCGCACAGCGGCTGTTGATTTTGCTACACCTCTCTGACGAGCGCACAGAGTCCTTACACTCCACCTCGCGGACTGCGGCGGACTCGAACCGCTCCTACACACCGATTGGGAACGCTTCCACGGTGCGACAAAGGAAGAAACTGCCGTCCTGCGCGGCGATCGAACGAGAAACGGCACGCAATTCACGGTCGAGCTGCCACCGTTTAGCGGCATGATCCTGCGGATTTTGCCGGAGATGTGACGGGGGTAAGCAGACCACCCGAAAAAAACGCGTTTTCCCTCTTGACAAGCCTGTTGGACTCTGCTATAATACGAATATGAAAATCATTTTCATTTTTAGGAGAGGAACGAAAACGCTATGATGAAACGAAAACTAGCGCTGCTTCTTACAGCGCTTTTCTGCTGTCTGCCGCTATGCGGCTGCGGCGATACTGTCTCGCAGGACGATGACGCCATTCACGCGGTCTGCACGATCTTCCCGACATATGACTGGGCACGCGAGATTCTCGGTGATACCGATGTGATTGAACTAACACTCCTCGCGGCGGACGGGATGGATCTGCACAGCTATCAGCCGAGCGTGGCGGACATTGCCGCGATCCAGGAAGCCGACATCTTCTGCTATGTCGGCGGCACTTCGGACACTTGGGTTTCCGACTTGCTCGATTCCGCTGATCTGGATCAAATGCAGACCATCGCGTGCCTCGAGGTCGCGGATGCGCGAGAAAAGGTAATGGTGGAAGGCATGCAGGAGGAGGACGAAGAAGAGGACGCAGAGGAAATCGATGAACACGTCTGGCTTTCGCTGCGGCAGGCGCAGGTGATTTGCACGGCGATTCTGGACGTGTTCTGCACGGCAGACCCCGAAAACAGCGCCGTCTATACCGCCAACTGTGACGCCTATCTCGAAAAGCTCCAGGATCTCGACAGCCGTTATGAAGCGCTGGTGTCTGTGGACGCAGTGCGCAGCTCGATTCTGATGGCGGATCGCTTTCCGTTCCGCTATCTGGCGGAGGACTATGACCTGACCTATTACGCAGCGTTTCCGGGCTGTTCGGCGGAGACGGAAGCGAGCTTTGAAACGATCGCGTTTCTTGCCGAAAAGGCCGCAGAGTTGGAACTTCCCTACATCCTGGTCACCGAGAGCAGCGATCAGTCGATTGCAAGCACGATCCTGGAAAGTGCCGGTTCGGACGCCGGCATCCTGATCCTCGATTCGCTGCAGTCCGTGACACAGGAACAGCTCGAAGGCGGCGCCACGTATTACGGGCGTATGGAAGAAAATCTGGAAACGCTGCAAAAGGCGCTGACGTAAAGGGGGAACAGGCGATGGCACAGCTTTGCTGTACGGATTTGACACTGGGATATGAGGGCGTTGCCGTGACAGAGCACCTCTCGTTCACCGTAAACGCCGGGGAGTATTGGTATATTGTCGGCGAAAACGGCTCGGGTAAAAGCACGCTCGTGAAAGCGCTATTGCGCCTAAAAGCGCCCATGGCAGGGAAAATCGAAACCGGCGATGGCTTACAGCCGGACGAAATCGGTTATCTGCCGCAGCAAACCGCACTGCAGCGGGACTTCCCGGCATCGGTACAGGAAATCGTCCGTTCGGGTTGTCTGAACCGCAGCGGACTTCGCCCGTTTTACACCAAGCAGCAAAAGCAACTGGCACAGGAGGTGATGGAACGGCTCGGGATTGCGCCGCTTGCGAAGCGCTGTTATCAGACGCTTTCCGGCGGTCAGCAGCAGCGTGTCCTTCTGGCGCGCGCGCTCTGTGCCACGCGAAAAATGCTCCTATTAGACGAACCAGTCACCGGACTCGACCCGAGATCGCAGACGGAATTGTACGAACTGATCGCGCGGCTCAACCAAGAGGACGGCGTTACGATTTTAATGATCTCACACGATATGGAAGCGGCAGTGCGCTATGCCTCGCACATTCTCCACATCAGCAAAACGCCGCTATTCTCCGGCACGAAATCGGATTATCTCCAGAGCGACATCGGCAGAATTTATGCGACGGAAAGGACGGACGGCGATGAACATCTTTGAACAACTGGCAAGCTATTTGTCGTTTCCCTTCGTGCAGTACGCGCTCATTGCCGGCATTCTCATTGCGCTGTGTGCTTCGCTGCTGGGTGTAACGCTCGTGCTCAAGCGCTTTTCCGTCATCGGTGACGGACTCTCCCACGTGGCGTTCGGCGCGCTAGCAATTGCAACGGTATGCAAGCTGTCGAACAGTATGCTGCTGGTGATGCCGGTCACCATTGTGTGCGCGGTGCTGCTTTTGTGCATGAACCACAGCGCCAAAATCAAAGGGGACGCGGCAATCGCGATGCTGTCGGTCATTGCCCTGGCGATCGGGTATCTGGTGCAGAATCTGTTTTCCACTTCGGCGAACATCTCCGGCGATGTGTGCAGCACGCTGTTCGGGTCAACGCGGATCCTGACGCTCTCTCAGACCGATGTACTAGTTAGCGTCATCATGTCGATAATTGTGCTGGGGATTTTTCTGCTGTTTTATCACAAAATTTTTGCCGTGACCTTTGACGAAACCTTTGCCGCGGCAACCGGCGTGCGCGCGAGTTTGTATAATCTGCTGATTGCTGTTGTGACGGCGGTGATTATCGTGCTGGCGATGAACTTCGTGGGGTCACTTCTGATCTCGGCGCTGATCGTTTTCCCGACGCTGTCAGCGATGCGGCTGTTCCGGAGCTTTCGCGGTGTGATCCTCTGCGCCGCGCTACTCTCCGTCCTGTGCGCCGCGATTGGGATGCTCGTTTCGATTCTGGCGTCAACTCCGGTGGGCGCCACGATCGTTGTCGCGGACGGTGCGGCGTTTTGCATTTGCTGCGGCATAGGAGCGGCAATCCGGCGTTAAGGGGGCAGATTTTGAGATCTTGTAGACAGGCGCATGCGGTTGTTCCGTGTGGGCTTGTTTTTTTCGGCTGTGGTGCGGTCGTTTGTCTTTATTTATGTCAAAAAAACCAGAAATATTTTAAGATTTGCTTGACAAATCGCGTCTATTGTGCTAAGATATGGGTAGGAGATGAAATCTTTGGCAATCCGGATGCACCACGCGGCGATCCTGAGGCTTCTCTCCATTAAGGGAACGAAATTCGATACAGGTGATTTTTAGCCTGTATGACAATGAAAGGTGTGAACGATTATAAAACAACACAAAAAAATGTATGGCACTCGCTGCCGCCGCTGTTCTCGCACTCACCACACTCCCCGCGCTCTCCGTGCAGGCTGCGTCTGCAGAAGCGCCGGCTGCGATCCAGGGCGATGTTGACAAGGACGGCGTGGTCACGGGGCACGATACCGCAATGGTCGCGCGCTATTGCAACGCGGATTCAGCGGCGCTAACGGAGGTGCAAATCACTCTTGCCGATATCAATGCGGACGGCGTGGTCGATCAGACGGACGTAGCGGCGATCCAGGAACTGGAAATCTTTCGGATGGGCGATGTATTCGGATTCGAGCAGATGACGATTGATTCCGCGGTGATGGCACTGCGCTATTATTCGGAGGTCTGCGCTGACAATTCGATCGACATTGTGGACGAGGAAATTCCGGAGATTTACCCCGAAGAAATGACTTCCTTTAGCTGGGAGCGCAGCAAAATTGAGGTCAATGGCAAGGAAATTCGCGAATGGCAGGACGGCTATGCGAACTTGTATCAGGCGCTGTTTTTTTCCACGAGGAATTCGGACTGCATCAGCCAGTTCAATCTGCACCTGTTGGATACGGACGGCGATGACGCGGTGACGATTGACGATACCTATCGGCTTCTGCAGGCATATGCTACAGAACGTGCCGGCGGCGATCCGGCGACCGCTTATGATGACGTTCTTGGCGCTAAGTAAAGACAACATGGCACAAGGTCACAGGGAAACTCGCGTAGTGTTGCTTTAGGTAACACCGCACAGAGATTGTACGTCAGATGCGCCAACAGATTTTTCTTTAGATTATCAAGTGACGACGAAGCAATACTTTGTGTATTGCAAGGAGGAATTTTGCAAGATAAAGGAAAAGATGTCAGCAGATGGCGTGCAAAGCCGTCAGGCGGTCTTTGCACGGTGTTGCCTTAAAAAAATCTACATAAAAACAAAAAGCTGTTCTCACGGAAACGAAAGTTTCACTTTGAGAACAGCTTTTTTTATTGGATTTTCTTCTTAGTCCCAGCTCGGATCACCGCCGGCGGACTCTGTCGCGTAGTAGAGCAAAATCTTGTACGCATCGTCAATCGTAACGCTACCGTCCTCGTCTACATCTGCCGCTTCAATCTGCGAATCCGTCATGCCAATTCCTTTGCCGACAGACTGCCGCGCATACGCCATCAGCGTCAAATACGCGTCCGTAGACGTGACTTTCCCGTCATAGTCAACATCGCCCTTTACGCCCTCGCTCGATGGAAGCTCAGCATTACTCAGCTCAGCGCCGCCGACAAAGATTTCCTCCCATGCCATAAAGCCGTCCTCAGCAACGCCAATGCCAACGTAGCTATAGTCCGCGTTCAAAATATTGGCGCGGTGTCCCTTGGAGGACATCCAGGAATCGACAACCTCCTGCGGTGTATCCTGTCCATAGGCGATGTTTTCACCGGCGAGCATATGATCGATCGAATAGTCCGTCAGGATCGTAAAGCAGCTCGAGCCGTCCGGCCGCATATGGCTGAATTCCTCGAGGCACTCCTCCGCACGCACGCCTGCCGCAGTGCGAAGAGACGAAGTCGTGTACAGCGGATCGAGTCCATAGCTTGCGCGTTCCTGATTGATCAGGATCAGCACCTGATCGGTAAAGTTTTTCAGCTGCGAATCATTTCTGCTGCTTGTCACCGCAGATGCCGGCAGTGTCAGGGCAGCACTTGCACACGCAATCGCCGCGCACGCAGCCACACATTTTTGGAAACAATGTTTCATCTTTTTCCTCTCCTTTTCCATAAGGCAACACCGCACAAAGATTGTGCGCCAGATGCGCCAACAGATTTTTCTTTAGATTGTGAAGCGACAACGGAGCACTACTTGATGTATTGCAAGGAGGAACTTTACAAGATAAAGGAAAAGATGTCAGCAGATGGCGTGCAAAGCCAAAGGTGGTCTTTGCGCGGTGTTGCCACAACTTACGATGCAGTGGCAGATCCAACGCGCCGCCGTATCATGCTATTTTTCGGAACAGTCATTTCACAGGCAATCGAACAACGCATCATCGCGTGATTAGCGGTTTCGATTGCAAGGTTGTCATCATCTCTGAGATCCGCGGCAGTGATCGTCACCGGTGGCACACCGGGCGAGACAACCTCCAGCGTATCGCCTGCAAAAAACCGGTTGCGCTGCGTGAGATAAAGCCGCCCGTCCCGACACGCGTCCACAACTGCCACGACATCACAGAGGTGAACATAGCTGCTGTTTTCATAGCGCTGTACCGCGTCTAAGCGATCGAAAAAAAACCCGGTGCAATATTCTCGGTGACTAACCTGTCGCACCTCATCGAGCGCCCACTGCGGCGCAGGTTCGTATCGCATCGCCGCATCGAGAGCGGCGCGATAGGCGTTGGTGACCACTGCCACGTAATACGCTGACTTGTTGCGCCCCTCGATTTTCAGGCTGTCGACACCGGCGTCCAGAAGTGCGCGCAGATGTGCGATCACGCAGAGATCCTTCGCGTTGAAGAGATACGTTCCTTCGTCTGTTTCCTCCACCTGGAAATACTGTCCGTCCCGCGTTTCCTCCATGATGTGATACTTCCAGCGGCAGGGCTGCGCACATGCGCCGCGGTTCGCGTCTCTTCCGGTGAGATACGCCGACAGCAAACACCGCCCTGAAAAGGACATGCACATCGCGCCGTGTACAAAAACCTCCAGTTCCAGATCCGCTGGCACTTTCGCGCGAATCTCCGCAATCTCTTCCAGAGAAAGTTCGCGTGCCAGCACCACACGCTTCACGCCTAAATTATACAGCGCCTGACAGGCCGCGGCGTTGACAATGCCGGTTTGCGTGGACATATGTACCTCGAGATCCGGCATGCGCTGCTTTGTCATCGACAAAAGTCCTAAATCTGCGAGAATCAGCGCATCCACGCCAGCGTCCGCCGCCTCCTGCAAAAACTGCGGAAACTGCAGCAGATCTGCGTTGTGGGGGAGTGTATTGCAGGTCAGATAGACTTTTTTTCCACACCGGTGCGCCTGTGCCACCGCTTGCTGCAATTGCTCGTCACTCTGGAAATGACTCGCCGCAGCGCGCATGCTAAACTGATTTCTGCCGAGATACACCGCATCTGCGCCATAGTCCAGCGCAGCCGTCAAGCACTCTGCGTCTCCTGCCGGTGACAAAAGCTCCGGTTTATTCGTCCGCCGTGCTGTCATCTTCCGCTTCCTCCTCTGCTTCCGATTCCACTTCTGCTTCCGCCGCCTGCATCGATGCCACCATCGCCTGGTTCGCATCGTGTTCATCGAGCGTCCGCGCAAAATAGGTTTCACCCGTGTCGATATTCGAGTAGAAATAGTAGTAGTTCGTATTGCTCGGATAAAGCGCCGCGTAAATAGCATCGCTGCCCGGGTTGCAGATCGGACCAACTGGCAGTCCGGAACAGGTGTACGTATCGTAGGAATCGTAAAGCGTCTGGTTGTACGTCTCGCTGTGCGGTTTGATTACCTCTTCAACATAATTTGTCGTAGGATCGGACTGCAAAAGCGGATATTCCGTGGAATTGTTCAGCCGATTCCAGAATACCGAAGCAATATCCGCCATCTGCTCAGTCGAGCCGGCTTCCGCCTGAATCATCGAAGCAAGTGTGATCATCTCATCGAGACTCAGTCTGAGTGCTTCCATTCGGTCATAATATTCTGTCGTAATCTTGCTGTCGAAGTTATAGAGGATCTTCTGGCAAACAAGCTCTACGCTCATCTCCTGATAGAACGTATACGTATCCGGGAACAAATAGCCCTCCATCACGTAGAACTTCTCGTCCTGAAAGCTCGGGAGATAATCCTCGTAAGTATAGCCGAAAAGTGCGTCCTGGTTGAGGTAGGTTAAGAACTCGTCCGCATCGCAGATGTTGTTTTCCTCCAGCAAATCCGCCGCGTCCACCAGGCGAATGCCCTCCGGAAATGTCACAGAAACCGAGACTGCACCGTCAAGCGGCTCGCTGACAAGCTCACTTAAGATCGTCTCATACGCCATATCCGGACGCAGCTCGTGATCGCCCGGCATAACGTCCATATCCTTTTTGCTCAGTCCTGCAATCACCACAAAGAAATCCGGCTGGCTGATAATGCCCTCATCGTGCAGAATTTCGGCAATTTCTTCCATCGTTACGTCGTTTGGAATCGTCACGATTTTCGTAGAACTGTTGCTGTTGATCCCGAGCAAATCTCTGCCGTAGACAATCAAAATCGCAGAAAGCACAATCGAAACGACAAGGATCACGAACGTCATGACCAGCGCTCTGATGACACGGTGCTTCTTCTTGCACTGCCTTCTTCCGGTACGCGCCGGCACAGGGCGAACACCTTCCGCCGCCATGGCAGGTTGACTTTCGCTGATCAGGTCTGCATCGTACGATGTCTCTGGTGTGCGCAATGTCCAGCTGTCGCCGCCGGATTCGGGCACTTCGTCCGTCGGCGTCTCTGGAATCCCCCACGATGATGCGTCCAGTCCATCGGACGGTGCGTCATAGGAGCGCTCCTCATTTGCGGCATCTGTTTCCGCCTGTATTTCGTGCGTCACCGCGGTGCGAACCGGTGCAGCTTCCGGTGCGGCTTCCGGTGCAGTCTCCCGCGACAAATTGCGGCTTTTTTTCACCTGCGTTTCCTCCGCAGTGCGCGGCTTCGGCACAGTTTCACGCAGAATCGCATGCAGCAATTCATCGCGGCTTTGATTCTTATCCATTCCACACCTCCAGCGGAAATTCAGCGGCAATGCCATCTAATTTCTGATCAGTCACATCCATCGGCACAGCATCCAGGATATAGCATGACGCGGCATAGCCGATTTTCAAAAGCCGCGGATACGCTGCCAAAAAGCGGTCGTAATAGCCTGCGCCATAGCCGAGTCTCCCACCCTTTCGGTCAAAGGCAAGTCCGGGCACGAGACAGAGCGCACGCGCGCACGGATCGGGTGTCACAACCGGCAGCAGTTCAAGCGGCTCAAGCACGCCATGCGTTCCGGCGATCAGCTGCTCTTCCAGTGGCAACTCCGGTGAAAGGCAGTGAAACTGCATCTGATGCTCCGGCAGACACCGCGGAACTGCCGTACACTTTCCATCGGCAAGCGCGTGCTGCAGAATACGCCGCGTATCCGACTCTTGCGGCAGAGAGACAAAGCAGAACAGCTGTGTACAGCGCTGGTAGGGAACGCTATCCAAAAAGAACGCCGTCATCACCCGGTCGAGCCACTGCTTGCTCTTAGGCGGCATCGCGCTGCGCATCCAGCGCATCTTTTGACGCATCTGCGCCTTCGACAAGATCGGATCAGTCACAGACAATCGAAGTCCGGATCTGCGCGGCAGTCTGTTCGCCGCACAGCTCACCGACCAGCGTAATGCCAAAATTGACCGCAACGCCTGCACCGCGTGCCGTGATAATCTTTCCATCCGTAACAACGCCCGTTTCGCCGATCTGTGCGCCCTCCAGATCCACTTCAAAGCCCGGATAGCAGACCGCCGTTTTCCCCTGGAGCATGCCGCGATGTCCCAGAATCGAAGGTGCAGCGCAAATCGCACCAATCCAGCGGTCGTTTGCGGCGCAGTAATCCAACGCAGCCTGTACCACAGCGGACGCTTCTTCATTGAGCGTCCCCGGCATGCCGCCCGGCAGAACAACCATTTCCATGGTGTCATCCATCGTCAGCTGATCCGCTGTGATGTCCGCCGTCACGGGAATCCCGTGCGACCCGGTCACGGTCTTTCCGGTCACACCCACGGTCGTCACCTGCAGCTTCGCACGGCGCAGCAGATCAACCGGTGCAAGCGCCTCTACTTCTTCAAAGCCTTCCGCTAAAAATACATAAATCATCCAAAATTCTCCTCTCTGTTTTTTATGGCAAACTTCGCCGAATTTCCTCCAGCAAAGCGTCCCGTATTGTTTCCACCGGATAAAGCTTCTCGCCGTCCGCACATGTGATGACGTGCCAGCCGAGTTTCTCCGCAGCATACTGCGCCGCCTTCGCGCACTGTTCGAGATACGCCAGATCCGCTTCGTGAATATCCTTTTTCGAGGCATCGCCGCCATAGCGCTGCAGCAGCAGCTCTTGTGACAGCGACAGCGGCAGCGACAGAAAGAGCACGAGATCCGGTCGTGGCAGTCCGAGCTTGGTATACTCATAATCCTCCAGCCACGCCAAAAATCCGTCCCACTGCTGCGGCGGCAGTTTGCTCATCTGGTGTATAGCATTAGACGTGGTATAGCGGCTTGCGAGAATCCACGCCCCAGCGCGATAGTGTTTCCCCCAGTCCATCTGGTAGTTCGCATAGCGATCCACCGCATAAAAGCTCGATGCCGCGTAAGCATTCACGCCGCCTGGCGTATCCGAAAACGCGCCGTCTAGATACAGCTTCACGAGCGAAGCTGATGGGTTTTCATGCACAGGAAAGCTAATTCCCTTTACAGGGATGCCATCCTCGCGCAGCTTCTCCTGCACCGCCGCAAACTGCGTTGATTTTCCACAGCCATCCAGCCCGTCTAGGACGATCAGTTTACCGGTCTGCATGGCGAATCTCCGCAAACTGTCTGCACACTTCGTCCGCATTGCCACAGCTCATCTTCCCTTCGGTACAACTGCCGCAGCAGCACGATGGTCCTGCGTTTCGGAACAGGGACGGCGCGACTTGGCAGCACAGCCGCAGCATTTCGGTAGCCACCGCGCGAATCTCCCACTGTGCCCGGCGGCAGCAGCGCAGGCGGAAGAAGTTGCGCAGACTGCGCACGTTCATCGTAAGTACCATTTTCGTTTCACAGGCGTTCGGCAGGACATAGCGCGCGTCCTCGATCGCCTTTTTCTCCGCCTTCGACCGCGCCGCCTTTTCACTCAAGCCCTGCGCCAAAAACTGCGGCAGATATTTTTCTTCAAGCGCGTCCGCAAGACGGCAATAGGCATCGACCGACTGTTGCATGGCGTTTTGATAGTCCGCCGAAAGCGCCGGATCTGCCGCGATTTCCGGCGGTGTAATGAAAACGAATGGATCTTGACGCACATAGCGCTGACTCTGCACGGAAAACGAAGCGATCCGATGGCGCGTTACCTGTGCCAAAAACGACCGAGATACGCCCTCGATGCCAAAGGTAAATGTCACATGCTCCACCGGACTTTCGTGCCCATAGCCCTCGAGCATCTGTACAAACTGCTCCGCGCGCTCCTGCGAAACGGACTCGCGCAGTTCCTCCACGCCCGTATCCGAATAGCACAGCCGCGCCGTCGCCGCAATCGTCTGCTCCGGTTCGGGGGTATGTGCGAGTAAGACCACCTTCATTTCACATCGTTCCCTTCTGCATGATTTCCCGACAGCACCACACGAAGCGGCGTGCCCGATTTGCTTGTCTGCACTTATTATAACATCCTATTTAGAAAAAGTCAAGACAGCTGTGTACGGTTCCACGGAAATCAATTTTAGTAAACAACATGTAATAATTTATCGAAGTCGACTA
>JAJQAB010000053.1 GCA_021203985.1 Ruminococcus sp. | reverse complement strand
AGCGCGTTTTTCTTCTTCTTTTTGTATCAGTTCTATTGTAGCATAACATTTTTTTCAATTTTGTTCGATTCCGATGAAAAAAACTACGGCATACCGTCTGACGCACCGCAGTCGCTTTGCTTTTCCACAAAGGGTAGATTTTTATTTAAAATGTCAATGTAAAGCAAATCCACTTTTCATATTTCGATTCCACCTGGATTTTGATTTTATGTGTGTTGACGATACTCTGTGCGATCAACAGTCCTAACCCATAACCGCCCATCATGCGGGTGCAGCTCGAGTCGCTGCGATAGAACCGCTGGAAAATCTTCTCGCGTTCCTTCGACTTTATACCCTTTCCCGTGTTGTAGAATTTCAGCGTCTTTTTGTCGCGCGTCTGGCTGAGCGTCACGCGGATTTCACCATTTTCGTCACTGTACTTGATGACATTGTCGATGAAAATTCCCACAAGCTGCTTGATCTGATCCGAAATACCGGTGTAACTGATGTTCTCCTGGATCTCGAGGTTCAAATGCTTGTGCTGTTCAAACGCCTGACTTTCGAACGGCAGTGCTGCGTTTGACACGGCGGCACTCAGGGAAAACTGTTGAAAATCACACTGTGGATCGCTCGTTTCGAGCTTTGTAAGGTTTATCATGTCCACGATCAACACGCACATTCGCTCGGTCTGCGACTGGATGTAGCTGAGCCACTTGCTCTCGCCGATTTCGTCCTACAGGATGTCGGCATTCACCAAAATAATCGTAAGCGGCGTCTTTAGCTCGTGCCCTGCGTCCGAAATAAACTGCCGCTGTCGCTCGAACATGTCGTACATCGGCCACATCGCACTTTTTGTCAGCACCATCGTCAACACGAGGACAATGCCCTCCATGAAAAAGGACATGAAAACACTGATCCACAGAATATAGCGCAGCATAAGCCTTTTTGAACTGCGGTCGGCAAACACGAGAATTGTGCCGTCTTTGACATTCTTCCGGTAGTATTGCAGATTCCCGTAATACCCGTCCGTAGCGTCCTCCGCCATCACCGCATCCGACAGCGTCTGCGCATCCGTCTCGGAATAATTCTCCGTGCCGTCCAGTTCCACCAACACGCCATCCGCATCGAGAATACACAAAAAGTGGTCGATTGTCGCAGTGTCGTCATTGCTGCTCGACTTGTCTGGTACACTTTCCGGTTTCTGGCGCGTAGTTGTCGCCGTTGTCGTTTCTGTCTGTGCAGTTGTTTTCACAGTTGTCGTCACCGCGACCGTTTGCGTTTCCACTTGTGCCGACAGTGCCACCGCTACCGCCGTTCCCTGCACTGCGAGCTGCTGCTCTTGATTCGACCTACCCGGCGCATCGTCTTACTTTTGTTCTGGATTCTGATTGTTCGGTGCATCCTGCGTGGACTTCGTCTGGCACACTTCTGTTTTGCGTACAGTGGGCTTTGTTTGCTGCGTTTGCGGCGGCGCATCGGTCTGTACATCCTGTGTCACAGGCACAGTTGCGCGCGTTGTCGCGGCAGCTTTCGTTTCCTCGGGCGCGTGGGTAGACGCCGGTTTCATCTGCTGCTGCGTTACCACAGGAGTATCGACCACGTCCGTCTGCTTGGGTGCTGCATCCGCATCCACATCCGGTTCGATTTGCGTTTCCGGCACATCTACCAGCGCGTTCGCCTGATTCGATTCGTGCGCTGGCTCGACAATTTTTTCCACAATTTTTTTCACCGTTGTGGAATTCTTTTTTTCCGGCGCTGTCTGTGCTCCCGTTGCCACTTCTTTTTCCTCCGGCGGCGTGTCCGGCTCGTCTGGATCACCTGGATCGTCTGGGATATTCGGATCATTCTGACGCGGCTCGGGCTTATACTCCTTTTCGTAGGATGACGCTTTGCTGATTGTGATCTGCTCCAAAAGATTCACCGCCTGGTTATACGTGATTATCTCGGTCAGCAAATTCAGCGCAACCAGCGGCATAAGCAGTACCATTGTCAGCATGGTCATAATAATCAAAATAAATTTTCAGCGTACACGTTTGATCATGTTTTCTTCTCCAAAAAATACCCGATGCCGCGCGCTGTGCTGATCTGAACGTTTGATTTAATCGCCAGCAGCTTCTTTTGTAGAAATGAAATATACACCTCAATGTTGTTATATTCCACATCGCTCTCATATCCCCAAATTTTCTCAATAAACCGTTCTTTCAGCATAATGTGCCCCGAATTCAACATCAGAATTTCCATAATCTGAAATTCCTTCAGGATCAGCTTAATATTGTTCAACCCCTGCGACAACGCGTAGGTGTGACGGTTGAGCTGCAGCTCCTCGAAGTGCATCGAGTCCACCTCGACTTCGCCATTACGCCGTATCAGGGCGCGAATCCGCGCGAGCAGTTCACCAGTGGAAAACGGCTTTGTCAAATAGTCGTCCGCGCCGCAGTCCAAGCCATTGATCTTATCCTCCACCTCCGACTTTGTGGTAAGCAGCATAATCGGCGTTGCGTTCTTCTCTTGCCGCAGCAAGTAAACAATCTCGATGCCGTTGTAAATCGACAGCATGATATCCAGAAGAATACAGTCATAAATCCCGTGCGCGCGTACTCTAACCCATCATTCCCGTCAAACACGGTGTCCATTCTGTATTTGTTTCGTTTCAAAATTTCAGCAAGGCTGTCAGCAAGCTGCACCTCGTCCTCTACGACAAGAATATTCAAGAACATCATTCCCTTCCGTTGTAAATCGATTGCTGAATTGGGCGTATTGCCCTAAGTATAATTATAGTAAATTTGGGTTGAAATAAACTTAAAATACCACGGGCAGGTATGTTAAATTTGCGTTAGCTGACCGGCAGCGCCTAAAAAAAACGACATATGAAATCACGGTGCGGCAGTTCTCTGTGTTCGATTGAAGCGGACGCTGATCGATTCGGATCAGTCCACACGAATCACATCGGTAAACATGTACCGCTGGAGCGGTGTAGGAATCCGAATCGATCCGTCCTCGTTCAAGTTATTTTCCAAAAAGGCGATCAGCATACGCGGCGGTGCAACTACGGTGTTGTTGAGCGTGTGTGCGAAATATTTCGTGCCATCTTGTGCCTTGACGCGAATACCGAGCCTTCTCGCCTGCGCATCGCCTAGATTCGAGCAGCTGCCCACCTCAAAATACTTCTGCTGGTGTGGCGACCAGGCTTCGACATCGATACTCTTCACCTTCAGGTCCGCCAAATCGCCCGAACAGCATTCGAGTGTGCGCACCGGAATGTCCAAACTGCGGAAGAATTCTACCGTATAATGGTACATCTTCTCGAACCATGCCATGCTCTCCTCCGGCTTGCAGATCACGACCATTTCCTGTTTCTCGAACTGGTGGATGCGGTAGACGCCACGTTCCTCGATGCCATGCGCGCCGACTTCCTTTCGGAAACACGGCGAATAGCTGGTGAGCGTTTTCGGCAGTTCGCTTTCCGGCAGAATCTGGTCGATGAATTTCCCGATCATCGAGTGTTCACTCGTGCCGATCAGGTAGAGATCCTCGCCCTCGATCTTATACATCATGCCTTCCATTTCTGCAAAGCTCATGACGCCAGTGACCACATTGCTGCGGATCATGAACGGCGGTATATAATAAGTGAAACCCTTTTCGATCATGAAATCCCGCACGTACGCCAAAATTGAAGAGTGCAGCCGCGCGATGTCGCCGCAGAGGTAATAAAACCCGTTTCCACTCGTGTCACGTGCCGCGTCAATGTCGATGCCGTGCAGGCTCTCCATGATTTCCACATGGTACGGCACAGAAAAGTCCGGCACAGCCGGCTCGCCGAAGCGCTCAACCTCGACATTTTCCATATCATTTCTGCCGATCGGGACGGAATCGTCAATGAAATTCGGGATCACAAGCATAATTTCACGAATGCGTTCCGTCAGCTTCGCTTCCTTCTTCTCGATTGCTTCGAGCTGTTCACCGATGCCCTGCACCTGCGCCTTTACCGCTTCCGCTTCGTCCTTCTTGCCCAGTCCCATCAGCGCGCCGATTTGCTTGCTGATCATCTTGCGCTGGCTGCGGAGCGTGTCGCCCTGCGCCTTTGCATCACGGAACTGTCGATCAAGATCACACACCTCATCGACCAGCGGCAGCTTTTCGTCCTGAAATTTCTTGCGAATATTTTCCTTCACCCGTTCCGGATCGTTCCGAATCCATTTGATATCAATCATTGTCGTAATACTCCTTTATTTTCTGCGATTTGCGCCGTCAAAATGTTTCACGTGAAACATTCGCACACATCATTCCCGCGTTAGCTGATTCGCCAGCGCGCTTAAATCCTCTTTATCGTAAAATTCCAGCACCAGCGCGCCCTTGTTCTTCCCATACGTCACCAAAACGCGTCTGCCAAGGCAATTTTCGAGGCTCAACTGCACTTCGGTGAAGTAGCTGTCGATTTGCTCATCCGTGACAGGCTGCGGTGCTTCTGCCGCTTCGTCCTCTTTCGCGGCAATTTTTTCGATGGCACGCACCGAAAGCTTGCCCTGTGCAGCTTTCACGGCGGCATCGTACATCCTATCCTCATCGGAAATCGCCAGCAGTGCCCTGCCGTGACCAGCGCTCAGCTCGCCGTCCTCCACCATTTGCCGAATTTCGTCCGGCAGCCGCAGCAACCGCAGTACATTCCCCACAGCGCTCCGCGATCGCCCCACGCACTTCGCAATCTCGTCCTGCGTCAAGTTGAAGCGATCCATCAACTGCGCATAGCCTGTCGCTTCTTCAATCGGGTTCAGATTCTCGCGCTGTAAATTCTCGATCAGTGTAACCTCCATCGTCTCTTCATCCGAAAGTTCGCGAATGATCACGGGCACTTCGTCCAGCCCCAGCATCCGTGCCGCGCGCCACCGCCGTTCCCCGGCGATAATCTGATAATTCAGCCCCATCGGCCGCACCAAAATCGGCTGTAACATGCCATACTGCTGGATCGAGTCTGCCAGCGCGGCGATTGATTCCTCCGAAAACTGTCTCCGCGGCTGATCCTGATTCGGTTCCAGCTCCGACACACGCAGTGTTCTCTTCACCTGCACATCTTCCGCGTTCTCATTATACAAAAAATCCAGACCGCTTCCCAATCCGCCAATACTCATTCTAATTCACGCTCCCTTTTTCTGCCAAAAACCAGCAATTTTCGTTTTTTTTCTGGCAGTTTTTCGCCCATTAGCTCCATCCCAAGCAGCGCATACGCCTCCGCTCCCTTCGAGCCGGGATTGTAGTACATCACAGGCTTTCCATGGCTCGGCGCTTCCGAAAGGCGGACATTGCGCGGAATTTTCGTGTGGAACACCTTTCCAGGAAAGTATTTTTCTACTTCTTCCTCCACCTGCCGCGAAACATTCAGCCGCGGATCAAACATCACGAAGAGAATGCCAGCGATTTCCAGTGATGGGTGGTAGTTACTCCGCACGATTTTGATGGTATTCGTCAGTTGTGAAAGCCCTTCGAGCGCGTAAAATTCTGCCAACATCGGGATTACCAGCCGATCCGCCGCAACCAGCCCGTTGATCGTCAAAAGTCCCAGCGCAGGTGGGCAGTCGATCCAGATTTCGTCATAATCTTGCTTGCACGTAAGCAGCTGCATTTTCAGACGATTCATCCGATTTTCCATCGAGGACAGCTCCAGCTCCGCACCAGCAAGGTTATTGCGCGCCGGAAGTATGCTAACGTTTTTGAATTCCGTCTGGATAATCACATCCTGCATCCGCGCCTTCCCCACCAAAACCTCGTATGAGGACAGGGATAAATCCTTTTTTTTGATGCCAAGGCCAGTCGTTGTGTTCCCCTGCGGATCGATGTCGATGCACAGAACACGCTTTCCACGCGACCCGAAATACGCACAGAGATTGACCACCGTGGTAGTTTTCCCCACGCCGCCTTTTTGGTTTGCAACCGCATAAACCATCGTGAATCTTCCTTTCCTGCGTAGCATTTCACCGCGCTTTTTTTAGTCCGAGCCTAGTATTATTATAGCACAAAAAATATGCGTGTAAAGAGAAATTTACGTCATTTTTTTAAATAAGCGGTTTTTTTTTGATTTTATCCCCTCTTCGCGGATAAGCCGCCGGCGTGTGAACACTTTTTCGGATGATATAGAGCTTTCGCGTGCCGATACCTTCGAGCGAATAGACGCACTCCTTTTCGACCGTGCCGCCGAGCTTTTCTGCGGCAGTTTCCGCGAACGCGATGTCCTCCGATGGCCCTTTCATTGCCACAAAAACGCCATCCACCTTGACGTACGGCAGACAATATTCTACCAAAACCGGAAGCACTGCCACGGCACGCGCGGTGACAAAGTCAAACATTTCGCGATACACCTTTTCTTTTGCGGCATCCTCTGCCCTCGCGTGGACACACTCCACGTTCCAAAGTCCGAGCGTTTGCGCGGTCTCTTCGAGAAATCGCGCACGTTTTTTGAGACTTTCCAACAGCACTATGTACAAATCCGGACGCAGCACGGCAAGCACCATCCCCGGGAAGCCTGCCCCCGTTCCGACATCGAGACACGCCGCACCAAGCGGAATCGTTATCTGCTGCAACAGCACCGCGCTGTCGAGGAAATGTTTGCGCCAGATTTCCTCCGGCTGCGTGATTGCCGTCAAATTCATGTGCTGATTCGTTTCGAGAAGCAGTTCCAAGTACTTCGACAGCTGTAGAAACTGCTTCTCATAGAGCGACAGTCCGGCGCTTTCGAAAATCGCGCATGCTTGCTTTTTGGAAATCATGTGTCTCCCCCTCTTGATTCGCGCTTTCCCAGACCATCAGCACCGAAACATCCGCCGGCGAAACGCCGGAAATACGGCTTGCCTGCCCGAGATTTTGCGGTTGATGTGCAGTTAGCTTTTCCGCCGCCTCGAGCCGCAGCCCCTGGATTGTGCTGTAGTCGAATTGCTCCGGCAGCGCCAAATTCTCGAGTCGCCGCATGCGTTCGATCTGCGCGCGCTGTTTTTCAATGTAGCCGTCATACTTGATCTGAATTTCCACCTGTTCCCCGATTACCGGCGCAAGATCCGGACGTGTCAGGTCGAAAGGCGCGATGCCAGCGTAATGCAGCTGTGGACGGCGGATCAGATCCGCAACTTTACACCCAGTCGTTAGCGGCGCGGTTTTCTGCTGTGTCAAGTACGCGTTCAGTGCGACCGAGGGTGCGAGATTTGTCTGTGAAACGCGCTGTTTTTCCTGTTTTACCAGGCGATATTTCTCGCACATTGCCGCGTACGCCGCGTCCGAAACGAGTCCGATCGCGTGCCCGAGTGGCATCAAGCGCTCATCCGCATTGTCCTGCCGCAAAATAAGCCGGTATTCGCTGCGCGATGTCATCATCCGATACGGATCTTCACAGCCCTTCGTCACGAGGTCGTCAATCAACGTGCCGATATAAGAGGACGCGCGATCCAGGACAAATTCCGGCTTCTGCTGCACCTTTCGGGCGGCGTTGATCCCGGCAATGATGCCCTGCGCTGCGGCTTCTTCGTAGCCGGAACTGCCGTTGAACTGCCCTGCCCCGTAAAGTCCGCGGATTTTCTTGTATTCGAGCGTAGCGCGCAGCTCGGTCGGGTCAACGCAGTCGTATTCGATAGCGTAGGCAGGGCGCATAATTTCCACGTGTTCGAGTCCACGAATCGTCTGCAAAAACGCGCATTGCACGTCCTCCGGCAGCGAGGAAGACATACCCTGCAAGTAATATTCTTCCGTTTGCAGCCCCATCGGCTCGACAAAGAGTTGATGGCGCGGCTTATCCGCGAAGCGGATAATTTTCGTCTCGATAGATGGACAATAACGCGGCCCTACGCCCTCGATTTTCCCCGAAAACAGCGGCGAGCGGTGCAGATTTTCGCGAATAATCCGGTGCGTTTCGGCGTTTGTGTACGTAATGTAGCACGAAACGTGGTTCTGCATCGTTGACGCGTCCGAGGAAAAGGAAAACGGCACGATCTCCGTGTCTCCGTCCTGGCGTTCCATCGCATCAAAGTCAATGCTTCGCCGGTGCACACGGCAGGGCGTACCGGTCTTAAAACGGCGCATCCGCAGCCCGAGATCGCGTAGATTTTCACCCAGCGTGCGGCTCGGAAGTGCAGCGTCCGGTCCGCTTTCGTACGAAACCTGTCCCACGTGAATGCGCCCTTGTAAATACGTTCCCGTTGCAACAATCACCGCGTCCGCACCATATCGCATGCCAAGCGCTGTAACTACGCCCGTCACGCGGCCATCTTCCACTAAAACCTGTGCAATTTCCGCCTGTTTGACCGATAAAAGCGACTCTTTTTCACAGACGTGCTTCATGTAGTTGTGATACTGCACCCGATCCGCCTGGACGCGGAGACTGTGCACCGCCGCGCCTTTGCCGCGGTTGAGCATGCGGCTTTGTAGAAAGCAAGCGTCCGCCGCACGCCCCATTTCGCCGCCGAGCGCGTCAATTTCCCGTACCAGGTGACCCTTCGCCGTGCCACCGATGGATGGATTGCAGGGCATGTTTGCAATCTGATCCAGCGATATCGTAAAAAGCACCGTCCGGCAGCCGAGCCGCGCGGTAGCAAGTGCAGCTTCGACCCCGGCGTGCCCTGCGCCCACAACGGCAATGTCATAATTTTTCATCGTATCCATACTTATTCTCCGATCTGTTCGAGTTGATCTGCTATTCGATGTTTCACGTGAAACAATCGCGGCATATTTTCCAAAACGTTTCACGTGAAACATCACATTCGTTCCGACCGTTCCACAAAATGTTTCACGTGAAACACCACGCTATTTTCCGACACAAAACCGCGAAAATACATCGGCAACGACCGCTTCCGAGACGCGTTCTCCGGTCAGGGTGAGGAGCGTATCGGCGGCTTCATCCAGGAGAATCGTCACGACGTCCAGCATTTCGCCATCGTCCAGTGCCCGAAGTGCCAGCCGAATTTGTTCAAGCGCCGTCTCCACACACTGTTTTTGCCGCGCGTTCGCGAGAATACCCATCTCCGGCGTCACATCGGCGCGATAAAACATCGATGCAATCGTTTCGCGCAGCGCCTCCAGCCCCGTTCCGTCCTTCGCCGCCATCACAACAACATGCTGAAACTCCCCACGCAGCGCGTCCAAATCCAGCCGCGTTTCCTGATCCGACTTATTCACCACAACAATCACCGACAGTTCCGGCAGACGGCGTAATAAGTCGCGATCCTCCGCATCGAGCGGCTGGGTGGCATCCAATACCATTAAAATCAAGTCCGATTTCTGCAGACGATCCCGCGCAAGCTGTACGCCAATTTTTTCGATGACGTCCTCGGTTTCGTGCAGCCCTGCGGTGTCCGACAGGCGCAGTGTTACATTCCCCAGGCGAACCTGTTCCTCAACAATATCACGTGTCGTTCCAGCGATTTCCGTGACGATACTCCGGTCGCAGCCGGAAAGCAGATTAAACAAGGTTGACTTTCCGACATTCGGCTTCCCGACAATCGCGGCGGAGACGCCCGACTGCAGCACGCGTCCATAGGCGTAGGTACCCAGCGTTTCTTGCAGCTGTCCTTCAATCGTGGATAACGCTTCGTGCAGCTGCTCCGGCGTCACTGCCGGAATGTCATCCTCTGGATAATCCGCCCACGCCGCCAAATCACCCAAACAGCGCACAATTTCCTGTTGGATCTGCTGAATGCGCCGAAACAGCGCACCCTTTTGCTGTGCGTGTGCGAAGGACAACTCGCGTTCGCCAGCCGCCCCGATCAGATCCATCACCGCTTCCGCCTGTGTCAACGACATCTTTCCAGCGAGAAATGCCCGTTTCGTGAACTCTCCCGGTTCTGCCGGCGCTGCACCTGCCGCAAAGAGCGCCGTGAGAACTTGTTCGGTGACATAGATGCCGCCATGGCAGGAAATTTCCGCTGTGTCCTCTCCGGTGTAGCTGTGCGGAGCGCGGAACACGGTCAAAATCCCATCATCGATCTCCGCGCCACTCGAGTCAACAATCGTGCCATAGGCGCACGTGAAGCCATCCATCTCCGCTGGCGTTTTTATTCCCACCGGTCGAAAGCACACGGCGGCGATCGCAATCGCGTCCATTCCCGAAACGCGGATCACGGCAATGCCCCCGGCGGCGTGTGGCGTTGCAACTGCAGCAATCGCTGCCCTAGAATGCGCATGTATATCCATAAAAATTCCTCTTTTTGTGAGATAAAAAGATAAAATGTGGCGAAATCATCGCTTTTTCGTGATAATCTTAGACAGTTTCTCTGTCTCTACATCGAAAAATATCTCCCTTTTCAAGGAGATATTCTAACTTTTTTCTGATTATAACACGGACTCAGATTTCGATCTTACCGTACAGTCCGATATTCAGATTATCTTCTGGTCTTGGTTTCTTATAATCACGTTCAAAGTTTGTTTTCATCAAATCCATATCTTTGCGTGAAAAGTCCTCCGGATTTCGGTTACGGTCGCGATAGGGGCGCTGCTGACGGTTGCCGTCGTTACCCTTACCCGAACCGCCGCGATGTCCACCACGATAGCCGCCGACCGGCGAAATAATCACCTTCCGGTACGGATCTTCACCCACACTGCGCGAGGTCACGCCTTCGATTTTAGCGATCTGGCTGTGAATAATCCGGCGCACGTACGGATTCATCGGTTCGAGCGTTGTCGAACGGCCGCTGCGCTGGACGTTCCGCGCAATTTTCTGCGCCAGCTGTTCAAGTGTTTTCCGGCGCTTTTCGCGGTAGCCATTACTGTCGAGAAGCAGCCGGCAATATTCCTCACTCTCCTTATTGACAACGATCGATGCAAGGTACTGAATCGAGTCGAGCATTTCGCCGCGTCTGCCAATAATCGTACCGCTCTTATACGAGCTGGAAATCTCCATGCGGATGCCGCTCTTGGTCTGTAGCACGCACACCTGCACCAAAATACCCATCCCCTCATAGATGTCGGTCACATACTGCTTCGCTTTCGCGAGCGCCGGAGAGAGATCATCACCCTCCAGGACACGCTCTACCTCTTCCAATTCGATACTGTGCGTGCCGTTGCCCTCAGTCACAATCCGATCCGGGGTCGGCCGCTGTGCAGTCGGTTTTGCTTTCGGCTTTGCTTCTGGTTCGGCTGGCTTTGTGGTAGGCGCTGCAACCTTCGCTTCTGGTTCGGCTGGCTTTGTGGTAGGCGCTGCCGGTTTTTCTGCCGGTTCTGCTGGCTTCTTCGCCAGGGCAGGAGCGATCGGTTTTTTCGCCGAAGCGGACGATTTCTTGGCAGCCGTTTTCTTGGCAGACTCCGCCTGAATCTCCTCCAGCGTCTCATAGGTCGCCTCGACCTGTGCTTCACGTTTTACCTTACCAAACAGCGACTTTTTCGGCTCTTCCAAAATCCGAAACACGATGTAATCTTCCGATACGCCGAACGCTTCGCATGCTATCCGCTTTGCTTCCTCGATGGTCTTTGCGGTAAAAACTTTTTTCATTGCAATGCTCATCCCTTTCTGTTGCTTACGGCTTTTTTCCCTAACTTAACGAAATGTGCCGTATGCCTTGACAACATATCATTCATTCCAGTCATTTTCCCTTGCCGGAATCCGAATCCTCTTCGTCATACGTGTCCCCATATTTTTCCGCCATACGCGCGCGCGCATCCTTGAGCTGTTGGTTCTGGAACTTCGAAAGTTCCGATCGGGACATATTCTTTGCCTTCTCCGCATTTTCCTCGCGCTTTTTTTGCGCATCGGTTGCGGTCTGCATCTGTCCCATCATGCGCTGAGAAAAACTCTGCTTGCCCTTGGCGTACTTGCGTTCCATTTTTTTTTCTTGTTTTTTGTAAATCGCATCGACCCGCTTCGGCGAAAAGTAAAGGTTCAGCCCGATTGACTGGATCAGCGAGAAGAACGATGAGCATACCCAGTAGAAGCCCACGCCCGCAGGTACTTGAAACGCGAACCAGACCGAGAAAATCGGCATGATGTAGAGTATTACACTCATACAACCCATGCTCCGCATCGAAGGGTTGCGCTTTTTCTGCATAATCTGCGTATAGATCGTCAGAATCAGCTGAATGACGCCCGAGAGCACCGGAATTAAAAAGAGTACCACAGCCGAGGAGTTCCAAGTGTCCGGATGCCAGGACGGCGTTGTCCCGAGGTTTACGCCAAACAGGCTGAATTTATCATAAAAGTCCGCGATTTCTGCGGAAAGCGACGTGCCGAACGTGTCACTGAATGCAGCCGGATCATCATGATACGCCGACAAAATGATCAGCTCCTGCCGCAGACTTGTCCCTTGCTCTGCGAGATCCGGGTTGATTTTCTCGACAATAGTATACGCACTGTCTATAATGCTTTCCTTTACCTTTAATATATAGGTAAGTGGCTTGTACACAACGTCCAAAATGCCGAACAGAATAAAAAACTGTAAGAGCATCGGCAAACAAGACCCCCCCGGATTGACATTCTCTTCCTGATAAAGCTTCATCTGTTCTTCCTGAAGTTTTTTCTGATCATCCTTGTATTTCTTCTTGAGATGTTCCAGCTTTGGATTCAACCGCTGCATCCGCGTAGAACTGAGCTGCTGCCTATACGAAATCGGAAACAAAATCAGTCTTGTAATGACCGTGAACAGCAAAATCGCGAGCGCGTAGTTGTTCATCAGGTTATAAATCAATCTCATGATCCATCCGAACGGCTTTCCGCAAAGATCATACAGAAAATCCATCATAATATTTCTTCTTATCCTTTCTGTCTTGGGTTCGAAAGCGTGTGCCGACTCGGTCTTTGGCGGTGCAAACGATGCTGCTGCACAGGATACGAAATCCACTCTGGAACTGGATCGATCCCACCGGGATTCCAGGGATGACAGCGGAGCAGCCGCCGCACAGCGAGATACGTTCCGCGCAGCGCGCCAAACCGCAGAATTGCCGTATAGGCATATTGGGAACAGGTCGGATAAAACCGGCACACCGGCGGCGTCAGACGCGAAATTCGTCGATAGAGCCAAATGAGTCCCGCGAGCAGATATTTCATTACGTCCGTCCCTCCTGCGCAGTGTTTTGCGTCAGGCACAGCATTTTTTTCTTGCCGCTCCCCGCGAAGAAATCGCGCAGCTGTGTCGAACGAATGCCGTGAATCTGCGACAGTGCGACAATCACCAGATCCATCCCGACCGGAAGCAGCGCCTCCGTCTCACGGTAAGCCTGTAAGATAATTCGGCGCGCGCGGTTACGTTGTACTGCACAGCCGACCTTTTTTCCCACAGTAATCCCCAGACGGTTATACTTCCGCCGCGTTTTGCGCAGATAGATCACCACATACGGAGAGCTGATTTTTTTTCCACAGCGATAAAGCTGTAAAAAATCCCGGTTTTGCTTCAGCATATAGGTATATTGCATAACTTCTCTCCAGAAAAACAAAAGATTACAAGCAAACGGTATTGTAGTCCGACTTCCATCAGTGGCTCAATCTTGCTCTGCCACGTGCTCTTCTGCGCGCTAAAACCTTTCTGCCGTCCGCAGTAGACATTCTCTTCCGGAAGCCATGCACTTTTTTCCGGTGAATCTTCTTCGGCTGATATGTTCTCTTCAATGTAAAAACCTCCCTTCATCATTCGCGCACACAAATTTTCGTGTGCACCAGCAGAATTTTCACGGAGTACCGCAAAAATCCATTCAATATATATTATAGCGGATCGCGCTGAGTTTGTCAAGTATTTTTTGAAATTCCCGCAAAATTTCGTGTAGAGTTGTCAATGATCTGTTACACGCGCTTGAAAAAGCAAGATGTTAAACGA
>JAJQAB010000079.1 GCA_021203985.1 Ruminococcus sp. | reverse complement strand
TTGCTTTTTCGAGCGCGTGTAACAGATCATTGACAACTCTACATTGATTTCCGTGTTCTGCGCGATTGCCCTATTGTAATTGTAGAAAAATTATGGTATAATGGGGAAGCCGAACGAAATTCGGCGGATTTTGCGGCACTGTCCGAAAAGCAATCGCCGCAGACAGGAGGTGCGCTTTATGGATCCGTAAAAACTGGCGCGAATCAATGCCCTGGCGAAAAAATCACATACCGAGCCGCTCACACCAGAGGAACTGGAGAAACAGGCAGCGCTGCGTCTTGCTTATCGGCAGGCGGTGGTGGGGAATCTTCGGGGGCAGCTCGATCAGATTACGGTTGTCGATCCGGCTGAACCTCAAAGCTGAAACTGCTTGGGCAGAAACTCGCAAAGCTTGTGCGTACCATCGGCGAGGAGAAGAGGAAAGTCTGGCGGGCAAAATTCCGCTAACACCTGCAGACACGCGCCGCAAGGGTAACACGGCACGGCAGCGGCGTTCTGGTCGTCCTTGCCACCGACAATGGCAATACGGCGAAACTGCCGCGCGCCGGCGGAAATTGCCGCACAGACTGTGCTGCGCTCCGCACAAATCGTCATGGAGTAGGAACGGTTTTCGATGTTGCAGCCGCAGAATTGTCTGCCGTCCTGCGTCTCTAACACTGCGCCCACGGAAAAACCGGAATATGGCGCATAGGCGTTTTTACGGGCGGCGAGCGCCTGCCGCAGAAGCGTTTGTTCCATGTTTACATGCTCCTTTCATAAAAAACAAGAGACGCCGTAAAAACGTCCCTTGTTCAATGGCTTTTTGCGAACCCTTTGCTTAGCTTTTGTTTACTTTTGGATCATTGCCAGCGTATCTCTTGCGATCAGCAGCTCTTCGTTCGTCGGAATGACCCAGACCTCGACCTTCGAATCCGGTGTGGAAATCTTGCGAAGCTGTCCCTTGAAGTCGTTGGCTTGCCGGTCGATCTGAATGCCGAGATATTCCATGCCAGTGCAGACCTCTTCGCGGCAATTCGGTGCGTTTTCGCCGATTCCGCCGGTGAAGATGACGGCGTCCAGACCGTTCATGACTGCTGCATACGCACCGATGTCCTTCTTGATGTCATAAACCAGCATATCCTTTGCGAGAGTCGCGCGTGCATCGCCTGATTCCGAAGCAGCGGTGATATCACGGAAGTCGGAGGATTTTCCGGAAATGCCCAGCAGACCGGACTGCTTGTTCATATAGCTGTCCATTTCTGCGACATTGAAGCCGTGCTTTCCTGCAACATAGGTAACTGCGGACGGATCGACCGCACCGCAGCGCGTACCCATCAGCACACCGTCAAGTGGCGTAAAGCCCATGGTCGTATCGACAGAGCAGCCGTTTTGTACGGCGGTGATGGAAGAACCGTTGCCGAGGTGGCAGGAAACGACCTTCAGATCCTTCAGATCCTTGCCCATAACCTCTGCCAGCTTTGCGGTAACGAAACGATGCGATGTGCCGTGAAAGCCGTACTTGCGGACGTGGTACTGCGCATAGTCCTCGTACGGGAAGCCGTACATAAACGCCTTCTGCGGAATCGTCTGGTGGAATGCGGTGTCGAATACAGCGACCTGCGGCACGTCCGGCAGAATCTTGCGGCATGCCCACAGCGCCAGCGCGTGACCGTGGTTATGTACCGGCGCAAGTTCACGCAGTTCGTCAATCTTTTCGATGACCTCGTCTGTGACAAGCATTGTCTTAGTAAAGACCTCAGCGCCCTGTACAACACGGTGTCCCACAGCGGAGATTTCGTTCATGCTCGAGATCACGGCGCCTTCGCCGGTGGTGAGCACTTTTACAAGGCGTTCAAATGCCTCTGCGTGGGTCGGGAATGGACAATCCTCCTCGAACTGTACGCCGCTGGCAGTTTTGTGACTCAGGTGACCACCAATTCCAATTCGGTCACAGTTCCCCTTTGCGATTACGGACTCATCTTTCATATCGATGAGCTGGTACTTCAGTGAGGAGCTTCCTGCGTTGACAACAAGAATAATCATAGGGTGCTCTTCTCCTTTTGATCAGCGGAAATGCCGGCAGCGAATTGGTGCCGCACTGCACGCTGCGTGATGATATTTATGAGCGAACAATTGCCCACTCATATAACATTATAAACTTTTTCGCGAAAAATGCAAGGGGTTTGCAGAAAATTCTGAAAAAACGATGCGGTTTTTTCCTTTTTTCGCGTGGAACATGGAGGTTTTCTATGAAAATCAGTGGTATCATCTGCGAATATAATCCTTTGCATAATGGCCATCTCTATCACCTCGATCAAATCCGCAGCAGCGGCACGAACGCTGTTGTCGCTGTGATGAGCGGCAATTTTGTGCAGCGCGGTGACGCTGCCATTCTCAACAAGTTCACGCGCGCTAAGCTTGCAATTCAGGCGGGCGTGGATCTGGTGATCGAGCTGCCCGTGCCCTATGCGCTCGCTCCGGCGGAAAATTTCGCGATGGGCGGCGTTGCACTTTTGTCGGCGCTCGGGAATGTCGATGAAATCTGCTTTGGCAGCGAATGTGGCGAGATCCAGCTGCTGTTCCAGGCGGCACAGGCGTGCCGTGTGTGCAAGACGGAATATGCGGATATGCTAAACGATTTCCTGTGTTCGGGCTATTCCTACCCAGAGGCGCTCTCGCAAATGGTCGATCAGCTTTACGGTGCGGAAACGGCGGCGGTGCTGCGTCAACCCAACAACACGCTTGCGATTGCGTACATCAATGCAATCAAGGAACTGCACAGCCCCTTAAAGCCAGTCACCATTCAGCGCCGTGGTGCCGGACATCACAGCGCTCAGCCCTCATCGGACGGAACAGCAAGCGCGACCTATATCCGGCAGTATTTTCTGGAGGGCGGCGACTGCCGCCGGATGATGCCGTCTTATTCCTGGCGCGCGCTCAAAGATGCGGAGGAGGCCGGGCATACTGGTTCGCTGCAAAATCTCGAACGTCTCATTCTCTATAAGCTGCGCACCACCGACCCGGACGAAATGCATCAAATCGCAGAGATCGGGCAAGGTTTGGAATATCGGCTCTACAAGGCAAAACGCTCCGCGTCACTCGAAGAGCTTTTGCGCAGCATCCAAACAAAGCGCTATCCGATGGCACGCCTGCGCCGCATTCTGCTGCATCTGCTCCTCGACATTCGCACGCAGGACATACAGAAGTATCCGCCCTATGGCCGCATTCTGGCGTTTAACGATGTGGGCAGACAGGTGCTGCGCGAATCCAAACGGACGCGGCAGCTCCCTTTCTCCCACTCCCTGGCGGAACTCGCGCAGACCAACGCGGACGCTGGACGCTGTGCGGCGCTCGAATCACAGTCCACGGATATTTACCAGCTCTCGCGCCAGGTGATCGGCAAGGGAGAATCGGATTTTCGCCGGCACGTGACACCGGTGCGCAGAACGACAACTGGAGCGGAGCACTAAGAAAACATGAAAGGAAGATGAATTTATGCAGCAGCAACACGCAGCGGCAACGCCGCGGTTTCCACATTTACTGCACAGCGGCGACTATAACCCCAAGCAATGGCTCGATGCGCCGGAAATTTTGGAACAGGATATTGCGCTGTTCCGACAGGCGAACATCAACTGCGTCAGCCTCGGTATTTTTTCTTGGGCAAATCTGGAGCCACAAAAGGATCATTTCACATTTACGTGGCTCGATCACGTGATCGATCGGCTTTACGAAAACGGCATTGTCACCGTTTTCTCCATGCCCTCCGGTGCAAGACCGCAGTGGCTGGCACCGGAGTATCCGGAGGTACTGCGCGTCAACGCGGACGGTACGCGGAATCTGTTTGGCGCGCGCCACAATCACTGCTATACATCACCGGTGTACCATGAACGCGTCCAGATTATTGACACGGCGCTTGCGAAGCGTTATGCGAATCATCCGGCGGTGATTCTCTGGCATATTTCCAACGAATTCGGCGGCGAGTGCCACTGCGAACTTTGTCAGCAGGTGTTCCGCGACTGGCTTCGGAAAAAATACGGGACGCTGGACGCGCTCAATCACGCCTGGTGGTCGCATTTCTGGTCGCACACCTATACCGATTGGTCGCAGGTGCACAGTCCAAGTCCCCTTGGCGAAACCTCGATCCATGGGCTTGTACTGGATTGGCGGCGCTTTGTCACCGAGCAGACGATTGATTTCATGCAGGTCGAAATTGACGCGGTGAAATCGGTCTGTCCGGACATCCCCGTGACGACCAATATGATGACGCACTACACCTACGAGCTGAATTATTACCACTTCCGTGAAGCGTTGGATATGATTTCCTGGGATAATTATCCTGAGTGGCATAAGCCAGGATCGGAAATCTGGGCGGCAGAGAGTTGCTCGATGACGCACGATATAATGCGGTCGATCCAGAAGAAGCCGTTTCTGATGATGGAATGCACGCCGAGTGCAACGAACTGGCAGCCGGTCAGCAAGCTGAAAAAACCGGGCATGCACACGCTTTCTGTGCTCAATGCCATTGCACACGGCGCAAATTCCGGGCAGTATTTCCAGCTGCGTCAGAGCCGCGGCAGTTGTGAAAAGTTTCATTCGGCGGTGATTTCGCACACGGGGACGGCGAATACCCGGACGTTTCGCGAGGTCGCGGAAACCGGGCGGATTCTACAGGCACTGTCCGATCGCGTATATGACAGCGTAACGCCGGTGCAGACGGCGATTATACATGATGTGGAAAATAAATTGGCGCTCGATCAGTGCAAGGGTCCGCGCAACGCTGGACTCGATTACTTCGGCGCGCTTCAGAACAACTATCGCTATTTATGGAAAAACGGCGTTCCGGTGGATCTGGTGGACAGTACATATGCGTTCGAGGAGTATCAGCTGGTGATTGCACCGATGCTCTATCTTTTCCGGTCGGGCATTCAGGAAAAGCTGCGGCGGTTTGTCGAAAACGGCGGAACGCTCGTCACGACATGCTTTAGCGGCGTTGTGGACGAAACGGATCTATGTTTTCTGGGAGAAGATACGCCTGAGAAGCTCTCCGATGTACTGGGGCTGTGGGTGGAGGAAATCGACAGCCTGTATGACGGCGAAGCAAACCGCATGACCTGGAACGGGAAGTCCTATGCGCTGACAGAGCTTTGCGAGCTGTGCCACCCCACGACCTGCGAGGTGTTTGTGACTTATGCGAGCGACTTCTATGCAGGAATGCCTGCGCTGACGAAAAATTCCTACGACAAGGGCACAGCATATCATCTCTGCGCTTCGGCGGAGAGCGGATTCTTCTTGGACTTTTATGTGGCGCTGACAAGAACGCTTGGACTGAAACGGGCGATGGAAACGCACGTCCCCGATGGCGTGAGCCTGAGCCTGCGTGAATCAGCGCACGAGAAGCTGGTGTTCGTGCAGAATTTCACGGACACTTCACAGACAATTACACTCGATCAGCCGTATCGGGACGCCTTGACCGATGTGGCATATACCGCGGCATATACCGCCGCACCGCTTTCCTGTGGTGTACTTGCGGTGGAAAAGACCGCCGATGAAAGGAGACGCTAGAACCGTATATGGCAAAGGTTTCGAACAGGGCGTTGGGTAAACGGTGGCGCGGTGCGCTGTATTTGCTGCTGCTTTTGATTTTCGGCGTGATCGCGCTGACAAAATGCGGCGGCTGTGATCGTGATGTTACAGAAACAGAAGGTTCTGTGACGCCTGCGACAACCTCTGCGGCAGCAGAGTCGGCGGCAGCGGAAACGACAGAAATTGCGGAGACAAGCGCAGCGGGCACGGAGAGCGAGACGGACGCGATCACGTTTTCTGTGGAGCTTCCTCTGGAGGCTTCGATCGATGTCGAACCAATTTTGCAGCTGCCAGAACTGCCGACAGGATGCGAGATCACAACGCTGACCATGGCACTCAACTTTGCCGGGTATGCGGTGGATAAGCTGACGATGGCGGATGAATATCTGGTGTGCACAGACCCGTATACAGCAACCTTTGGCGAAGCGTTTATCGGTTCGCCGTATGATGAAACGGCGTGGGGATGTTATGCGCCGGTCATTGTTAAAACTGCGGAGGCGTTTCTCGAGGCAAACGGCGGAACGGAAACCGTGCTGAATCTGACCGGAAGCACGCTCGAGATGCTGCTATGGGAAGTCACAAACGGTACGCCGGTCATCACCTGGGCGAGCATCGACATGACGGACGACATTGAAGAGAAGTACTATTGGACGACAGAGGACGGAAAAGACGCGGTGTTCCTGGTCGGTGAGCATTGTCTTTTGCTCTGCGGCTATGACCTGAAGGAACAGACAGTTCTGACGTGCGATCCGCTAGTGGGACTGGTCGAATATGACCTGGCGATTTTCCAGGATCGTTTCGAGCGCATGTACAGCCAGGCGGTGGTGATTCACGCAGCATCGTAGGGCAGGTTTTTCGCGGTGTTTATGCCGATTTCAACATTGACAAACGAAAAGAAAAATGCTATAATGACAAATCATATGGACAGAAGCTGTGAGGAGCAAAGGCTTTTCGCGGTGTCGCCTTAAAAACAATGCCTTTACAACCTTTACAAGGAGAAACTATGGAGTATAAAATTGGAATATGCGGCGCTGGAACATGGGGGATCGCACTGGCACAGATGCTTTCGGATTACTGTCATGTAATGGTCTGGTCCGCCATCCCAAGCGAAATCGATCAGCTTAGCGCGACGCGTGTGCACCCGAATCTCAAAGATGTCATGCTGTCAGAACGGATCGTTTTTACCAAGCAGATTGCGCAGGTCTGTGAAAACGAATACCTTGTGGTTGCCGTGCCATCAGTCTTTGTCCGTCCGGTTGCCGAACAGATGCTGCCGTATGTCAGTGACGAAACGATTGTCATTGATGTGGCAAAGGGGCTCGAAAAGGACACCTGTTCGACCATGTCGGAGGTGCTGAAGGACGTTTTTGCGGATCGGTGTACGAATATCGTGGCACTGTCCGGACCGACACACGCCGAAGAAGTCGTCAAGGGTATGCCAACCACCATCGTTGCGGCATCAGATCGGATTGAGGCGGCGCAGAAGGTGCAGCGCGTTTTCAACAACAAGACCATGCGCGTCTATACAAACTCCGACACAAAGGGTGTTGAAATCTGCGGCGCGGTGAAGAATATCATTGCGCTTGCGGCAGGTGTTTCGGCAGGGCTTGGTTATGGAGATAATGCCCGGGCGGCGCTGATCACAAGGGGCTGCGCGGAAATGACGCGGCTCGGCACGGCGCTTGGCTGTATGCCGCAGACGTTTACGGGACTTGCAGGAATTGGCGATCTGATCGTTACCGCGACCAGCGTCCACAGCCGCAACAACAGAGCAGGCTATCTGATTGGACAGGGAACGCCGGTGGAGCAGGCGATTCAGGAGGTCGGCATGGTCGTAGAGGGCATGCACGCGATTCTGCCTGTGCGCAAGCTCGCGCAGGAATTTGCCGTGGATATGCCGATCGTTTCGGCGATGTATGATATCGTCTACGGCAATGTACCACCTGCCCAGGCGGCAAGCGGACTTTTCAACCGGGAACTCAAGTCGGAGCTAGAGGAATACGGTGCTTAAAAGGCGGTTTTTGTATCGTCCGTTTTTATCGCTTAAAAAACAGGGTTGCTGCTTTTTTGCGGCAACCCTGTTTTTCTTACGGGAACACCGCACAAAGACCGCCTGCGGCTTTGTATGGTGTTGCCCTATCTACTACTTGTGTCGGAATCGCCATCGATGATGTCATCTACGGCATTTTCGGCATCTGTGACAATGTCACGCATGCCGTCCTCTGCGTCTGTGACAAGATTTTCGACATCTCCGACAGCGCCATCATCGCGGCTGCTTTCATCGGCGTCACTGCTGCCCGAGTCGGAATCGCTGCGGCTGTCGTCCGAGACAACCGAGGAGGCATCGTCCTTTGCATGGTCGCTGTCGTTTTTACTGTCGCATCCGGTCAGCATAGCGCCGGACAGCACCAGCGCCGCCATCAGTGCGAAAAGCGGATATCGTTTCATGTGCTTCACCTCACATCTTCTGCGTTTTTTTAACAAGCGTGAATCCGGATGTCCTGGGTGTAGGCAACACCGCACAAAAAACGCCTTCGGCTTTGCACACCATCTGCTGACATTTTTTCCTTTATCTTGCAAAATTCCTCCTTGCAATACGCAAAGTATTGCAAGGAGGAATTTTGCAAGATAAAAAATCTGTTGGCACATCTGACGCACAATCTCTGTGTGGTGTTGCCTATATTTTTGCGTTCGCGCAGGAATCGGATCACGGCGTTTTTAGTTTTTCCCACAATTCCCGGTTTATCCGTTTTCCACATTTCCACGATGGCAAAGAACCGCGAATTTCCGTGGATTTTACAAAAAATGCCAAAGAAAACGTGCCGATCTCCCCAGGTTTTCAACGGCGTTTTCAACACTTTTGGGAAAACCGGTGACAAAACGGTGACAAACGAAATTTTATCGTTTCCGTTTTGAAACCGAGAATTTTGCGATTGTGGAAAACTTGTCACAGATCTGGCAATTTCAGCGAAAAAGCGCGCTTTTTGTTTTCCACATTCTGTGGAAAAGCCGGTTGAAAGTTTGGGAGAGATGTGGAAAAGTGCGGTTGGGATTTTTCAAAGCGCCTCATCTTCTTTTTTACAAAAATAGGCTTGCCAACGCCGGAAAAATATGCTATAATAACAAGGCAAGGGAGGTGTGCGTCTTGACAGCACGGGAAGAATTTCGATCGATTTATCAGGAACAGATCACACGCCGCGGCGCGGATCGTCTGCTCGAATGGCTGGACTCTGACGCCAGCGACTTTTTCACCGCGCCTTCGAGTACGCGGTTTCATGGCACGTATGAGGGCGGACTGGTACAGCATAGTCTGAATGTGTATGCGTGCCTGCAGGACTACTTGGCGCGTCCGCGCACGAAGGATCTGTACGGTATGGACTATACGCCAGAGACGATTGCAGTGACCGCGCTGCTGCATGATCTCTGCAAGGTGAATTTCTATGCGACCGACTATCGCAACGTCAAGAACGAACAAGGACAATGGGAACGCGTACCCTATTATACGATCCGTGATTCACTGCCATATGGACACGGTGAAAAGTCAGTCTATATGATCCAGAGCTTTATGCGTCTTACGCGGGAAGAGGCATTTGCGATTCGCTATCATATGGGTTTTTCTGGGAACGAGGATAAAAACAGCGTTGGGCGCGCGCTGGAAATGTATCCGCTGGCGCTGGCAGTGAGCGTGGCGGATATGGAGGCTTCGTATTATCTGGAAGGCGCACAGCAGAGCTAAGGCGACACCACACAAAAACCGCCTACGGCTTTGCACGCCATCTGCTGGCATCTTTTCCTTTATCTTATCAAGTTCCTCCTTGCAATACACAAAGTATTGCCTCGTCATCACTTAATAATCTAAAGAAAAATCTGCTGGCGCATCTGACGTACAATCTCTGTGCGGTAACACCTTAAGAATATGGCTTCGCTGCAATGGATTTATGCCCAAAGCGCGTGAATCCAGAAAGCGAAATGCTTTCGTGGGAGGAAAAAAGAATGAATTGGTATGAAAACGCTGTGATGTATCACATCTATCCGCTGGGATTTTGCGGTGCACCGAAGTACAATGAGGGCGGCGAGACGGTCAATCGGCTGGAGAAGGTGCTGGACTGGATTCCGCATCTGAAGGAACTAGGCGTGGACGCGCTTTATTTCGGACCGGTGTTCGAATCGGTGGAGTATGGATATGATACCACGGACTATCACGTGATTGACCGCAGACTTGGAACGAACGAAATGTTTGCGCACATTTGCGATGAGCTGCACAAAAACGGCATTCGCGTGATTCTCGATGGCGTGTTCAATCACGTGGGACGCAATTTCTGGGCGTTTCGGGATGTACAGGAAAAGGGACAGGCATCGGAATACTGCGACTGGTTCGCCGGCTTGAATTTCGGCGGTCAAAGCCCCTGCGGCGACCCGTTTTGGTATGAGGGCTGGAACGGTTTTTACAATCTGGTAAAGCTCAACTTGAAAAACTGGCACGTGTGCGACTATCTCATCGATGCTGTGAGCATGTGGATCGATACATTCCATATTGATGGCATCCGCTTCGATGCGGCGGACTGTGTGGACTTCAACTTCTTCCGCCGGATTCATCAGTTCTGCAAGGAACGCAATCCGGAGTTCTGGCTCATGGGCGAGATTATTCACGGCGACTATAAGCGCTGGGCGAATCCGGAAATGCTCGACAGTGTGACAAACTACGAGTGCTACAAGGGAATTTATTCTTCCCACAACGATCAGAATTATTTTGAAATCAACTATAGCATCAACCGTCAGTTCGGAAACGGTGGCATCTATCATGGAACGGCGCTGTATAATTTCGTGGACAACCACGATGTGAACCGCCTGGCGAGCACCCTGTCCGATCAGCGCTGTCTGCCGCTTTGCTATACGCTGCTGTATGGCATGCCGGGCATTCCGTCAATTTATTACGGCAGTGAATACGGCGTGATGGGACGCCACGAGAACGACTCGGACGATGGGCTGCGGCCATGTTTGGAACTGAGCGAGCTGAACCACAGCGGCAACCTGGATCTGTACCGACACCTCGTGAAGCTCGGCAGAATTTATCACGCATATCCGGCGCTGCGTACGGGTGCGTATCGTACGATTGAGGTGCGCAACCGTCAGCTGCTGTTTGCGAAGATGCAGGACGGCAGAACAGTTTATGTTGCACTGAATCTGGAGGATGCGCAGAGCGAATTCTGGTTCCAGATGCAGGAACCATCGCTTGTGGACGTGATCGGCAGTCAGCCTGTACCGGTTGAAAACGGCAATGCGCATATTACGCTCGCACCGTTCTCACAGATGATTTTGGTACAGGACGACATCGTCAATAACATCGAAACGGTCGAGGAGGCGATCTCGATTCCCGAACTGACCGTACTGACTGAGGGCGCGAAATATCGCGATCTGCTGGACGATTCGGTTTGCGTGCTGCTGCAGGCTTCTGTTCGCCATGCGGAGACGCAGGAGGAACTGGTAGTATACCGCAAGGAATCGGACGGCAGCGTCTGGGCAATGCCAAAGTCGATCTTTACGGGAACGTCCTATGACAATCAGTCCAGATTTGCCAAACTATAAGGCGACAGCACTGCGGCTTTGTGACGCAGACAGCGTCTTTTGATGCGTATCGAAATAACAACAGTGGCAGCGGCAGGCATGAATTTCGCCGCCGCTGTTTTGCTAGTAGGGCAGCACCACTGACAGTGAGTCGTCAGCCCTCGCGGTACATCTGACGCTGGGTCTTACGCGGCGCTACCCGAAAAACGTAACGAAGATCAAAAAAGGAGCAATCATGGAACACCACACTCTACAAGGCGTGATCTTTGACCTGGACGGAACGCTGCTCGATTCCACCGGTATGTGGTCACAGATCGACCGCAAGCTTTTGCAGCATTATCACCGCGAAATTCCGCCGGACATTTCAGAGACGGTGCGGCACATGTCGATCGAAGAATCCTCCGGCTATTTTATCGATCGCTTCAAACTGCCCTGTACAACGGATGCGTTTGCAAAGCTGGCTGCTGACTTTGCGCGCGAAGCGTATTTTGAAACGCTCCCCCTCAAGCCGCACGCGGTGAAACTGCTCGACTGGCTGGACGAAAACGGCATACGCTATGGCGTGGCAACGGCGACCTATAGGGAACTGGCACAGGTGGCGCTCAAGCGCCTTGGAATCTGGGAGCGTCTCGCGTTTTTGCTGACAGAACAGGAAGTCGGCGCACCGAAAACGCAGCCGCAGATTTTCCGCGAGGGCGCGGCACGGCTACACCTGGGGCGGCGGCAGGTCACTGTGGCGGAGGATTCGCTGCACGCGGTGGAAACGGCAAAGGCGGCTGGCTTTTTCACCGTGGGCGTATATGATCCCGTAAGCAAAGGCGACTGGGCAAAGATGCAGGCGACAGCAACGGTACATGTGACAGATTTGTGGGAAATGCGGAGGTTTTTTTGATAGAACAGAGCCAACAAGCCCAGTCGATGGAGGTGATTTTTCCGGGGCTTTTTGTGTGTACGAGTGCGCTGCACCGATTCGGCACAGACGCGGTGCTGCTGACGGAATTTTCTGCGTATCGCCGCAAGGATCGTGTGTGCGATTTGGGAACAGGCTGTGGGATTATTCCGATGCTGATGCAGCGCGCAGATCCGCCGCAGGAGATTTATGGGGTGGAGATTCAGCCGGAAGGGATCGAGCAGTTTCGCCGTGGCATTGCAGCGAGCAGTGCTGTAGAGTCGAAACTCTATCCTATCTGTGCGGATCTCAAAGAGCTTTGGGCAGATGCGCCGTTCGGGCGGCTGGATCTGGTGACTTGCAATCCGCCGTACAAAGCGTTTCGGGCAGGCGTCGAGAGACAGATTCCAGCGCAGAGCATCGCGCGCCATGAGATTCTGTGCAATATCGGCGATGTGTGCGCCGCGGCAAAGCGACTGTTGAAATTCGGCGGCAGACTCTGCATCTGCAACCGACCGGAACGCCTCGCGGACAGTATCGATGCCATGCGGAAAAATGGGATTGAGCCAAAACGACTGCAGTTTGTCGCGAAAGCTGCGGACGCTGTGCCGTGGCTGTTTTTGCTCGAGGGCAGGTCGGGCGGAAAGCCGTTTCTAAATGTCCTTCCGCTGCAAATTATCGCGGATGGCAGCACCGTACACACGGGAGGAAATCATGCAGCGAAATCCGATTTATAAAGGCGACACCGCTACACGAGACCGCCTTCGGCTTTGCACGCCATCTGCTTGCTTATTTTTCTTTATATCATAAAGTTCCTTCTTGCAATACATCAAGTATTGCTTCGTCATCGCTTCACAATCTAAAGAAATATCTGCGGCGCATCTGACGCACAATCTCTGTGCGGTATCGCCTAAACGCGCGCTTAACCTGGCAGTACCGATGATGATCCAAAACGGGATCATCAACGCTGTCAGTCTGATCAAAATTCTTGTGGGATATGTCCTGATTCGCAAGGGCATCTGGATCAGCAATTTAGCGGAAGAAACGGAAGAAACGATAGAGAGGAGCAAATAGCATGAGCGGCACATTATATGTCATCGGAACGCCGATCGGCAATCTGGAGGACATTACCCTGCGCCAGCTGCGGCTTTTCCGCGAGGTGGATTTTATCGCGGCGGAGGACACGCGCATCACGCACAAACTCTTGTCTCATTACGAGATCCACACGGCAATCATCAGCTATCACGAACACAGCGGACATGTGGTCGCGCAGAACATCGCAGACCGGATTTTGGTAGGGGAGTCCTGCGGCGTGGTGACGGACGCCGGCATGCCCTGTATCTCTGACCCGGGCGAGCCGCTGGTGCAGCTCTGCCAGGCGCAGGGGATTCCCATCGAGGTCGTCCCCGGTCCGTCCGCAGCCATTGCGGCACTCGCTGTCTCTGGGCAGCACACGGCACAGTTTACGTTCGAGGGCTTTTTGTCGGTCAACCAGAATCAGCGGATGGCGCATCTGGAGCAGCTGCGCGAAGAGACCCACACGATGATCTTTTACGAAGCGCCCCACAAGCTCTGCCGGACGCTGCAGGATCTGGCGGCGTATTTCGGCGGCAGTCGGGAAATCTCCCTGTGTCGAGAACTGACAAAGCTCCATGAGGAGGTGCGCCGCACGACATTGGCGGAAGCGGTGGCGTATTACGAACAGGTGCCGCCGCGCGGCGAATTTGTGCTGGTCGTTGCCGGTGCAGCGCCCCAGGAAGGGCGGCAGATTCCGCTGGCGGAAGCGGCGGCGATGGTGCAGTCGCGCCTAGACGATGGGGTGAAATTGACGCAAGCATGCCGCGAGGTTGCGGCGCAGACCGGTCATACGAAACGGGAATTGTATGCACAGTTTCAGAACAATGCGTGAAGTTTCAGTGAATCGTGAGGGCTTTTCGCCTGGAAATGCAATGATTTTTCCGTTTCTCACTTTGCATCTTTTGAAACCCAGCACGGAAATCAATAATTACAAAGTGCTTACAAGGAAGGAAAAAAGTGATATAAT
>JAJQAB010000089.1 GCA_021203985.1 Ruminococcus sp. | reverse complement strand
ATTATATCACTTTTTTCCTTCCTTGTAAGCACTTTGTAATTATTGATTTCCGTGGTACGGTTCTTCCCACACCCAAAAAGACCGCATGCCCTTCCGCACGTGGTCTTTCCTTTGCACGCTAGCCGCGTACGGTTATTGCAGCCGCAGCGTAATCAGGTAGGTGAGAATTGTCATAAATCCGGCGACAATCGCCACAACTGACGGCAGTGTGCCGCCCTTTCCCACGAAAAAGCTGGTAAATCCGGCAAGTACACCACAGCCGCCCAGGATGGCAGCTACAAGCATTGGCAGGAAGAAGCCCGCTGCCACGCCCAGCACGGAAAACAGCAGTGCCACACAGCCCAGCATCAGTGCCGTCAGTTCCTTCGGTGTGCGCTGGCGTTTTTCACGCTTTGGCTCTTCCTTCCGCTTCGGTTTTTCCACACGGGAACGCGCCGGTTTTGGCGCATCGCTTTTTTTCGATTCCGTGGCAGCCTCCTGTTCAGTCGCGCAGTACTGCGCCAATCCGATCCAATGCCTTCAGCACGCGTTTCATTGCTGCATCCGCCTGTTCATCTGTCAGCGTCCCCTCGTGCGACCGCAGCCGCAGCGAGAATGACACGCTCTTCTTTCCTTCGGCAATTTGATTGCCCTGATATATGTCAAACAGCGTCACCTGTTCCAGAAGCTTTCCTGCCGCCTGTTCAATGGCAGCCTCCATCGTACCCACCGGAAGCGTTTCCTCGCAGACCAGGCTCAGATCTCGGGTGATCGCCGGGAATTTCGGCAGCGGCTCATAGGTCACTTCTGTTTCCGCAAGCGCCGCCATTTCCTGAATCAGCAGCTTTGCGACATAGGTTCTCGCGCCAATGCCGTATGTTTTCTGCACGGTCGGGTGCACTTCGCCCAGATAGCCGATCACCTGATCACCGCAGCAGATCACTGCACTTCTGCCCGGGTGCAGCGCACAGCATTCCTCGAAGGCGTGGTCTGCGTCCGCCGGTCGAACGTAAGTGTACTTGGGCAGGTAGAGCTTCGCACAGAGCGCTTCCACCGTGCCCTTCAGGCGAAAGAAGTCCATATCTCCGCCATATGCACCAATCGTCAGACGATCCGGTTCCTGCGGCAGGGTGTCCGGCGTGGTGGGGAGATATTCCTTGCCCATCTCATAAAGCCATGCCGATGCGTTGCGGTTCTTGTAGTTTGTTGCCAATACGTCCAGCATAGATGGCAGCGTGGTCGTCCGCATAATGCTAGTGTCCTCACCGAGGGGATTCGAAATCGTAACCGTTTTGCGCAGCGGACTATCCGCCGCAAGTCCGATTCGATCAAAGCACTTCGGCGAAGTGAACGAATACGTCAAAATGCCGTAATAGCCAAGCCCCACCATCGTCTGCTCCGCCTTGCGCAGAAACTGCTGCTGTGGTGTCAGCTGTGCCTTCGCCACGCCGCGGATGACTGTTGACGGAATGTTGTTATAGCCATAGATCCGCACAACTTCTTCCGCGAGATCCGCCGGACGTTCGAGGTCAATCCGGAAGCTTGGCACAGTGCAGACATCGCCGTCCACACGAATTTCGAGCGACTCCAGCGTCTGTACCATCGCTTCGCGCGAAATGTTCGTGCCCAAAAAGCCATTGATCCAGTCTGGACTGAACGGAATCTGCTTCGGCGTATTGGTGCGCTGATCCACCTCGATAAATTGCGCCACCGGTTCGCCCACGCCGAGCTGTTCGACCAGTTCCATCGCACGGCGCAGTGTCCGCAGGCAGCCGTCCGGATCGAGACCTTTTTCATAGCGTGCCGATGCATCTGTGCGCATCCCGAGTGCCTTGGCAGTCCGGCGCACCTGTACCGGATCAAAATACGCCGACTCGAAGATGACCGTCTGTGTGTCGTCCATAATGCCGCTGTATTCGCCGCCCATAATGCCAGCAACGGCGATCGGCTTTTGCGCATCAGCAATGATCAGCATTTTCGGCGAAAGCTTCCGTTCCTGACCATCGAGGGTCGTAATCATCTCGCCTTCTGCGGCGTTTCGCACCACGATCTTGCCGCCCTGGACATAGCGCTGATCAAAGGCGTGCATCGGCTGGCCATATTCCAACATCACATAATTGGTGATGTCGACCAGATTGTTGATCGGCCGCACGCCGCTTGCGCGGAGACGTTCCCGTATCCAGCGCGGCGAAGGGGCAATCTTCACGTTTTTCACCATGCCGGCAATGTAGTGCGGACAGAGCGCTGCATTTTCCACCGAAACAGAAAGCGACTGTGCAATGTCGTCCGATGTGCCGTGGAACTGCGGATCTTTTACCGTAAGCGGCTTGCCAAACGTCACCGCCGCCTCGCGCGCAAGTCCCACAACCGACAAGCAGTCCGGGCGGTTTGATGTGATTTCGAATTCCACGGACGTGTCATTGAAGCCAATCGCGTCATGGAGATCCTGTCCCGGCGTGCAGTCCTCTTCGATGAGGAAAATGCCGTCCTCTATCGCATAGGGGAAATCGTGCACGGTCAGACCCAGTTCGCCCAGCGAGCAAAGCATGCCGTTACTCTCTACGCCGCGCAGCTTGCCCTTTTTGATCTTCACGCCGCCCAGAAGTGTCGCGCCGATCATGGCAACTGGCACAAGCGCGCCTTCTACGATATTCTGTGCGCCAGTGACAATCTGAATCGGCGCATCGCCGCCAATGTCAACCTGGCACACCTGCAAATGATCCGAATTCTCGTGCGGTGTGATGGTGATCAGTCGCCCGACAACAACGCCAGTTACATCCGCGCCTCCCGCTTCATAGGTTTCTACCTTCGAACCGCTCATTGTCATTCCGGAACAAAACGCTGGAACGGACACGCCGCAGTCCACATAATCTGCCAGCCATTTCATCGATAAATTCATAAGCTGTTTATACTCCTTTCGCTGCAAGCGTCATCGTCTAAAACTGTTCCAAAAACCGCGTGTCATTCTCAAACAACAAACGCATGTCGCCGATCTGATAGTGGCGCATCGCAATTCGCTCCAGCCCCAAACCGAACGCAAAGCCGGAATATACGCTGCTGTCAATGCCACAGCCCTCGAGCACCTTCGGATGCACCATGCCTGCGCCGAGCAGCTCAATATAGCCCTCGCCCTTGCACATCCGGCAGCCTTCACCGTGGCACTGGAAGCACATTACATCGACCTCCGCGCTCGGCTCGGTAAACGGGAAATGGTGCGGACGCAGACGGATTTTGCAGTCGTCTCCGTACAGGCGCTGCATCAACAGTTTAAGCGTACCCTTCAAATCCGCCATCGTCACGCCCTTGTCCACAACAAGTCCTTCGATCTGGTGGAACAGCGGTGAGTGGGTCGCGTCCACCGTATCCGAACGGTACACGCGTCCCGGGGAAATCACACGAATCGGCGGCTTCTGCGTCTCCATTACATGCACCTGTACAGACGAAGTCTGCGTGCGTAGGAGAATGTCATCTGTAATATAAAACGTATCCTGCGTATCTCTTGCCGGGTGATCCGGCGGCAGATTCAGCGCTTCGAAGTTGTAGTAGTCATACTCCACCTCCGGTCCGTCCGCCACAGAAAATCCCATGCCCAGGAAGATTTCGCGAATCTCCTGTTCAACGATGTGCAGCGGATGCATACTGCCCTGGCGCTGTGCCGTGCCCGGCAGCGTAACATCGACCGCCTCCGCTTCGAGCTTGTGCTGCAGCATCCGTTCGGACAGTGCGTGCTGCTTCTCGGCTAACGCTTGTTCCAGATCCGTGCGCACTTGATTGGCAAGCTGACCCATCGCCGGGCGCTCCTGTGCGGAGAGCTTGCCCATCTGCTTTAAGATCGCAGTCAGCTCGCCTTTTTTCCCGAGGTACTGCACACGTAGCTGATCCAATTGCTTTGCATCCGTACAGCTTGACAACGCCTGTTTTGTCGCTGTGCGAATGGCTTCCAGCTGTTCTTTCATCAAATCATTCCTTTCCTCCGCATCGCTGCGGTCTTTTGCTGCTGGCTCTGAGGTCTGCGATGCGCTTTACGGCTCACCTTATAAAAAAAGCCCCATCCTGAAAACAGGACAAGACAAACGCTTGCTTTTATCACCCATTTTCAAAGAGCCATCACTCTTCTGTTCTTCATGCGAACACCACATCCGAACCTACTTTGTGCAAGCTGCGCCGCACGGTTCTGCCCGGCCACTCCGAAGAGAACTTCAGTCGAGCGCGCCGCATGGGATCCCAGCTGTTGTCCCACTCTCTGTGCCGCCGCAGTCTCGCCTACTCGCTTCATCACTGTGTTATCGATTGTCTTCGCTTCCCTTGTCGAGGAAGCTATTTTCTATTGTACTGCATTCTATCAAAAAAATCAAGTATTTTGATAAAATCTTTCTTGAAATTTCACAAGAGATATGATAGAATAAAAGATGTCAACGTAGTGTTGACGACAGTCCGGGGCGATTTTCCTTCCGGCATACCATCGCCACAAACCTTCACAGTACCAATAAAGGAGTCACTTCTATGGACAACTTTGCAGAATATCTCGTAAAAAAACAGCCGGATTCACAGGACAACTTCAAAAAAGTCGCCATTTTCGTGGCGCTTGTCCTACTGTGCGGCGCGACCATTTACCTCACGCTTGTGACGCAAATTCCCTTCATCCTACTGATCACCTGCGCGATGATCTACGGTGCGTATTTCCTGATCACCGGGCTTTCGGTGGAATACGAATACGCGGTCACGAACGATGAAATGGATGTCGATAAGATTATCGCGCGCCGCAAGCGCTCTCACCTGATCACCGTTGACATTCGCAAATTCGAAGCATTCGGTTCGCTGACTGCGGACGTTCCCGCGCGGGATGACGGCACGCTGGTGCTCTGCTCGGACAACACCGGAGAGGGCGAATATTACGCCGATCTCACGACAGAGGACTATGGTGCAACGCGCATCGTTTTCACGCCCAACGCGGCGGTGGTCGATGCCATCACTGCCGCACTGCCGCCGCAGCTTCGCCGCACACGCTAAAAGAGAGGGACACTGTATGGAGCAAATCGGATGCCGCATCGTTTTCGGCTATGTGCTTGTGCTTTGCCTCATCGCCTTCTGCATGATGGGTGTGGACAAGCACCGTGCCCGAAAAAAGGTGTGGCGCATCCCGGAAAAGACCCTGTTTCTCGCGGTGCTTCTCGGCGGCGGCGTTGGCGGCACGCTTGGCATGTGGTGCTTTCACCACAAAACACGGCACTGGTATTTCCGCTCATTGCCGTGGCGCAGCTCGTTTTGCTGGCGGTTCTATCTTTTGACGGGATCATGTGAGGTGTACTGCCCTTGTGCAGTTGCAGCGCCGGCTTCTTCGCGCTGCAGTACGGATTTGCCCTTAACCAGGAGGTACTTTTATGAAAAAAAACATCCGCAAAAAATTGCTTGGCATTCTGACGGCAGCTGCACTCATCTGTGGCTGTGTCCCACTGCAAAGCGTTTCGACCGTATTCGGAGAGGAAGCGCAGCTGTCCGAACTGGAGCAAAAATTGTGCGATACCGCATCGGACGATTTTATGACGCTCTCCTACATCGCACTCTGCGCCTATGCAGAAACTGCCGCCGGACTTGGCAATCCGCTGTCCGACACCTGCACTGCACTGCTCGATGTCAACGAATCTGGAGCGCTTGACATCCTAGACGCTTACACCTTGCTGCTGTGGTATGCACACCTTCACGCCTACGGCACGCTGCCAGACGAGGCGCAGGCGTTTGTCGACAACTGGAATATTCCTGTAGCAACACCGACCACCACTCTTGACACAACAACTGACAGCACGGCTTCGACAAAAGCGGTCTATTCGGGCGTAGATGTTTCCCGGTATCAGGGCAACGTTAACTGGACTGCCGTCAAGAACGCCGGCAAGGAATTCGCGCTGATTCGCGCGGGCTATGGCAAATACGCTAGCCAGGAAGATCCCTATTTCGACCAGAACATGAAAAATGCTCAGGCGGCTGGCATTGCATGCGGCGCGTATTGGTTCAGCTACGCCGCAAGCGTTGCAGACGCGAAGAAAGAGGCGGAGCTGTTCGCCAATGTGATCGAAGGCTATTCGTTCGAATATCCGTTGGTGTTCGATATCGAAGCGCCCGTGCACCAGAAGATGACTGTCTCAGAGGTTTCCGCGATTATCAACGCCTTTTGCAGCGTCATGGAATCGAAGGGCTATTACGTCTGCATCTACAGCTATGCAAGCTTCCTCAACACGATGGTTTCCCAGACGGTGCTCAACACCTACGACATCTGGGTGGCGCATTTCTACGTTGACGCGCCTTCCTACACCAGAAGCTCCTACGGCATTTGGCAGTACACTGATTCCGGTTCTGTCAATGGGATTTCCGGCGATGTCGATCTCGACTACAGCTACCGCAATTATCCGCTTTTGATGCAAACCGCACACAAAAACGGCTACTAAAGCAACACCACACAAAAAACCGTTCGGTGCAGATCATAACTGCACCGAACGGTTTTTTAATTCTATGGATTACGGCATCCTGCCGTGCAAGGGCTTTGGGTTACTTCTTTGCTTGTGCCACTGCTTCCACAGCTTCTGCTTCCACTTCAACATCTGTGTCAGCGTCCGCGTCTGCTTCTGCAGCCTTTTTCAGATTGTCTCTGCGATAGGAAACGATAAATGCACGAACAACTGCAAATGCCAGATAGATCACAAACAGCAGTGTTTCCGCAATCAGAAGCGGGTGCTTCATGTTGGAGATTGCGTTGGAAATCGCACTCGAGGTGCTGCTGCTTGCTGAAACGAGAACGCTATAAGCGTTCGCCAGAGAAACTGTCTCAAAATAATCAGTTGCCGTTTCGTTCACAGACTCTAACAGATCATTCAGCTTCGTGCAAAATTCCTCCAGCTCTGCGTCTGCCCTTTCCTGTTCCTCTGCCGTGCCAATCGTCATTTTCTTTACGTTGGAAAGACGCGTTTTGTATTCATCGATCTGATTCTGATAATTGGAAACGGACGCCTGCGCATCAATCTTTTGTGTGATCAACTTATCATACTCTTCGGATGTCTGCGTCAGTTGCATATCCGTAGAGCTATCCGAACCAGTTATGATCACGATCGAGTCTTTCTGATAGTTGTCGATCGAATCCTGAATCGATGTCAGCTTATCTTGTGCAGCCGTCATAGAGCGCGTCAGCGTTTCGATCTGGTATTCGTAGTAATCGATCAGGGCGTCCTTATCGCGTGTCAAATTGTTGCCCAATACATAAGAATACGCCGCCATCAAATCGACGCTATTGAGCGTGCTTGCCGCTTCTGCCAGATCCGAGAAGCTATAGCCCGTAACGGTCGAACGGAAGGTGGTGTTGTCCTCATTCTCTAAGCTGTTCACATAGCTCTGTATAGTGGACAGCGTGCTTGCAAACAAATCCACTGCCTGCGGATAGTCATAGTCGGCGTAGTCTACCGCGCTGAGCGTTGTGCCTAACAGTTCGTTGTTTCCGTAGGTCTGGAGGAAATAGGTCTTGTAATTGCTGAGCAAGGTGTTCAGGAAATTCACCGCTTCAGAGCGATCCAGGCTCGTCTGCGCGTAATTAAACTTCACTTCGAACATGGTCGGATAATAGGAAACGCTCATCAGTTCCTTCGCCGCATCAATCGAATAATTCGATTCGAAAATGCTCTGGTATGCGGTCATTTCGTTAATGGTATCCTCCGGAATGATCCCGGAAATCATCAGACTGCTCCGATACGTATCCACGTTCTTAAGTGGCAGACCAAGCTCGGTCAATGTCGACTCGATCACAGTAGGCGCTTTTATCGAGTTTACATCGAATTCATTCCCGTTCGGGTCAAGTCCCGATTCAATCCCATCATAATAGAAGCCAACCATTGCCGTCACCGGCGTTTTGGACGAATTGCACATGATCAGCGAACCACTAAACACCAGACATGCCGCAACCACGGCAATCAAAATCCAGAGAAGCAAATATTTTTTCAACTGCCGAAAAATATCCAGCAGCGATATGGTAATGGTATCCTCCTCTTCTACAGCGGCAAACGCCGTTTCGTTTTTCTTTACTGCTTTCTTTGTACTCATTGTATCTAACCTCACAAAAATTGAAAATCGGTCGGAATCCGCCGCGAGCTTTACCCCTTCCGCAGGCCGCACTCCATCCTATTGCCAGCACGATCCCTCCCGAAGCGCCCGAAAAAAGTGCACGCGGCACGACACGCAAATTGCCGCAAATGCGCAGAAAAACGCCGCTTCGAGACGTCATTTTTATTATAGCACATCCGTGATCTTCTGTAAACAGGATTTTCTTGAAAAATTCCACGGGAAAATTCGAAGAAAAATAGCAATTTTACCAAAAAAGCCCCTTCGGTTTGACTTCCTCGCCAATCTATGGTACAATATGGGTTCTTAGATTTCCGTTTTTTCGCAGCCGTATGCTGTACGCCAGCTTTTTTGCAAAGGAGTGTATTTGATGTATTCGATTTACGTCCTGCGCTGTCAGGATCAGTCTCTCTACACCGGGATCACCACCGATTTCACCCGGCGTATCCGCCAGCACTGCGGCATCGAACGGGGCGGTGCAAAGTACACGTGCAGTCATCCGCCCACGGCAATCGCATGTATCTGGGAAACAGCGTGTCACAATACCGCAGCGCGCTTCGAGATTTTTTTCAAGCAGCTGTCACGCAAGGAAAAGCTCGCGCTCATTGCCGCCCCATCGGACTGGCACACGTTTTTTCCACAGCTCGCAGACGAAACGATTACGCCCGTGCCGCCAAAGCCACTGGCAGCGTTCCTGCCGCAAGATCTGCCAAAAAAATAACGACAACAAAAGCGCGAACCGCCACCTTAGCTTGCAGCGATTCGCGCTTTTTTATTTCAGGTGTTGCCCTTTATTCAATGGTAATACGCATCGCGGTCGGTTCCGCCGGACGCTTCTTCGGCATTTCGAGTGTCAAAACGCCGTTTTCATAAGACGCCTTCATCTGCGACACATCGACATTGCTGACATCGAGCTTCTGCTGATAGGAATAGAAATTGCGTTCCCGGCGCAGATACGTACCGTCCTTTTCCTGTTCCTCCTTGGTCTTTTCGCGGTGCACCGCAGTCAGTGTCAGCACATCCCCCTGCACATCCAGATTGATTTCCTCTTTTGTAAAGCCTGGCAGTTCTGCATCGAGAACATAGCTGTCACCGGTATCGCGCAGATCCGACTTACAGGAAGCCAGCTGCCCTTTGTTGTCAAAGAACTCGTTTTCCCAGTCGCGCATCGAACGGAACAAATCATACCCGGTACGTTCAAACGGTGTTAAATACGTCATCATAAAGCATTCCTCCTAAAGCGATCTTTTGTCGTTGTTGTTGTGATGCGGATCGATTCCCGAATTCATTCCTTCGTTCCTCGTTCCGTTTACAAGTATTAAGATACCCCAACTTTATGATAGTTTCGCGATCGTTATGTGAAAATTGGATGAAAATTAGCACTCAGGGGATTTGAGTGCTAACAGTCTACTGTTTCGAGTGCTTATCCGTATCTCAGCCGCGCTTCTTCCCTAAATAGTCACGCAGGAAGTCGAACAGCTGATCCATCTGCGCATCCGTCCCGATGGTAATTCGCAGATAGTCTCGTACACGCGGCGCATTGAACCAGCGGACGAAGATATGTACCTCACGCAGTGCTTCGAACAGCGCATGTGCATCGACCTCTGGGTGTGTGACGAAGAGGAAATTACTCTTCGAATCCGGGAAGCGAAAGCCAAGCTTCGAGAACACCTGTTTACAGCGCTCCCGGGTCGTGATGATTTTTTCCGTTGTCTTTTCGAGATACGCCCAGTCGCGCACCGAAGCTGTTCCTGCCGCAAGTGCCGAGCAGTTCATCGTGTAGGAATTAAACGAAAATTTCACGTCATGCAGTGCGCGGATAAGTTCCGGCGCGCCAATGGCAAAGCCGATGCGTTCCCCCGCGAGCGAGCGTGATTTCGAAAAGGTCTGTACCACCAACAGGTTTTCATAGCGTTCCAGCAGCGGAAGTGCCGACTGCGCGCCGAAGTCCACATATGCCTCGTCCACCACGACAAGTGATTCCGGATTCTGTTCGAGAATATATGCGATTGCCGACTGCGGAAGCTCTGCTCCTGTGGGGGCGTTTGGATTCGGAAAGATAATGCCGCCGTTTTCGCGCGTATAGTCCTCTGGCACGATTTCCAGCTGGTCATTGAGCGGCTGGACGGCATACGGAATGCGAAACAAATCGCACCACACCGGATAAAACGCGTATGTGATATCCGGGAAGAGAATCGGCAGGTCAGCGCGGAAGAACGTCTGGAAAATCATCGCGAGCACATCGTCCGAACCGACACCGGTGAACACTTGCGATTCGTCCACGTGATACGCCTTCGCAATCGCCGCGTTCAGCTCGTGCGCGGTTGGGTCGGGGTAAAGCCGTATCTGTTCCACCTCGCTTTGCCGTAGCGCCTCCTGCACGCCGGGCGCGGGCGAATAGGGATTCTCGTTGGTATTGAGCTTCACCATATCCGGAAAATTCGGCTGATCCCCCGGCACATACGACACAACTCTGTGAATATTCTGCATATAACGTTTCATACTGATCACATTCCTGATTGATTTTTGAGTTTCCTGCACTTATCGCACGCCGCGCAGCTTTGCGGCAAGTGCTTCGGACAAATGCAGTGGATAACGCTCCGGTTTTGTCAGGCGGAGCAGCGATTCCGGCAGATCGGCAAGCTGGCAGCGCGCATCGCCCTGCGACTCCATTAGCGTTGGTGCGGCGGCGGTACGTGTACCGTGATGCATCACCGTGTGCAGCAGCGGCTTCGATTCTGCGTGCGCGTCTGCGGTGGAAAAGACCTGATCCATCGTCTCTTCTCTGCCGGCAATCCAGTCGCCGAGTGCGCGATGCTGCGAATCGTAACAGCGCCAGATTTGTTTGGGGTACGACAGCGTAGACTTGCCGCGGCTCTCACTGCATTTCCACTTCGGCAGCAGCATGCCGTCCTTTTGGTCGATCGCCATGAGCTTCATGACGCAGCCAAGCACCGGCTCGGCTTTCGTTGTAATCAGCCGCTCTCCTACGCCAAAAACGTCAATCGCCGCACCCTGATCCAAAAGCGCCTGAATGCGATATTCGTCCAGTGCATTGGACGCCAGAATCCAGCAGGTGGAAAGTCCTGCATCGTCCAGCATACGGCGCACCTGCCGCGACAACACCGCGAGGTCGCCGGAATCGAGACACACGGCAAAGTCCGTGATTCCACGCGGCAAAAGAACTTCCTGAAAGGCGCGAATGACATTCGGAACGCCGCTGTGGAGCGTATCGTAGGTGTCCACCAGCAATGTTGCGTGCGAAGTACAGCGTGCACACCAGGCGGAGAACGCGTCATATTCTGTTGGAAACTGCTGGACGAACGCGTGCCCCATCGTCCCGGTCACCGGGATATCATAGGCTTGCTGTGCCGCCACGCAGGAGGTTCCAGCGCAGCCGCCGAGATACGCAGCGCGTGCGCCCTCCACGGCGGCATCAATGCCATGTGTCCGGCGCGCACTGAGTTCCCACACCGGGTGACCCTTCGCGGCGCGTACGATCCGCGATGCCTTTGTCGCAATCAAGGTTGCGTAGCCGAGCTTTTGCAGCAGCCGCGTTTCCAGCAAATAGGCGATCGGCAGCGGTACGTGCAACTGCACAAACGGTTCGCCGGCAAAAATCGGCGTGCCCTCCGCGACTGCATAGACATCACCCGTAAAGCGGAGGTGGCGCAGATAATCTAGAAATGTCGGGTGGAACTCCCCTTCTTTCCACAGAAAGCTGAGTGAAGTCTCCGAAAAATGTAATTGCTTCAGCTGCCGCAAAACCGGTTCAAGTCCTGCCGCCACGGCAAAGCCGCCCTTTTCCGGCACGCGCCGAAAATATACCTCAAACCATCCCCAACAATCCCCCATTCCACATTCCAGCGTCTGCTGTGCCATCGACAGCCTATACGCATCGCAGAATAGTTCTGTTTCCATGATTTCTCCGCCTTATTCATTGCTGCGCCAATCAATCGTATGCATTTGCAGTCCCTCCAGTACCTGCAGCACGGCGCGGTGGAGTGTGCGATCTGGAGACGCCACGCAGGTTGGATCGACATAGATCGGTGTTTCCGGCAGTGCCGCCTGTGCCAGGACTGCGTTCGAGAGTACGCATACCTGCGTAACTACGCTGACAAGCTCCACCGCATCGAACTGCTGCCGCCACAGCCAATCGAACAGCTCCGGCGATCCATACGTATGCTTCACAAAGCAGTGATCCTGCGGCTGACGCTGCTGTGCCACCTTTCCATAAAGCGCACACCCTGGCGTTTCCGCGCGGCAGTGCATCATCGGTAGCTCACGCCCCTGCCGCGTCAGCGGATAGGCTGCATCGTGCTGGTCGAGGGTAAAGACTACCTGTTCCCCGAGCGCATGATATCGTGCAATTTTCTCCGCAATCGGGCGTTCCAGATGCAGTGCCGCCGGAAAACCCAGACTCTCCGTCACTAAATCCGTCTGATAATCTACAACAATTAAACAACGCATGTATTTGTGTTCCATTCTGTTTTCGAATCCAGGCAGCCAAAGCGCCTGATTCTACGATAACACAAATTGATGTAATTATACAGCCGGTGTGTTAAAAAAGTCTTAAAAAAACATTTTGCCACACGATCCGCAGAATTTGCTTCCCGGCTGGGTCGGTGCGCTGCACTGTGGGCAAACGCTCGTCTCTGTGGTCGGAGCTTCTGCTTCCGGCTCGGTCGGCGGCGTGGAAAATACAAACGGCGCTTATTCCGGTTCTGGCGTAGGCTTCGCGTCCTCCGACGCGGTTGGCACTTCCTCTGGCTGCGGTGCGGCAGTTTCCGTCTTAGGCTCTGCATTCGTTTCGGACTGCTGCTTTTTCGCGCATCTTGCTTTGCCTGCCGTGTTAGTGCAAATTCCAATCGCAGCGATCACAACGCCGCAGAGCAAATAGCCGAGACTCGGCAAAATTGCTGGCACGAGGATCAGTGACAGTCCGTTCGACAAAAACGACAGCGCCGTGATCACATCGAGCACATCCACCAGCAGCAGCAAAATTCCGCTGCTCAAAAGCACCAGTAGACTCGGCACAGCCACCGAAACGCCTATGCCGGTCAGCATCCGTCCCTTTCGCCAGTGTCCCTTGATCGCGAAAATCAGCCACAGAATCAGCATCACTACAGTCAGCGCGCCGGCGGTAATCACACCGGGCAGCGTGCAGAAAAAGCGGATCACGGTTTTCCCGATGCCGCCCCCTACCAGGTCGGAAACGGTTTCGTTCCATTCCGGGAAGTCCTCATCAGTCGCCCAGAGCACATAGCTGCGATCTGCATCGGTAAAGGTGACGCCGGTTTCCTGCTCCAGCTTTGCGGCAAGGTCATATTGCAGCACATCGACAAACGCGGCGGCATCGAGCTGTGGCAGATCGTCCGATTCGCCCAGCAAATACGTGCGCAGCTGTGCCAAATAATCGCACAAAACCGCTTTCGTCTCCGTGTGCGACAGCGCCGCCTGTGCATACTCCGGCGTCAGATTCGGCGCGCCGTCCATGTACCAGGTGTAGATCCACTGTCCAAAGTTTTGCGTTATGCCATCGTCCGTCCATTCGAGCTGCGAAAAATTCGTTTGCTGCACCGCCTTTTCTACGCTATGCTGCTGTAAAGAAAGCGCAAGCGTACTGCTGCACAAGAGCAGCACCGCCATCAGCAGCGTGAGTATAAACAGCACGATCGAGCCGATCACAGCACCTGTTCCGGACTTTTTCGGCGTCTTATTCCCTGCATCGTGTACAGCCGTTTTCGATTCCACATGTTTTTTTGCCATGGTTGCAATCCTCCATTCTTGCTCAGGCAGTGCACGTTCTTTGTGCGGTGTTGTCTTGACTTTTATTATACCATTCTTTCTCTGAAGCTGTCAAGCGCGACATCATAAGTACGCACGGAAATCAATTTTAGTAAACAACATGTAATAATTTATCGAAGTCGACCAAGTAATCCAGCATGATATTGGAGATTGTCTTTTTAGAGTCGCAAGAAGATTTGAAAAG
>JAJQAB010000068.1 GCA_021203985.1 Ruminococcus sp. | reverse complement strand
TGAGAGCGCGTTTTTCTTCTTCTTTTTGTATCAGTTCTATTGTAGCATAACAAAACAAAACAGGGAAGGGCAAATAGCAGCTTTCACCGGTACATTCGGATTTTTTTCGTTTTCAAAGCATAATCACGTAGTTTTCACGAAAAAATCAGTTGCATTTTTGGTATACCTGTGGTATAATTTATAATATGTGGCAGTATGACAAATCTGCAAGGCGCAGATTGCGTGATAGAATCTGCGCTTCGAGGAAGAACCGGCGGCACGAAGGTGAGCGCTTTTGTGCGCGCTGAAAGCGAAAGTGAGGCATATGGGTTTATGTGTGGAATTGTTGGATATGTGGGGAAACGCGATTGTACGGACGTGCTGATGAACGGCTTGTCCAAGCTCGAATATCGCGGCTATGATTCGGCAGGCATTGCCGTTTTCCAAAACGGAAAAATCGAAGTCGCAAAGGCAAAGGGTCGCCTGAAAAACCTGGAAGAGCATATGAAGGCGGAGGGACGCCCGACCGGACAGATTGGCATTGGCCATACGCGCTGGGCGACACACGGCGAGCCGTCAGATGTGAATTCCCATCCGCATAGCGGCGGTAGGGTGACGATTGTGCACAACGGAATTATCGAGAATTATAAAGAGCTGAAGGACTACCTGATTTCCAGAGGAGTTTCGTTCGACAGCGATACGGATACCGAGGTTGTGGCGAGACTGCTCGACTATCGCTATAACGGCAGCCCGATTCAGACGATTTCGGAGACGATTCGCGATCTGGAAGGCTCTTATGCGCTGGGGATTATTTTCGCGGATCACCCCGAACAGGTCTACGCCGTGCGCTGCGAAAGTCCGCTGATCGCGGGCGTGGGAGACGGTGAGAACTTTATCGCGTCCGATGTCCCGGCGATTCTGGAATATACCCGGGATTATTATTTGCTCGAACACGAGGAAATCGCAGTGCTCGGCAGAGACGGCGTGCATATTTTCGATGCGTATGGTCAGCCGGTGGAAAAGGAATTGAAAACGGCGGATTGGGATGTCGAAGCAATCAGGAAGAATGGCTATGTGCATTTCATGCTGAAGGAAATTCACGAACAGCCCACGGCGATCCGGACGACAATTTCGCCGCGCATTCAGAACGGTCTGCCGAATCTGGAGGAATGCGGCATTACGCTGGAGGTGCTGCGCGGCTTTCGGCAAATTCACGTGGTGGCGTGTGGTACGGCGATGCACGCCGGAACGGTCGGGAAGTATGTCATCGAAAAGCTGGCGCGCGTGCCGGTGACGGTGGATATTGCGTCCGAGTTCCGCTATTGTGATCCGCTTGTGGGGACGGGCGACCTTGTGATTGTCATTTCCCAGTCGGGCGAGACGGCGGACAGCCTGGCGGCAATGCGCTTGGCGAAATCCCTGGGCGCGAAAACGCTGGCGATTGTCAACGCAATGGGAAGTTCGATTGCCCGCGAAGCCGATATGCTGATCTATACGCACGCAGGACCGGAAATCGCCGTGGCTTCCACGAAGGCGTATATGGTACAGATTGCTGTGATGTATCTGTTTGCGTTTGAGCTTGCACTGGCGGTGGGACAGATTGACGAAACCGAGTGCCGCCGACTGGTCACGCTTCTCGAGCAAACACCCGACAGCATTGCCGAAATCCTCGAGCGTAAGGAGCAGGTGCAGTATATCGCTTCGTCACTGATCACGGCGGATAGTCTGCTCTATATCGGGCGCGGACTCGATTATGCGCTGAGCATGGAAGGGTCGCTGAAGCTGAAGGAAATCTCGTATATCCATTCGGAATCCTATGCGGCAGGAGAATTGAAGCACGGAACGATTTCCTTGATCACGGAGAATATGCCGGTGATTGCTGTAGCAACGCAGACGGCGCTTCGTGAAAAGACGATCAGCAATATCAAAGAAGTGAAGGCACGCGGCGCAAGAGTGATTCTGGTCTGCCGTGCAAGTGATACAATTGACCCCGAAGCGGTGGATCTGCGATATGATCTGCCGGACTTTGACGATCTGCTGATGCCGATGATTGCGGTTGTGCCGCTGCAGCTGATTGCCTACTACACCTCGGTGCTGAAGGGGAATGACGTGGATAAGCCGCGCAATCTTGCAAAGTCGGTTACGGTGGAATAAGCACAGTACTGCAAAAGCAATAGAAAAGGAAATGAAAAGCATGAAACAGAAAAAAATCGCACTGTTGACAGCATCCATGGCGCTGCTGTCGGTGCTGGCGCTGCCCACGGAATCGGTATGCGCCGAGGAGGAGGAAGAGTCGAGCGTTGTGGCTTATGACGAGGACAGTGAATCCTCCGAAATAGAGGTAGAGTACACCTGCGGCGAGTATACGTATACATTGAGTGAGGATGACACCGCCGTGATCAGCCGCTGTGTTACCGACAGCACCGATCTGGTCGTACCGTCCGAGCTGAACGGCTATCCCGTAACAGAAATCGGCGGCGGCGCGTTTGTCAGCCAGCTGAGCGTTGAGACGATCACCCTGCCCGAAACGCTCGAGGTTATCAACGACTCCTGCTTTTACGGCTGTACTTCCCTACAGGCGTTTTATGTCGAGGACGGCAATACCGAGTTCCAGGCGATTGACGGCGTTCTGTTTTCGGCGGATGGCGCATATCTGATCGCCTACCCGACCGCGAGCACGGCAACGTCTTATACCGTGCCGGATGGTGTGGTAGAAATCTGGTCCTCCGCATTTTCCAATACGGCGCTGACTTCGGTGGAATTTCCGGATACGCTGCTCTTTATTGACGACTGGTCCTTTGCCTATGCACCGCTCGAATCGCTGGAATTGCCGGAATCGCTGCTCGAAATCGGCGATGATGCATTTATTTACTGCAACGGTCTGACCGAAATTGTATTTCCGTCCGCGCTGGAAATTATTGGCGCAGAGGCGTTCGCTTCGTGCGAAAACTTAGCGTCAATTACACTTCCAGATGGACTGGCTACTGTGAAAATGTCCGCCTTCGCTGGAACTGCCATGAAAGAGGTAACGATTCCAGCGAGCGTGGAAACGATTGGATTTTCGGCGTTCGGCTATGAAGCAGATACGGTTACGCAGGTAGACGGCTTTATTATTTACGGTACGGTCGGCTCTCAGGCGCAGATTTATTGTACGGATACGGACGAAGAAAACGACTATGCCAACAACTTTACATTCCGCAGTGTGATGTCAGAATCGGTGGACGGCGAATCGACAACCGTGCAGACGCAGGAGGAAGAAACGAGCATTTGGCAGCAGTATGGCAAGTGGATTCTGATTGGCTGTGCCGTACTGGTGTTGCTGATCGCAGGTGTTGTCTTGCTATGCAGCGGCAGAAAGCAGAAAGACCCTGCCGAAAAGGCTGCCAAAAAAAAGGCAAAACAAGCGGATGCGGCACAGACGCCGGAAGAAACGCCAAAGGCTGCGGATGATGCGCAAGCGGCGGAAGAAACGGCTGTGACAGAAGAGGATACCGAATGAAGCGCTGGATCAAACTGATCGCGGCAGGCGCGGCGCTGCTGCTGGGACTTTCTCAGATGCCGGTGTTTTCTGCAGAAGAGACAACCGAGGAAAGCGGCATTGAGATTGACACTTCGGGGGACCTGACCTACGATGTGTTTACCTACCGCGAAGCCGAGGACGGCGGCTGGATGATTACGTCCTGCGATACGGCGGCGACCTCCGCGGAAATCCCGTCCGAGATCGATGGCACACCGGTGACGGCGATTGGCGATGCGGCTTTTATGAGCTGCAATTTCCTGACCGTCCTGGAAATTCCGGAGAGTATTGTGGAAATCGGCGAGAGCGTGTTTGCGTCCTGTTCGATTTTGTATCAGGTGACACTTCCAGAAGGGCTTTGCACGATTGGCGCAGGTGCGTTCGAATCCTGTACGACACTGCTCAGCCTGTCGCTTCCATCGACCCTGACGGTACTGCCGGACGCGCTTTTTTATAATTGCACCGCGCTGGGCACAGTAACCCTGCCGGATACGTTGACCGAAATCGGAGATGAAGCGTTTTATAGCTGCACGTCATTGACGAGTGTGGAACTGCCGGCGCAGATCGAATCGATCGGGGCATACGCCTTTCAGAATTGCCAGGAGCTTACCACGGTGACAATTCCGGCGTCCTGCACTACGATCGGCAGCTATTGCTTTGACGGCTGTCAGGCACTGACGGAATTTTCTGTTGACGCGGAAAATCCGTCCTATTTGGCACAGGACGGCGTTCTATTTACCGCGGACGGCGAAACTCTGATCCGCTACCCACAGGCGAAGGCAGATACCGCCTATACTGTGCCGGAGAATTGCCGCCGTCTGGAGGACTGGAGCTTTATTGGTTCGATGACGCTGGAGGAAATTTCATTTGGTAGCGTCTCAGAGATTGGCGAGGACTGCTTTTATTATTGCACGAGCCTGCGGGAGATCACGCTGCTGGAGGGGCTGACTGCGCTCGATGGGGCGGCGTTTGGCTATTGCATTGTGCTGGAACAGGTGACGCTTCCGTCTACGTTACAGTCGCTGGGGGACAACTGCTTTTACGCGTGTACTGCGCTGGAAACCGTGACGATTCCGGAGGGCGTGACTTCGATCGGCGCGCAGTGTTTCTATAACTGTGGATCGCTGAAGGAGTTGACGCTGCCATCTACGATCACAGAGATTGGGTCGTATGCGATTGGCTATTACGATTCGTCAGAGACTGAGCAGATGGAACGGATGGATCAGCTGGTTGTCAACAATGCCGGCAGCGATGCGGTGAAGTGCTATTTGCAGGAATGGGAACAGTACGGCAGTACCATGTGGTATTGGCTGCTGGCGGTGCTGATTGCCCTCTTGCTTGCGGCAGGGATTGTTGCTTTGGTTCTGATCCGGCGCAGCCGCAACCGGATTTGCCCCACGAGCCGCCACGCGGCGGAATCCGGGAAGCGTACATCCGGGCAAAAAAAGAAGAAAAAAAAGAAAAAATAAGCACAACACCGCATGATAAACGATGCCACGTGTCGAGTACACAAAGTGCTTTGACGCGGCGGAAAGGAATCGAAACTATGAAGCAGAAGAATCGTTACAATGGACTGAGACGCTGGGCGGCGGGTGCTGCGGCGGTAATTTTAACGGGAATGTGCGTTGGAATGACGTCCGGTCCGGTCTGGGCAGAGGATAGCAGTGAGGACAGTACGAGCACATTTGATGATGGCACGCTCACTTATACAATATTAAGCGGCACGGAGGTTTCTATTACGGCATGCAGCACTTCGGCAACGCACGTCAGCATTATGTCAGAGATCGATGGCTATAATATCGTTTCTATTGGGGAAGAGGCATTTGCAGAGTGTACTAGTCTACAGGCGCTGTCGATTCCATCGTCTGTCACAGAGATTGGAGATGCGGCGTTTTATGGCTGCACGAGCCTGACATTGCTGACCATTCCCAATTCGGTAACTGAAATTCCAGCTGGCTGCTTTTTCGAGTGCACGGCGCTCGAAGAACTGAATCTGGGTGAGGCTACCGTTTCGATCGGCGATATGGCGTTTGGGTACTGCACCGCACTCGAAGAACTGACGCTGCCCGACACAGTCGAAAGCATTGGCGATCAGCTGTTTTATTATTGCACGGCACTGCAAACGGTTTCGATCCCGGATCAGCTGACGGAGCTTGGCAGTTATACGTTTTACGGCTGTATGAGCATGCAGGAGTTTGTCATTCCGGCAATGCTCGAGGACATTGGCGCGATGACGTTTTTTGGCTGTCAGAGCCTGAAAAGTATTTCCGTAGAGGAAGGCAACCCCACGTATACTGTGGAAGATAACGTGCTCTATAATACCGATCAGACGATTCTCTATCTCTATCCGGCAGGTCGGACAGACGCATCGTTTGCCGTGCCGGATGACGTGCTGGTGATTTACGCCGGCGCATTCTTCTTCGCTTACAATTTGGAACAGGTTACATTCGGGTCGGGATTGCAGTATATTGGCGAAATGGCGTTTGACTTTTGCATCAGTCTGCAGTCGCTGACGATTCCGGAAACCGTGACAACGATTGGCACAACGGCGTTTTCGGACTGCACGGCGCTGACCTCGGTGACCTTCGAGGGTGCGGACGATGAGGACGGCGGTGAAGGCGATGCGCTGGAAATCGGCGACTATGCGTTTTTTTGCTGTGATTCGCTGCTGAATGTACGTCTGCCGAAGCGCGTTTCGGAGATCGGTTCGTATGCATTTGGCTGTACTTCGCCCGAGGAAGAGGGCAATGATACCATCACCATCACCACCGATTCCGGGGAATCGATTTTGATTGATGCAATTGACGGCTTCTTGCTGACCGGCTATACCGGCGTGGCTTCGAATTATGCGAAGGATTGCGATGTGAAGGTGAAGTTCCAGTCGATCGACTTTGATTGGGCGACCTTTGCGCTTTATGTGGGAATTGCCCTTGTGGTCGTTGTCGTGATTCTGATTGCCATTCGGATTGTACGGCACAATATGATGACGGCGGCGGAAAAGGCGGCGCTGCACGGCACGGCGGAGCAAACGGAGGACGCGGAAGAAACGGATGACGGTTATCGCAGTATCGTAGATGATGACGTGGAGGAAGCCGAAGCGGACGACCGCGCGCCGATGTCGTATGAACAAATGCTGTCGCACAGCAGTCTGCACCAAATCGGACATGCCGACCCGGAAGAAGAGGACGCAGAAGAAGCGGACGAGGAAGAAGAATCGTAACGAAAAGATTTCTTGCGGCAATACGATAGAAAATACCACACAGAGAAAATCGAGAGGTTTTGCTGTGTGGTATTTTGTTTTGCTGCGATGTAACTAATTCACCTGTTTGCGTGTTGTTATAAGTGAAAGGGCAAAGTCGTACAGCAAGCGCCTGTACAGGCTGCCTTTAGAAGAAAGGAGGGAAGTGGAATGCAGCAACGAAATCTGGTCGCACGCTTAAAGCGCCATCAACCGCAGGCACTCGAGGACATGATGCAGAAATACACGCCGTATGTGGCAACCATCATACGCAATATTGTCGGGAAATATTTGTCGGAATCTGACGTGGAAGAACTGACGACGGATGTATTCGTATCCGTGTGGGAGCACGCCGATCAGCTAAAGCCGGGGAACTTCAGCGGTTATTTGGTGACAATCGCCCGAAACTGCGCGAAGAATCGCATCCGAAGCTATCGGCATACGGAGAATCTCGAGGATCTGATTGATGTATATGCCGAGGACGATGTCGAAGAAACGATCGAAGCGCACGTTCTTTCCAATGTCTTGCATGATGTGCTGCACATGCTTTCTGCAAAGGATCGCGAGATTCTGATTCGCTATTATTATTCCTACGAAAGCGTGAAGCAAATTGCACAGGAAATGTGTATAACGGAATCTGCCGTGAAAATGCGGATGAGCCGTCTGCGCAAAAAGATGCAAGAGGAACTGATTGCGCGCGGGTATGGCTATGAGGATTCGCCTGCCGTGAAACATATTGGATTTTCCGCTAGCACGAAAGGAGTTACATTATGAAATGGAATTGCTATGATTTATTTGACTATTACGATGCAAAAGCACAGGGCATGCCCAAACTGCAGACAGAAGCTGTGGATATGGACGCAGTAAAAAAACGCATCTATGCGCGGGTAGACATTGAGCCTCAGACGCAGCGCAGCCATGGACGGCTGTGGAAACGGGTGGCTGCCGGTGTTGCCGCAGTGACAGCACTGTCGATTGGGTGCAATCTCTTGTCTGTGGCGGCAGGCTATGACGGGATTCATGCGTTTTTCGAGAGCTTGTTTATCGAGCAAACGCCGGTGTCGCCGGAAGCGATGGAGTCGCTCGTCTCAACACCGCAGGTCAGCTCCGACAGTACGAGCGGGGACGTGCAGTTTACGCTGCTCGGTATGTACGGCGATCAAAGTCAGGCGATGCTGAGCTTTCAGGTTACCGCGCAGGACGGCGTGGAACTGATTGTGGATGAGACAAGTCCGCTGGTGACGTACGCGGTCGTGCAAGAGGACGGTATGGAAGAACAGCTCTCCTACGCGGGCGAAACCTGTACACTGCATGCAAGCGAAACCGGTGAGAATCAGTACGTGATCAATCTCTTTTTGGCCGATCTGGATTTACAGGGGAAAAGGCTGGATCTCACGTTCCAGAACTTCTATACAAGCCGGCAAATTCAGGCGGTTTCTGATACCGTACAGGAAACGCAAAACGAATGGAGAAACGATTATATTCTCGAAACCTACGGCGCAGATGCACTGGACTGTCTTGCAGACGGTGAACTACCGGATGTGTTCAGCGTGGATGATTGGAAGGCGTACTGGAATGAGCAGAATTACGATGCGCTGACGCAGGAGCAGTATGACGCACTGTATGCCGATTCCGACTGCGCGGTTGCCGGTGTATGGCACGCGGAGATACCGCTGAACTTCACCGTGGCAGATCCGATTAATGCCGTGTACGATGGCGGCGAAATCACACTGCAAACGCTGTCCGCGCAGATTTCACACGATGCGGATCTCTGCGGCGATGACCAGATGGTCGTCTATGAATTGATGCCGACCGATGGACGCTTGATTTCTACAGACGATTCGGCGGATGGTGAAACGGATGCCCAGCGCGTGACGATCACCCATTATGCAACGTGGAACGATGACAAAACAGTAGAGACAGAGATTCTTTGCTACGAAGAGCTGATCGATCCACAGGAAATTGCGGAGATCACGATGACGCAGTATACGCTCTATATCGATGAGGACGCGCCGGAGGAAAGCGGCTGGGTTGTTACAGACGAGCAAGTGATTTACACAGTCTCCTAAAGCGATACAATAGCAGCTTCGCGCTGCATATATGAAAAAGCCACGCTCTCTTTACCGTGTACTTGCGGTAAAGAGAGCGTGGCTTTCTTTTTTTTATGTTATTTTTGCTTTATTATCCGATTAGCCCAAGACAACCGTAACGGCGTTCTGATCCGACAGGGCATTCGCCGGGATATAGTCACCGTCCATTGCGTTTCCGTTTAAGGTCAGGGAAACGACACCGCTTTGCACATGGTTCGGGTTCTGCACCGCGATCGACAACTTCTTGCCGCGGAAGATCTTTTCCATCGTAAAGCCATCCCATGCCGCCGGAATCGAAGGGCAAATATGCAGACCGTTTGCATCCGGGCGCATACCGCAAATGCCTTCCACGCAGCCGACCATAACAGTCGAAGCCGTACCGGTGAGCCAATGTACATGGGAACGTCCTGCATATGGAGACGCCGTAGATTCTGTGAACTGTCCATGTACATACGGCTCGAGCACGCGCTGCTCCGCCTTGTCGTTCATCGAAGCCGGCGAACTTTCCTCGAAGTAACGGAACGCCGCGTCACCGTGACCGAGCAGACTTTCCGCCAGAATCAGCCAGCCCTGCGACTGCGAGAAGATACCGCCGTTTTCCTTCGTGTCCGGATTAAAGATGTGCATCAGCGCGCCGTCAAAGTAGTGATCCACATAAGGTGGATCGAGCAGCTTTGCGCCGTACGGCGTGTCTAGAAGATCCGCAACAGACTGCATCGCCTGTTCGCTCTGGTCCTTCGATGCGAAGCCGGAAATGACGCTCCAGCTCTGCGGATTCAGCCACATTGACGCCTCCGGATCTTTCTTCGCGCCAACGACAACGCCGTCCTCGCGGATACCGCGGATAAAGCGATCCTCATTCCAGCACGCCTCCAGTGCATCGCCCAGTTCCTTCTGCACTTTGTCTAGGTAGGTGATATATGCGTCATCTCCGCGTTGTGTCGCAAGTTCGCGCATCATCGACATTGCGTAGTACAGCTGGAACGCAACGAAAGTAGACTCGCCCTTCTTGCCGAGACGCAGACAGTCGTTCCAGTCCGCGTGAAGTCCTGCCGGCATATGGTGATCGCCCAGACGCTCCATCGAGAAACGGATTGCGTTTTTCAGGTGGTCATAAACCGTGTCCTCACCGCAGTTTGCATAGACAATCACTTCGTCATAGAACGCCTGGTTGCCGGACTCGCCGACATATTTGCGAATCGTTGGGAACAGCCAGAGCGCATCGTCTGCGCGGTAGGACGGGTGTCCGGTTTCCTTGACGTATTCCGGATCGTCCGGTGTATTTTCGTGACCGGCGTTGTGATCGAATTTCACCAGCGGCAGACCGCCGCCGTTGTCGACCTGTGCCGACAGCATAAAGCGAATCTTATCTGCGGCAAGCTCCGGGTCTAAGTGGATAATGCCCTGAATATCCTGTACCGTGTCGCGATAGCCATAGCCGTTTCGCAGTCCGCAGTAAACGAAGGAAGCAGCGCGCGACCAGATGAAGGTGATAAAGCACTGGTATGCGTTCCATACATTGATCATGTTGTTGAAGGATTCTGACGGCGTATTCACCTGGAAGTGATTGAGTTTTCCGTGCCAGTATGCCTTCAGCGCTTCGACTTCTCCGTCCACCTTGCCAGCAGTCTCATAGGAAGCGAGGATTTCGTTTGCCTGTGCGTTATCCTTCTGCCCGAGCACGTAGATCAGTTCCTTCGACTCACCTGGGGCGAGCACCAAATCGCTTTGGAGTGCACCGCAGGCGTTGGTGTTGTAGTTCATTTCACCGCTGCACTTGCCCTGTTCTACCGCGATCGGATTCGAGTAGGTGCGGTACGGACCGATGAAGCTGTCCAGGCTGCCGTTATAGCCGGAGATCGGCGCACCGACCATGCCGAAGAAGCGCTCGCGATGGTTCGAGCCAGTCTCGTCCTTGCCGCTGTTTTCGTTGATATGCTGGAGGATTTTATTGCCCTCAAAGCTCGTGCGCGTGATGAACAGGGTGTACTGCAGATTAACCTGATCCTGTTCATAGTTGTTGTCGTTGGTGAATTCCACGAAGCCGAACGCAGAGAGTTTGTGCGGCTTGTCGCTGTTGTTGGTGACGACTGCGCGCCATACCTCATAGGTTGCGCCGATCGGCACGTAATAGGTTACTTCCGAGGAAATGTCCGCATAGTTTGCGGAAATGACGGTGTACGCCGTGCCATGGCGGCAGACACTCTGATAGGTGTCCAAGGACTTCCCGACCGGTTGCCAGGATACCGACCAATAGTCCGCGGTATCGTTGTCGCGCAGATAGAGATAGCGCCCCGGAAGTGCCATCATGGAATTAAAGCGGAAGCGGCTGATTCTGCCGTTTGCGCCGGATTTGACAAAGCTATAGCCGGCGGCGTTGTTGGAAATCATTGCACCGTATTCCGGTGAGCCGAGGTAGTTGACCCAGGGCGCGGGTGTGTCCGGGTGGTCAATGACGTACTCTTTGTTCTTGAGATCAAAGTAACCATACTGCATGGGTAGTATTCTCCTTTGCATGTGTTTTCATATGTAATTTGTACGGCACCGCCGCTCTGGGCGATTCGATTCCCGTACGAAAAACAGCCGACAGCGTAATGCCGGCTGTATAAAAGTATCATACCATAGAATGGAAAATTTTGCAAGGGTTTTCAAAGAATTTATCACATTTGCTGCATACGATTGGCGCTAACTCAGCGATTATGCCGATTCGCAGCCCTCTTCCACCAGTGCAAAGTCCACGTTGCCGCTGTTGACATCGACCTTCGTGCACTGCACCCGAACCGAATCGCCGAGCCGATAGCAAACATCGCCCTGTTCTTCGCGGAAAGCAATGCTGTCATCATTGATCCAGTCGCTCTCTGGCAAGGAAGCCACATGTACTAGCCCCTCTACGGTGTTCGGCAGCGCCACATAGAAACCGAAATCCGTGACGCCGGCAACGATTCCGTCATAAACCTCGCCCAGATGCTGCTGCATATATTCTGCCTTATAGCAGTCGTCACAGTTGCGCTCGATCGTAACCGCGCGGATTTCCGCTTCGCTCGACTGTGCAGCGGCTTGCTCCACGAACGCTTCGAACCGCTTCTGAATCGCTGCGGCGTCCGGCGTTTCGCAATAGCTGCTTAAAATGCGGTGAATTGCCAGATCCGGATAACGGCGGATCGGGGAGGTAAAGTGCGCATAATCCTGCAGTGCCAGACTGAAGTGTCCGATTGGTTCGGCGGAATAAGTCGCCTTTGTCATCGAGCGCAGCACCATGACGTTCAGAATCGGGTATAAGTCCGTATCTCTTGTACCGTCCAGAATCTGTGCTAGGTGAGACGGCTGGATGTTTGTGAACTTTGGCACTTCGACACCGAGCTGCAGCAGAATCCGTTCGAGGTTTTCGATCTTTTCCGGAGACGGCTTGTCGTGTACACGATAGACAAACGGTAAATGCTTGTCGTGCGCCATCTTTGCCGCCGCTTCATTTGCAAGCAGCATCATTTCCTCAATGATGCACTCGCTCTTGCCGCGCGTGCGTGCCTGGACATCGATACAGACGTTATCTTCGTTTAAGATCAGCTTTCCCTCTGCGGTTTCCAGCTCCGGCGAACCTCTCCGTTTGCGCTCCCGCAGACGAATGTCGCAGAGCGTGTCCATCAGCGGAATCATGTGTCTTACCGCCGCGTAACGCGCGAGAACCTCCGGCGAAGCTGAGCCGTCAAGAATTTCGTTGACCTCACTGTAAACGCCCTTCACAGCGGAACGGATGATCGTTTTGCGGAAGTCGTATTTTACGATTTCGCCGTTTTCGTCCAGATCCAGGAGCGCGGAAAACGCCAGACGGTCCTCGCCGGGATTGAGCGAACATGCACCGTTCGACAGACATTCTGGCAGCATAGGGATGACCCGGTTCGCATAGTAAATGCTTGTGCCGCGTTTTAATGCTTCGTTGTCGAGTGCGGTTTTCGGCTGCACATAATAGGAAACATCAGCGATGTGCACGCCGAGCCGATAGCCCGTTTCCGTCCGCTCCAAAGACACCGCATCGTCCAAATCCTTCGAATGGGTGCTGTCGATCGTGAAAATCGGCGTATCGCGCAGATCCAGCCGCTTTGCATATTTGGCTTCCGGAATCGGCGCAGAGGCAAGCGCTTCGGCTTCCTGTACGACTTCTTCGGGGAATGCTGGCTCTACGCCGTGAATTGCAACAATCGATTCCGCACAGACGCTCGCGCGCGTTGCTTCGCCGAAGCTGAGCACAATCTTTACCTTGTGCTCCGCGTGGCGCTGACCGCGGTACACGACCTGTGCCATGACCTTTTCGCCCTCCTGATAAGGTACGCTGTCCTTTCGTTGAATCTGGAGCGGCGTTTTGGACATTGTGTCGGCACGAAACATCAGTCTGCCGTTTTCGCTTACGATAATGCCGGTGAGACGGTTGTCCGCCTCTTCGAGGATCGCGAGAACCTCGCCCTCTGGCTTGCCACTTCTTGACGGAATATTGCCGATCAGAACGCGATCCTTTGTCATCGCGCCCTGCAAAAACTTCCCTGGAATAAAGATATCCTGTGCGCCCTCTTCCTCTGGTCTTGCGAAGCCGAAGGTGCGGCTCAGACGGACAATCGTTGCCGGGAAATAGCCCATCACCGCGGACAGGACGTAGCCCCTGCGGCGCTCACAAATGATGCCCTTTTGACAAAGCGCGTCAACCGCCTTGCGAAAATTCGCTGCGCCGCCGCGGTTTGTACGGCATTTGGTTGCAAGCTCTCGGTCAGAAAGCGGTGCGCGTCCGTTTTTCTTGAGAATTGTTACAATTTTACTGCGATAGCTTTCAACGCTCTCTGTACCGCCGAATTGTGTATTTGCCATAAATCTAATCTCTTCCTTTCGCTTTTCATTGCCCTAAAAACATTGCCTTAAAAAAACATCCTGCACTCCAGCGTCTTTCTCAAAAACACCGAAGTACAGGAAGAAATGCCAGCACTTAGTCAATCAGCAGCGGCATTACGATATCCATGAATAAAATCAATGCAAAAAACAGAAGCGAACACCAAAACGTGATTTTTTTCAGACGCGCTTCCTTTGTGCGCCCGCGGTTCTTGTCATAAAAAGAATCATTGCTTGCACCGGTCAGTGCAGCGGTCGCATTTTGCGGTTTTTGCTCCTGCGCCATGCAGATCACAATCAGAACTACGCTGATCAAAAGCACGACAATTCCCAGGATGATTTCTAAAATACTCATGCGATCCCTCCTCTCAGCTGTCTCTTGCAAATTACGGCACTTCATCAATATCTTTATTATTATAACACACCGCATCCGGAAATGCAAGTACTTTTTTTCAAAAATTTCCACAAAGAAAGTTTGAACCGCTCCCCAAAAGTTAGACAATGTGGTATAATATAAATATACCCA